>NZ_WTVE01000024.1:0-198963 GCF_022496685.1 Pseudomonas sp. B707 | reverse complement strand
CCGAAAGTTCGACGCTCACAAAACACCTAGCTGTCACATACCCAATTTGCTGAAGCGAGGCCCACTGGCCACGACTCAGTACCCGAATTTCTTGACGACCATAGAGCGTTGGAACCACCTGATCCCATCCCGAACTCAGAAGTGAAACGATGCATCGCCGATGGTAGTGTGGGGTTTCCCCATGTGAGAGTAGGTCATCGTCAAGATTAAATTCCGAAACCCCAATTGCGAAAGCAGTTGGGGTTTTGTTTTGCCCGCAGGAAAGTGGTCCGACCGCCGTTACTGCAACCATTGGGGAAATCCCTCTGAAATGACCGCTCCGTTTTTGGTATGGTGCAGCTCGTTTTTTAACGGACTGATGTCACGCCCAAGGATCGGCGCTCATTTTTTGTCAAAGAGTGGCTGCAGAAATGCCCGAACCCATCCCTATCAAGGATCACGAAAAAGAGACGCGATTGGTCAACAAACGCCTGATCGCCTGTGCCTTGTTCGTCTTCGCTGTCAGTTGCGCCCTGGTTGTGCGCCTGTACATCCTGCAAGTCGTCGAGTTCGACTACCACTCGACTATCTCCGAAAACAACCGCGTCCATGTCCTGCCGATCCCGCCGACACGCGGCTTGATTTACGATCGCAACGGCGTATTGCTGGCCGACAACCGTCCCAGCTACAACCTGACCATCACCCGCGAACGCGCGACCGACGTCAACCAGGAGCTGGATGAAGTCATTAGCCTCCTGCACCTGCCCGCTGAAGACCGCACAGTCTTCGACAAGGCCATGAAGCAGTCGCGTCACCCGTTTACACCCGTAACGCTGTTCTATGAACTGACCGAAGAACAGATCGCCGTGCTGGCAGTCAACGAGTTCCGCTTGCCCGGCCTGGATGTCGAGCCGCAATTCGTTCGTAACTACCCGCTGGGCGCACACTTCGCACACTCGATCGGCTACGTCGGCCGCATCAACGAGAAAGAATCCAAGACTCTCGATTCCGTCGAATACCGCGGCACCCAATCCATCGGCAAGACCGGTATCGAACGCTTCTACGAGCCACAGCTGCACGGCCACGTCGGATACGAGGAAGTAGAAACCAATGCTCAGGGCCGCGTCCTGCGCGTGCTAAAACACACCGATCCGGTACCCGGCAAAAACATCGTCCTGAGCCTCGACGTCAAACTCCAGGAAGCCGCCGAAGCCGCACTCGGCGACCGTCGCGGCTCGGTCGTTGCACTAGACCCATCGACCGGTGAAGTGCTGGCCATGGTCAGCAACCCCAGCTTCGACCCCAACTTGTTCGTGACCGGTATCAGTTCCAAGGAATATTCCGCGCTGCGCGACTCAATCGACCGCCCGTTGTTTAACCGCGTACTGCGTGGCCTGTATGCACCCGGTTCGACGATCAAGCCGGAAGTGGCCATCGCTGGCCTCGACGCTGGTGTCGTCACGCCACAAACCCGGGTTTTCGATCCTGGCTACTACCAACTACCGGACTTCGACCACAAGTACCGCAACTGGAACCATAGCGGCGATGGCTGGGTGGACATGGACGCAGCGATCATGCGTTCCAACGACACCTACTTCTACGATCTGGCGCACAAGCTCGGCATCGATCGCTTGCACGATTACATGGCGATGTTCGGCCTCGGCGAGAAAGTCTCACTCGACATGTTCGAGGAATCTCCCGGCCTGATGCCGTCCCAGGCCTGGAAGCGCGCCACGCGCCGGCAGGCCTGGTTCCCCGGCGAAACAGTGATCCTCGGCATCGGTCAGGGCTACATGCAGGTCACGCCGCTGCAACTGGCTCAAGCCACCGCACTGATTGCCAACAAGGGCATCTGGAACCGTCCGCACCTGGCCAAGACTGTCGACGGTGTAGCGCCGGTGGACGAACACCCGATGCCGAACATCCTGCTCAAGGATCCGCGTGACTGGGAGCAGGTCAACCACGGCATGCAGATGGTGATGCACGATGCCCGAGGCATCGCACGTGCGGCAGCGGCCGGTGCGCAATACCGGATCGCCGGCAAGAGTGGTACGGCGCAGGTGGTGGCGATCAAGCAGGGCGAGCGCTACAACCGTGAGAAAACCCTCGAGCGCCATCGTGACAACGCGTTGTTCGTCGGTTTCGCCCCGGCCGAGCATCCGAAGATCGCCATCTCGGTGATGATCGAAAACGGCGAAGCCGGTGGCCGAGTCGCAGGTCCTGTGGTGCGGCAGATCATGGACGCCTGGCTACTCGATCAGGACGGTCATCTCAAGCCGCAATACGCGGCGCCGACCAAGGCGCCGGGCGATCCCCACGTTTAACCCGCCACAGCTTCACAGCACAGGCTCACGCAAGCTGAGCATGTGCTGGAAGCTGTCGAGGAACACCGTTTCCGCCTGGGTCATCTTCTGTTCGCGATTCCACAGCAGATGGATATCGAAATCCACCACCCCGTCCTCCGGCGGCAAGCGCCACAGCAGACCCTGTTCGACATCCCGCCGTACAAGGTGAGTCGGCAGACAGCCAATCCCGAACCCCGCACAGATCAGACGATAAATCTCTTCGAAACTGGTGGAGGAGGCGACGATCTTGCCGGTAAACCCCTGTTGGTCACGAAACAGCGTCAACGGTGAAAGATTGCCGCCGAGCTGATCGCTGGTGAAGCTGACAAAGTTCTCCGCCGCCAGTTGCTCCAGCGTCAGATTCTGCTGCCCGAACAGTCGATGCCGCTGCCCGCAAAAGTATGCGTAGCGCTCTCGGAACAGCACTCGTTGCTCCAGCCGAGGCTGTGGCAGGCGACATAATCCCACTCCCACCGTAGCGGTCTTTTGCAGCAATGAACTGATGATGTTCGAGCTGCCCATCACCTCGACTTCCAGCTCGATTTTCGGGTGAGTTTCGTGGAAGTCCGCAAGGAACTCATCGTAATGCCGCGCCTGCACGCCACTGACGGTGAGGATGCGGATCTTGCCCACCACGTCGTCATGACGGTTCTCGACCACGGTGCCCAAACGGGAAATATCGCCGTAGATATCCGCCGCAATCCGCAGAACTTCCTCCCCGGTTACCGTCAGATCAAAGCGCCGTCCGCTGCGGGCAATCAACACACAATCCAGTTGTTCCTCGAGACGTTTCAACGCCTGACTGACGGCTGATTGGGTGATGTGCAATCGCGCAGCAGCTCGGCTCATGCTGCCTTCCTGACCGATCACCAGATACGTGCGCAGCAGGTTCCAGTCCAGCCGGTCATTGAGAAAACGCCGACCGACCCATGAGTTAGAAGTATTCATGTAGTAGCCACGCTAATAGTAAAGATAAGTTTTTGAAAATTGACTAATCCTGTCACGGAAGCGATAAAGCCCACAAGCGCCACAGAGCGCGAGCGTCAGCCGCCTCGACACCTGCCCAAAACTATAAATACACAGGGTTCTTGCATGCACACCACCGCTCAGCCGCGTCGCGCCGCGGCCGCTGCCTTCATTGGCACGACCATCGAGTTCTACGATTTCTACATCTACGCCACCGCTGCTGCACTGGTGCTCGGGCAGGTGTTCTTTCCCAGCAGTGACCCGGTGACCAGCACGCTCGCCGCGTTCGGCAGTTTCGCCGTCGGCTTCATCGCCCGCCCGATGGCCGGCATGGTGTTCGGCCATCTGGGCGATCGCCTCGGTCGCAAGAAAATGCTGCTGGTGACCATGGCACTGATGGGCCTCGCCACCGCTGGTATTGGTCTATTGCCGAGCTACGCCAGCGTCGGCATCTGGGCGCCGATCGGGTTGATCGTGTTGCGCCTGATCCAGGGCATCTCCGTCGGCGGCGAGTGGGGCGGGGCAGTGTTGATGGCCAGTGAGCACGCTCCGGCCAAACGCAAAACCTTCTACGCCTCGTTCGCCCAGCTCGGCAGCCCGGCGGGTTTGTTGTTGGCGTTGATCGCGTTCCGCCTGGTGACGTCGCTGTCACCGGAAGACTTCCTTGCCTGGGGCTGGCGTCTGCCGTTCCTCGCCAGCGGAGTGCTGATGATGGTCGGTCTGATGATCCGCTCCGGTGTGCATGAATCGCCGGAATTCGCCAAGGCCAAGGACAACAACGAGACAGCGAAGTACCCGGTGAAAGACGTGATCCGTCAGTGCTGGCGGCAGATCCTGTTTGCCGCCGCCGCCGTCACCATCGGTTCGGCCGGCTTCTTCTTCACCAACACCTTCATGATCACCTACGTCACCCAATATCAGGGCATCCCGCGTTCGACCATTCTCGACTGCCTGTTTCTGGTGACCGTCATTCAACTGCTATCGCAACCGGTATCGGCATTGCTCGCCGAACGCATTGGCGAAGGGCGATTCCTGATGCTGGTGGCGTTGCTGTGCATGGTCACGCCGTACCCGATGTTCCTGCTGGTCGGCACTCAAAACATTCTGTTGATGACCCTCGGCATCGCCGTCGCGGTGGTGATTCTCTCGGCCTTATATGCGGTGATCGCTGGGTACATGACCCAGGCCTTCCCGGTGCATCTGCGCTACTCGGGTATTTCCATCGCTTATCAACTGAGCTGCGCGTTGGCCGGCGGCACCACGCCGCTGATCGGCACGCTGTTGGCCAGCAAGTTCTCCGGACAGTGGCTGCCATTGGCGGTGTTCTTCACGCTGCTATCGGCCCTGTCTCTGATCGGTGTCTGTGGCCTCGCGCGTCTGCGGGCCAACCCGGTCGTCCTTCACACAAGCAAAGAGGTGTATTCGTGAGTAAGCCCGCCCACATTGACCCGATCGAATGGCAAGCCCGTTGCGAGCTCGCCGCGCTGTACCGCCTGATCGCGCACTTTCGCATGACTGACCTGATCGACACCCACATCACCCTGCGGATTCCGGGGCCGGAGCATCATTTTCTGATCAACCGCTACGGGGTGATTTTCGACCGCATGCGTGCTTCCGATCTGGTGCGCATCGATCAGGACGGGCGCATCGTCGACCCTGAATACGCCGGGCATCGGGTCAACGCCGCCGGCTTCGTGATCCACTCGGCGATCCACATGGCGCGGCCGGATCTGAACTGCGTGATCCATACCCACACCGCTGCCGGCATGGCCGTCGCTGCACAGAAACAAGGTCTGCTGCCGATCAGTCAGCACGCGCTGAAGTTCTACGGAAAACTCGCTTACCACACCTACGAAGGCATCGCGCTGTCGCTGGACGAGCGCGAGCGGTTGATCGCTGACCTCGGCCCGCACCGGGCGATGATCCTGCGCAATCATGGCCTGCTGGTCGGCGGTTCGGGCGTGGCCCAGGCATTCCAGGAGATCCACTTTCTGGAGCGTGCCTGCCAGGCCCAAGTGCAGGCGTTGGCCGGTGGCTGCGAACTGCATTTCCCCTCGCCGGAAGTCTGCGCCCACACCGCCGAACAGTTCGACCGCGATGAGCAGGACAACATCATCGACCTGGCCTGGGAGGCCGCACTGACCCTGATCGAATCCCAGCGCGAGTCCTATCTGTCATGAACACCGTTGCACTGATGTCCCGCGACACGCTGTTGCTCAAACAATTGCAGGAGGCCTTTGCACGCCGCGCGCCGCAGCTTTCGGCGGTGCTGGCCGACGATCCCCGGGCGGCGAATGCGCAGATCGCGGCTTGTTGGTTTCCGCTGCCGGACAGCCTCGCCGCGTTACCCAATCTGCAAGTGATTCACTCGGTCGCCGCCGGGATCGATCACCTGGAGCACGATCCGTCTTGCCCCGATTTGCCGGTGTGCCGCGTGGTTGATCCCGGCCACCGCCAAGGCATGACCGAGTACGTACGCTGGGCGGTGATTCACTTTCATCGCGGCTTCGATCAAGTGCTGGAGCAACAGCGCCAACAGCATTGGGAGCGACCGCTGCAACGCCCGGCCCATGAGTTTCGGATCGGTGTGATGGGGCTCGGCTCGCTCGGCAGCGCGATTGCCCAGGACCTGGCCAGTGCCGGTTACGACGTGCGGGGCTGGGCGCGCAGCAAAAAGGATTTATCGGGCGTGCAGACCTACGCCGGCTGCGAAGCTTTCAACCCGTTTCTCGACGGCGTCGAGTTGCTGATCAACCTGTTGCCGCTCACCCACGAGACTCGCGGCATCCTCAATCGCCAGACCTTCGAACGGCTGGCTAACGGTGCGGCACTGGTCAACGTCGGGCGCGGCGGTCACCTGAACATCGAGGATCTGCAACAGGCGCTGGCCCGTGGAAGATTGCGCGGGGCGCTGCTCGATGTCTTCGAACAGGAACCGCTGCCCAGCGACCATCCGTTGTGGAAAACCCCGGGCGTGACCATCACCCCGCACATGGCTTCGGCGGCCTCCCACGATTGCATCGCCGAGCAGATCGCCGAGAACTTCCGCCGTCTGAATGCCGGTGAGCCTTTGCTCAACAGCGCGGATCGACTGCTCGGTTACTGATCCGCCAGACAGGCCTGCAAGCGTTCGATGAACAGCGTTTCGGCGCGGCTCATGCGCTGCTCGCGGTTCCACAACAGATGAATGTCGACATCGGCAATCCCCTCGTGGGGCGGCAGGCGCCAGAGCAATCCGGCGTCGACGTCCGCCGCCACCACGTGCTCCGGCAAACAGCCGATGCCGAACCCGGCGATCACCAGTCGCCGCACTTCTTCCAGGCTCGGCGATGACGCGACGATGCGTCCGCTGAAGCCCTGTTGATCGCGAAAAATCGTCAGCGGCGAGAGCATGCCGCCAATCTGGTCACTGGTGAAACTGACGAAGTTCTCCCGCTGCAAGTCGCCTTCACCAACGTCCTGCCGGCCAAACAGTGCATGGTGCTTGCCACAGAAAAACGCATAGCGCTGACGCAGAAACAGACGCTGTTCCAGACGCGGTTGCGGGCGGCGATTGAGGCTCAGGCCAAGGGTCGCGGTTTTCTCCTGGAGGGCGCTGACGATGTCCGAACTGCGCATCACGTCGACCTCCAGATCGACTCGTGGATACAGCCTATGGAAGTCGGCGAGGAAGTCATCGAAGCGATCGGAAAAGATCCGGCTGATGATCAGCAGTCGCACTTTGCCGATCACTTCGTCGGCCGGTTGCTCCAGCAGGCTGCTGACCTGAGACATCTGCCCGTAGATCTCGCCGGCCAGTTCGAAGATCTGCTCGCCGACTTCGGTAAGGGCAAAGCGCGGGCCGCGTCGGGCAATCAACTGGCGACCCAATTGCTCCTCCAGACGCTTGAGCGCCTGGCTCACCGCCGGTTGAGTCAGGTGCAGACGCGCGGCGGCGCGGCTGATGCTCAGCTCCTGGCCGATCACCCGAAAGGTGCGCAGCAGGTTCCAGTCGAGGCGGTCGTTGAGCAGGCGTTGCACATCACGTTCGGCCATGGCGACTCTCGATTATAAGATGAGGTAATAATCGGAATAATAAATAGAAAATTGACTAATCATAGCCCCGGGACGATAAATCACCCCACGACAGGCGCCGCCAGAGCGCCTCGGATTTAGCGTTTTCCTCCTGCCAAAAAAACAATCAAAGGAGCCCGACCCCATGAAGCCCCACGCTTCGAACCAGCCGCGCCGTGCGGCGGCCGCAGCCTTCATCGGCACCATGATCGAGTGGTACGACTTTTACATCTACGCCACCGCCGCCGCGCTGGTGTTCGGCGCGCTGTTCTTTCCCTCCGACGATCCGCTGTTCAGCACCATGGCCGCATTCGGCACCTTCGCGGTGGGCTTCTTTGCCCGGCCGTTGGGCGGGATCATTTTCGGTCATATCGGTGACCGCATCGGCCGCAAGAAATCGCTGATCATCACGCTGTTGATGATGGGCGTGGTCACGGTGTGCATCGGTCTGTTGCCGACCTACGCGCAGATCGGCGCAACCGCACCGGTGCTGCTGATTCTGTTGCGCATCGTCCAGGGCATCGCCGTGGGTGGCGAGTGGGGCGGGGCGGTGTTGATGGCCGGCGAGCATGCGCCGAAGGGCCGGCGCAATTTTTTCGCTTCGTTCGCGCAACTGGGCAGCCCGGCGGGTTTGATTTTGTCGCTGCTGGCGTTCAGTGCGGTCACCCGTTTGCCGGAAGAAGACCTGATGAGTTGGGGCTGGCGTCTGCCGTTCCTCGCCAGTGCGCTGTTGCTGCTGGTGGGCCTGGCGATTCGCTTGGGCGTGAACGAGTCACCGGAATTCCTCGCCAGCCGCGAGCAGGCCAGCAAGCAGATCAAGAAAGAACAGGCGCCGGTGATGGAAGTCCTGCGCACCGCGTGGCGTCCGCTGTTGCTGTGCATCGGCGCCAACACGCTGGGCATCGCCGGGGTGTATTTCACCAACACTTTCATGATCGCCTACACCACTCAGCAACTGGCACTGCCGCGTTCGCTGATTCTCGAATGCCTGTTCTTCGTCGCGATCATCCAGTTCTGCATTCAGCCGCTGGCCGCGTGGACGGCGGAGAAGATCGGCGCGACGCGTTTCCTGTGTCTGGTGTCGCTGCTGGCGATGGTCTCGCCGTACCCGATGTTCGTGTTGGTCAGTTCGGCCCAGGCGCCGCTGATCATCCTCGGCATCGCGCTGGCGGTGGTGTGCATGGCCTCGTTCTACGCGGTGATTGCCGGGTACGTCAGCGGCATGTTCGAGACCCGCGTGCGCTACACCGCGATCTCGCTGGCCTATCAGATTTGCGGTGCGGTGGCCGGTGGGCTGACGCCGCTGATCGGCACGATGCTGGCGCACAAATTCACCGGGCAATGGTGGCCGATGGCGGTGTTCTACAGCCTGATCGCCGGCATTTCGCTGGTCTGCGTGCTGTCCCTCGCTCGTCGTCACGCCAGCGCCCATCGCGCGGAAATGGCCCGTGCCTGACCCGGAATTTCAGGAGAACCTCATGTTGAAGATCAATGGCGAACGCCTGTGGGCGAGCCTGATGGCCATGGCCGAAATCGGTGCGACAGCCCGGGGCGGCAGCTGCCGTCTGGCATTGAGCGACGAAGACAAGGCCGGTCGCGAACTGTTCGCCCACTGGTGCCGCGAAGCCGGCATGACCCTGAGCGTGGACGCCATCGGCAACCTGTTCGCCCGTCGCGCCGGCATCGATCCGGACGCCGCGCCGGTAATGATGGGTAGCCACCTCGACACCCAACCCGAAGGCGGGCGATTCGACGGCGTCTACGGTGTACTCGGCGGGCTGGAAGTGGTGCGTTGCCTCAACGATCTGAACATCCAGACCCGCAAACCGCTGGAAGTGGCGGTGTGGACCAACGAAGAAGGCGCACGCTTCACCCCGGCCATGTTCGGCTCGGCGGTGTTCACCGGGATCATGGAGCTGAACGCCGCTCTGGCGGTGCGTGATGTCGATGGCATCAGCGTCGCAGAAGCTTTGCAGCGTACCGGTTACGCCGGTGATCGCCCGTTGGGCGGCGCGGTGGATGCGTATTTTGAAGCGCACATCGAGCAAGGCCCGATTCTCGAAGACAACGCCAAAAGCATCGGCGTGGTCACGGGCGGTCAGGCGATCCGCTGGCTCGATGTGCGCGTGGAAGGCATGGCCGCCCATGCCGGCACCACGCCGATGCCGCTGCGCAAAGATGCGCTGTACGGTGTGGCGCGGATGATTCAGGCGATTGAAGGCCTGGCCACGGATTTTGCCCCCGAAGGCCTGACCACGGTCGGCGAGTTGAGTATCAACAAGTCCTCGCGCAATACCATTCCGGGGTTGTTGAATTTCACCGTCGATCTGCGTCATCACCGCGACGACGCCATTGCCGCCATGGAGCAACAGGTCCGCGCCCGCTTGCAGGCGATCGCCGACGGCCGAGGCCTGAACCTGACGATCACCCCGCACTGGATCAGCCCGGCCACGCCGTTCGACGCCGAATGTGTGGCGGCCGTGCAAGAGGCGGTGGATGCGCTGGGCTACGCTCAGCAGTCGATTGTCAGCGGCGCCGGCCATGACGCGATTCACCTCGCGCGTTACTGCCCGACGGCGATGGTGTTCATCCCGTGCGTCGGAGGCCTGAGCCACAACGAAGCCGAAGACGTGTTGCCCGAAGACGTGAAGCAGGGCACCGACGTATTGCTCAACGCCGTGCTGGCCCGCGCCGGTCGTATCGAACAGGGAGCCTGAACCATGCGCAGTTTTTTCCACCCCGAACAATTGCTCCACCATCCACGCAGCTATTACTCGCGCGGGCAGATGCGTACGCCGCAGGAAGTGCCCGAGCGTGCGCAACGTCTGGTGCAAGCCGCCCATGGCTTGGGCTTCAGTGTCGAGCAACCCGCCGATGCCGGCCTCGCACCGTTGCTGGCGGTGCATGGCGCGCCGTATCTGACCTTTCTTCAGGAAGCGCACGCACGCTGGAAAGAAATCCCCGAAGACTGGGGCGATGAAGTCATGTCGAACATCTTCGTCCGCGAACCCAACGCCTTGCGCGGCATCCTCGCCCAGGCGGCGCGCTATCTGGCGGACGGCAGTTGCCCGGTCGGCGAACAGACCTGGCGCTCCGCCTACTGGTCAGCGCAAAGCGCAGTGGCTGGCGCTCAGGCACTGATCGAAGGTGAGCCGGCGGCCTACGCCTTGTGCCGTCCGCCGGGGCATCATGCCCGGGCCGAAGCGGCGGGTGGTTTCTGCTACGTGAACAACGCGGCGGTGGCGGCGCAGGTGCTGCGTGACAAGTTTGAAAAAGTCGCCGTGCTCGACACCGACATGCACCACGGTCAGGGCATCCAGGAGATTTTCTACGACCGTGATGACGTGCTCTACGTCTCGGTGCATGGCGATCCGACGAACTTCTATCCGGGTGTCGCCGGGTTCGCCGACGAGCGCGGCAGCGGCGCGGGGGAGGGCTTCAACCTCAATCTGCCGATGGCCCACGGTTCAAGCGAAGCGGACTTCCTCGGGCAACTTGACGTCGCATTGAACGCGGTACGCGAGTTCGGCGCCGAGGTGCTGGTGCTGTCGTTGGGCTTCGATATCTATGAGCTGGACCCGCAAAGCAAAGTTGCCGTGACCCGTGAAGGCTTTGCGGTGCTGGGCGAGCGGATCCGCAGCCTGGGCCTGCCATGCCTGATCGTGCAGGAGGGCGGTTATCACCTGGAAAGTCTCGAAGACAACGCCCGGGCGTTTTTCGTGAATGGCGAGGTGTGGCAGCACTGAGGCAATCCACCTGACGAAGCGCCCTGTGGTGCTTGCCATCGCCCTGACGTTAACGTAAACATTGGCGTCAGGGCGCTGATGTAAAAAAGCGCAAAGCGGACCGCTCCGGAGCGCTTGATGACTCTTATAAAAACAACCGATCCCAAGTCTCACCACGAAGCCCGGCTGGCCCGGGAAAAACTCCATCTCGAAGGGCAGGTCCCGGATGGCGTGTTGCGTGCGGAGATCGATGCTTCGTGGCGGCGCAGCCTGAGCCACGGCGTGCATTTCAATGGCAAACATGAGTTGGCGCTGGAGTCGAGCGCCAGTCTCGATGTGTTGCTGGCGAGCAATCGCCTGCTGATCGATGCGGCGATACCGGCTATCGATTACCTGGCCGAACGTCAGGGCAAGGAAGGCCTGATCATCCTCGCCAATTCCGACGCCACCATCCTTGCGGTCGAGGGACGTGCCGACCGGCTCAAGGGCAGCGGTCTGCAGGACATCACCCTCGGCGCCTGCTGGAGCGAAGCCGCTCGTGGTACCAACGCCCTCGGCACGGCGTTGGTCGAAGCGCGGCCCACCCTGATTGATTGCGGCGAACACTACCTCGACCGCCTCACCGATTTTTCCTGCACCTCGGTGCCGATTCATTGCCCTCAGGGCGAAATTCTTGGCGTCCTCGACCTGACCCGCGAAGGCCCGCTCGGCCGCGTCCACGACAGCACCGCGCTGCTGAGCATGGCGGTCAGCCAGATCGAGAGCCGGGTGTTCAACAACAGCTTTCCCGATCAAATCGTCCTCGCCTTCCACAGTCGCCGCCAGTATCTCGAATCGCCATGGCAAGGCCTGCTCGCGGTCAGTCTCGGCGGGCAGATTCTGGCGGTCAGCGCCCAGGCCTGCCAGTTGCTGCGGGCCGAACGTTCGGCGCTGGTCGGACGGCGTTGCGAAGAATTTCTCGGGGTCGATGGCGTGCAATTGCTGACCCGTCTACAACAGGGGGGCGTCGGCAGTGTGCAGACCGCCAAGGGCGAATTTTTCTACAAGACCCTGCGAGCCCCAGCGCGTTCGGTCAACCTCGGCGGCCCGCCGCGCAGCGTGGCGAAAACCGCCAAGGCACAGCCGGATCTGGAAGCACTGGCCGGCAACAACCCTCGCTACGCTCGAGCCCTGCGCATGGCCCGCCAAGGTCTCGCCAATGAACTACCGGTGCTGTTGCTCGGCGAAACCGGCACCGGTAAAGAAGTGATCGCTCGCGCCCTGCACCTGGCCGGCAGCCGCAGCGACAAACCGTTCGTGGCCGTGAACTGCGCGGCGATTCCCGAAGGTCTGATCGAATCGGAACTGTTCGGCTACCGCGAAGGCGCGTTCACCGGATCGCGTCGGGGCGGCATGATCGGGCGCCTGCAACAGGCCCATGGCGGCACCTTGTTCCTCGATGAAATCGGCGACATGCCGCTGGCCTTGCAGGCGCGTCTGCTGCGGGTTTTACAGGATCGTAAGGTCGCGCCGCTGGGTGCCGGGGAAGAGCAGGACATCGACGTCGCGCTGATCTGCGCCACCCACCGCGACCTCAAGCGTCAGGTCGAAGACAAGCAATTTCGCGAGGACCTGTTCTACCGGGTCAACGGCATCAGCGTGATGCTCCCGGCCCTGCGTGAGCGCGATGACTTCAGCGCGCTGGTCACTCGGCTGCTGAATAAACTCGACGCGCCGAACGCCGTACTGCACGACGACCTCAATCGCCTGCTCGCGGGTTATCACTGGCCGGGCAACATCCGCCAACTGGAAATGGTCTTGCGCACCGCTTTGGCCATGCGCGAACCCGGTGAAACGGTGCTGACCCTCGATCACCTGCCCGACAGCATGCTCGACGAACTGTCCGCCACCGAGAAACCCCACACCGGCAGCATTCGCGAGAACGAACTGGAGATGATCCGCCAGTCCCTCGACACCCATCAGGGCAACGTCTCGGCCGCGGCCGACGCCCTCGGCATCAGCCGCGCGACTCTGTACCGCAAACTCAAACAGTTGCGCTCGTGATGCAGCGCCTGTTCGTGCGGCTGATCGACAGCCAGAATCCCGCCGCGCTGCAAGCGGCGTTGCGCTGGCTGTATGGTTTCGTGCGGCCGCAGCGGTTGGCGATTGCCGGCCTGCTCGGTCTGTCGGTGTGCGCGTCGCTGCTGGTGCTGGTGCAGCCGTGGCTGATCAAACTGCTGATCGACGACGGCTTGCTGGCGCGCAACTTTCCGATGCTGGTACTGATCGCGGTGTTGATGATCATCGCGGGACTGCTCGGCACGGCGTTGTCGGGGATCAACCGCTATCTGCACACGCGCCTTTCCGGGCGGATTCTGTTTGCCCTGCGCGATGACCTTTACCGGCATCTGCAAAAACTGTCGCCAAGTTTCTACGGCCAGCGGCGGATCGGCGATCTGATGTCGCGGCTCGACGGCGATGTGGCGGAGATTCAGCGCTTCGCCGTGGACTCGTTGTTCTCGGCGGTATCGAGCGTGATCGGCCTGGTGGTGGCGATCGCAATGTTGTTCACGCTGTCTTGGAAACTGTCATTGCTGGCGCTGGTGCTGATCCCGCTCGATGTGCTGTGGCTGCGCTGGATGCGGCGCAAGGTCGAGCGCGACGTGCGGCAATTGCGCGAGCGTTCGGCGGACATGTCGTCGTTCATGGTCGAGACCCTGCCGGTGATGAAATTCATCCAGTCCGCCGGCCAGCAGCAGCGTGAAGCGCGGCGTCTGGAAAGCCTCGGGCAGGGCTACATGAACCAGTTGCTGCGCCTGCAGGTCACCGAGTTTTTCACCCAGGCTGTGCCGGGCACATTGACGTCGCTGTCCCGCGCCTGCGCGTTTTTGATCGGCGGTTATTGGGTGGTGCAGGGCACCTGGCAACTCGGTGCGCTGATGGCGTTTTCCACCTATTTGGGGATGGCGGTCGGGCCGGTGCAAAGTTTGTTGGGGTTGTACGTGGCGATCCAGCGCATGACCGTCAGCCTCGGTCGGGTCATGGAGTTGCGCGGCGAAGAACCCACGGTGTTTTCACCAGCCGCGCCGAAGCCTTTTCCAACTTCGGGCGAGTTGCGATTCGATGCAGTTCATTTCAGCCATCCGGGCCGCCCAAGTACGTTGAGCGGCATCGAGGCGACGATTCCCTACGGTTTGAAAGTCGCCTTGAGCGGCGGCTCCGGCGTCGGCAAATCGACGCTGATCGATCTGCTGCAACGGCATCACGATCCGCAGGCCGGGCGGGTGTTGCTCGGCGAAGTGGACCTGCGTGAACTGGAGCTGTTCGAGCTGCGTCGACGCATCGCCGTGGTCAGTCAGGACATCGTGCTGTTTCGCGGCAGTCTCGCCGACAACCTGGCTTACGCGGTGCCGGACGCCAGCCGCGAAGCCATCGCAGAAGTCGCGCGGCTGGCGCAACTTGACAGCCTGATCGTGTCGTTACCCGAAGGTCTCGACAGCCCATTGGGCGAGCGCGGTCAGCAGTTGTCCGGCGGACAGAAACAGCGGATCGCGATTGCCCGGGCGCTGTTGCAGGATCCGCTGATTCTGGTGCTCGACGAGGCTACATCGGCCGTCGACGAAACTACCGAGCGCGAGGTGATCGAGGCCATCGACCGCTTGTTTGCCGGGCGCACACGGATCCTCATCAGCCATCGTCCGTCGACTCTGGCCGATGCCGATCTGCGTTTCGAATTGCTCGACGGTGTGCTGATTTCGAAAACGGTGCTGCATGAAGCCTGAGTTGCGGATTGGTGTGGTCGACAGCGGACACTCCGCAGCGCAACGGGTGCAGGTGATTGCCGGGCGGCGATTCTCGTTGCTGGAGGATGGTCTGGCTGAATCCGATTTGCGCGACGATCCCCTCGGGCATGGCAGCGCGGTGATCGAAGCGATCAGTCGTCGGGCACCCGCCGCACAGATTTGCGTGGCGCAGGTATTCGATCAGCGCGGCGTTACCAGTGCATTGCAGATCGCCTCGGCCATCGACTGGCTGGTGGCGCAGGACGTGCGGCTGATCAATCTGAGCCTGGGCCTGCGCCAGGATCGCAGCCTGTTGCGCGAAGCCTGCGCGGCGGCGGTGGCCCGTGGAGTGTTGCTGTGTGCGTCGAGCCCGGCACAGGGCGCGGCGGTGTTTCCGGCGAGTTATCCGCAGGTGCTGCGGGTGACCGGCGATGCCCGTTGCACCGATGAGCAATGGTCATGGCTCGATAGTGCGCAGGCGGATTTTGCCGCGTGTGTTCGTGGCACTTATCCGGGGCAGTCCGGGGCCAGTCTGGGGTGTGCAGCGTTGAGCGGGCATATTGCCCGTTATCTGCTGGAGCATCCGCAGGCGAGCAATGCCGAAGTTATCGACTGGCTGAAACAGCACGCTCGTTATCGTGGTCCTGAACGGCGTTTCGGCCCATGACTGCGAGCCTGATTCTCGGTGCCGGTCCGGCCGGTGCAGTGGTTGCATTGGGGCTGCGACGACTGGGTTACCCCGTGACGCTGGTCAGCGAATGGCGGCGGTTTGCGGCGCTCGAAGGTGTCTCGCAACGGGTGCTGGAGGCGTTGCGCGGTGCCGGGTTGAATCATGCTTTGGCGAATGCCACGTTGCCGTCCCAAAGGCAGGTTTCGTGGAACGGTCAGCAGCATGCGCAGAACATCGAGTTTCTGCTGGATCGCCCTACCTTTGATCGCGGTTTGCGGGAAGATCTGCGGGTGGCCGGAGTTGAGGTGATTGAAGGGCGGATTTTGAATGTTCAGTCCTCGGCCGACGGCCATCAGGTAGAACTTGATGGCGGGCAGAGGCTGACGGCAGATTTTCTGGTGGAAGCCCGTGGGCGACAGGCGCCAGCGTCGGGCAAAGGTCTGCGCGGGCCGGAGACGGTCAGCCTGCTCAATCGCTGGCAAGGCACGCCGGGTGTGACTGCCAGTGCCGTGGAAAGCCTCGAGGACGGTTGGGCGTGGATGGCTCGACGGGACGATGGTCAGTGTTATTGGCAGTGGACAGTGGATGTGGCCAGCGCCCAATTGCCGGGCAAGGCGCAGTTGCTCGATTACTGCCGCGCGCGACGTCTGGCCTCGGATTTTACTCAATCCTTCTTCGCCGGCGGGCAGGAATTGGAGTTGCAACTGCACGCTCGCAGCAGCACCGCGATCCTTGCCCCGAAGGTCTGTGGCGAAAACTGGATTCGTGTCGGCGATGCAGCGATGGCAGTGGACCCGCTGTCGGGCAACGGGATCTTTCAGTCGCTGTCCTCGGCGTTGCAGGCGCCGGTGGTGATCAACACGCTGTTGCGTAAACCTGAGCGGGCGGCGCTGGCGCAACGTTTTCACCGGCAACGTGTGGAGCAGTTGTTCCTGCGCTTTGCGCGGATCGGTCGGGACTTTTATGCCGATGAACGGCGCTGGCTCGATCGGCCGTTCTGGCAGGCGCGGCGACAGTGGCCGGACGCTGAAGTGGCCCATGCTGCGGTGGATTTTTCCGCGTTGCGGATCGAACGAATGCCGGTGTTGCGTGACGGGTTTGTCGATGAAGCCGAGGTGGTGATCACGGCGGATCAACCGCTGGGGATCTGGCATGTGCAAGGTGTCGAGCTGGCTCCGCTGGTGCGGCGCTTGCGCGATGAACCGGCGGATCAGGTGTTGGCGGGATTGACGCTTGAGCAGGGGCGAGCCGTTCGCGGGTGGCTGTTGGCCCAGGGTTTCAAACCCTGAGCCGTGAGCGCAGTCATTACAACTTGATCAACACCGACTTCAGTTCGGTGTAATGCTCGATCGCCGCATACCCCATCTCGCGCCCGATCCCGGACATTTTGTAACCGCCAAACGGCAGCGCCGGATCCAGCGCGCTGTGGCAGTTGACCCACACCGATCCCGATTTGATCCGCGGAATCATCCGGTGCACCGCCGCCAGATCGTTCGACCAGATGCTCGCGCCCAATCCGTAAGGGCTGTCATTGGCCATGCGCAGCGCATCGGCCTCGTCATCGAACGGAATCGCCACCAGCACCGGCCCGAAGATCTCTTCCTGCACCAGCGAATGCCGCTGATCGACATCGACAATCACCGTCGGCTTGACGAAGAACCCCGGCCCGAACTGCTCGCCACCGCAGGCGATGGTCGCCCCGCTTTCCCGGCCCATTTCGATATAGTTGTAGACCCGCTCCTGCTGACGCGCGGAAATCAGCGGGCCCATATCGATGCTCGGGTCGAGGCCGTTGCCGAGCTTCATCGCATTGGCGATGTCGCTGATATCGGCCACCACATTGTCGAAATGCTTGCGCTGCACATACAGGCGCGAACCGGCGCAGCAGACCTGGCCCTGGTTGAAGAAAATCGCACTGGCCGCACCCGCCGCGGCGGTTTTCAGGTCGGCGTCGGCCATGACGATGGTCGGTGATTTGCCGCCCAGTTCCAGGGTGACCCGGGTCATCGAGTCCATGGCGATCTTGCCGATCTGCTTGCCGACGGCGGTGGAGCCGGTGAAGGTCAGCTTGTCGACCTGCGGGTTGTGAGTCAGCGCGGAACCGGCCGTGATCCCGGTGCCGGTGACTACGTTGAACACGCCTTCCGGATAACCCGCCTCCAGCACCAGCTCCGCCAGTTTCAGCGCGGTCAGCGGGGTTTCGTCGGCCGGTTTGAGCACCACGGTGCAACCGGTGGCCAGCGCCGGGCCGAGTTTCCAGCAGGCCAGCAGCAACGGAAAGTTCCAGGCGACGATGGCGCCGACCACGCCCACCGCCTCGCGCCGGATGAAGCTGTGGAACTGATCGCCGGGCATCAGCGGCAACGAAACGTCGACGCTGGAACCTTCGATCTTGGTCGCCCAACCGGCCATGTAGCGCAGGAAGTCGATGGCCAGTTGCACGTCCATCACCTGCGCCACCGCCGCGCTCTTGCCGTTGTTCAGGCATTCCAGTTGCGCCAGCAGCTCGGCGTCGCGCTGCATCAGGTCAGCGAGTTTCCACAGCAGGTTCTGCCGCTCGCGCGGACGGGTTCGGCTCCAGGCTGAATCATCGAAGGCTTGCCGGGCGGCGAGCACCGCGCGGTCGACATCTTCCGGCGTGGCGCGCGGTACCACGCACAGCACTTCACCGGTGGCCGGGTTGTGCAGCGGCATGGTCTGGCCGTCGGTGGCTTCGACCCAGTCGCCGCCGATCAGCATGCGTGGCGGGCGCTGGATAAAGGCCGAGGTGGCAGGGAGCAGATAGGGCAGGGGCATGGCGAAACCTCTTGTTGTTCGATGGGATCGAGAGGAGCTTTCGCAATGGTTGTGCCAAATGCTCGAAGGTGGCGCACAGCCCGGTTGCACGGGCGAAAGGAGGAAGAGTTTGAGTTGCAATGAGGGTGAATTTGTCTCAAAACGCGACACCCGTTGAGAAGCAAGATACGCGTCCTACAAAGCCAATCCAGCTGTCACGGAGCCTTGGCGAAATCGGGCCGTTTCAGGTGTAGGAAAAGTCGCGCGTCTGACAGTTTTTACCGACTGGTGGAGGCATGAGGTACGAGCTAAGTTGCTTGGTGTATAGGGTTTTCCTGCCATGGATTTGGCGGGTCAGTGTCTTCACAGGGATGTCGATGAACAACTTAACCATTCGATGGCTAACCAATTTTACGATGGGCGTAGGGACTGGATTTCTGGTGACAGGGATTGCGGCGCTATTGATCGGCGACTTGACCGATGTCGATACGATTCGGGCAGGTGCGTGGATGGCTTCAACCAGTTTTTTCGTAATCGTTACCTCATTCGGTGTTGCCATGATGGAGGGAAAATGATGGCGGCTTTAATTGTGGGGCTGTGGTGTATGGGCGTCAGTATGCTGCTCATGTATGCGTATCACCGGGATCGTCGAATTCAAGCGGCCCAGCGTGATTCCGCGGCATTGGCAGCCAAGGCCGGCGCCCACTGTGAATGCTCGATGGTTTGCAACCATTGTGGGCGTTACAAGGTTCACCCGGACAACTCTGTTCGCTAGGCGCGGGTAAACAACCAATCCAAGAGCCCCGTCATTGGCGGGGCTTGTTTTCGTGCGGGTTCGGCAGGCGTCACTCTTCTGGAGGTTTTTCATGGGGGATACTGCCAGCTCCGGGTCATCTGTCGCGTGACGCAATGTCGCTGACGCCGCAACAACTATGCTTGTCTCAGACTGCAACAGCTGTCGCGAAATTGGACGCCGGCAAGCACCGGCGGCACCGCCACTTCGCCTTGATCTTCACGTAACTGCTTGATTGAAAAGCTTATCGGCAAGCTGGCACGCTCCGTGTATTGCTCACAGCAGACGTTTCGCTTGCCTCCGTTCGTGCATCGCCACG
This sequence comes from Pseudomonas sp. B707, assembly GCF_022496685.1. Taxonomy (NCBI): domain Bacteria; kingdom Pseudomonadati; phylum Pseudomonadota; class Gammaproteobacteria; order Pseudomonadales; family Pseudomonadaceae; genus Pseudomonas; species Pseudomonas sp. B707. The sequence continues at coordinate 179,577 of NZ_WTVE01000024.1, read as the reverse complement.
AACGGCAGAAACCATAAAAACGATAAGCCACAACAATAAGAAAGCACCGTGCGAGGTTCGACGTTGATGAAGAGAAAACTCCGATCAGGCATGAGCGCCAGCCTGCTGGCCGTGGCCGCTTGCGTGGCCCTGCATTCGCCGTACAGTCTGGCAGCCCGCGATGCCCAGACCATCCTCAAGGAAACCTGCCAGGGCTGTCACACCCCTGAAGCCGGCGACCAGTTGAGCCGCATCAGCCACCAGCGCAAGACCCCGGAAGGCTGGCTGATGAGCATCGCCCGGATGCAGACCATGCACGGTTTGCAGATCAGTGATGACGACCGTCGCACGCTGGTCAAATACCTCGCCGACACCCAGGGCCTGGCGCCCAGCGAAACCGATGGCGTGCGTTACGCACTGGAACGGCGGTTGAACACCGTCGAGCAGTTCGACGAGAAAACCGCGCAGATGTGCGGACGCTGCCACTCCGGTGCGCGGATCGCCCTGCAACGGCGTCCGGCTCAGGAATGGGAACGTCTGGTGAATTTCCACCTCGGTCAATGGCCGTCGCTGGAATATCAGGCCATGTCCCGTGATCGTGACTGGTTCGATATCGCCCGCAAGGAAATGGTCCCGCTGCTGGCCAAGCGTTATCCACTGGATAACCCGGCATGGCAAGCCTGGGTCAAAACCGCACCGAAAGCGGAAGCTTTGGTCGGCGACTGGAGCTTCAGCGGCCACTTGCCGGGCAAGGGTGAATTGGCCGGCACCATGAGCGTCACCGCCGATGGCAGTGACACCTTCAAGGTCGCCGTCAAAGGTCAGTACGCCGACGGCAGCCCGTTCAACGGCGATGGCAGCGCAATCCTTTACAGCGGCTACGAATGGCGCGGCAACGTGACCGTCGATGGCGTGACCATGCGTCAGGTGTTCGCCGCACAAGGCAACGCCATGCAGGGCCGGATGTTCGAGGCCGAGCACGATGAGCGCGGTTTGGACTTTGTCGCCGCCAAACAAGGTTCGCAGCGTTTGCTGGCGGTGCAGCCAGGTTATGTGAAGGCAGGCAGCGAAACCGAAGTGACCCTGATCGGCAGCGGTCTGAGCGGCAAACCGAACTTCGGCAAAGGCGTGGACGTAGTCGAAGTGGTCGAGCAGAACGCCGACCGGATCAAGGTCAAAGTAAAAGCGGCAGCCAATGCCCAGCCGGGCCTGCGCGCGGTCAGCGTCGGCAGCCTGAAAGGCCCGAGCCTGTCGGTGTACAGCAGGATCGCCTCGGTCAAAGTGGTGCCGGAATTCTCGGTGGCACGGATCGGCGAGGGCGGCGGTTCGACGCCGAAAGTCCAGGGCCGCTTCGATGCCGAAGCCTGGGGCAAGGGTGCCGACGGCAAGCCGTATCGCATCGGCGTGTTCCCGGCGCAATGGAAAGTCGAAGCCTTCGACGAGCGCGCCAAAGAGGACGAGGACGTCAAGTTCGCCGGCACCATGCAGACCGACGCGGGCGTGTTCACCCCGGGCGATGCCGGCCCGAATCCGGCACGCAAGATGTCCACCAACAATGCCGGCAACCTCAAGGTGATCGCCGCCGTCGACGACGCAGGGAAATCCCTGACCGGCGAAGGCCACCTGATCGTCACCGTGCAACGCTGGAACAATCCACCCATTCCCTGATGTTGAAACGTGAGTTGAGCTGAGCGACAGCGATTCAGACACTTTTCGGAATGACCGCAAGTCCCCCAAGCGGGGCTTGCACAGGAGGTATGCAATGGGCGCTATCTTGAATCTGGTCGAACGTAATCTGCACGAAGTGCACGTCGACGCCGACCGCATGCTGTTCCACATCCCCAGCAGTTCGCTGTTCGCCAGCGATGAACTGACCGGTACCATCATCGATGCGTTGCGCGGCCCCGGTTGCTCCTCGGAAGACCTGATCCAGCGCCTCGGCGCGCGGTTCAACGGCGAGGAAATCAACGAGACCCTGCGCGAGCTGATTTCGCTGGAACTGGTCAGCGACGGCTCGCCGCTGACGCCGGACATCGCGGTCAAACGCGTCGAGCGCACGGCGATCAACACCGTGGTGCTCAACGTCAACACCGGCTGCAACCTGAGCTGCACCTACTGCTACAAGGAAGACCTCGACAAGCCGTCCGCCGGCAAGAAGATGGACGTCGAAACCGCCATCGCCTCGGTGGAAATGTTGCTGCGTGAGTCCCCCGACGAAGAACGGTTCACCGTGGTGTTTTTCGGCGGCGAGCCGCTGAGCAATCGCAAGCTGATCGAGTACATGGTCGATTACTGCGAGAAGCGGTTTGCCGAGGCCGGCAAGTTCGTCGAGTTCGTGATGACCACCAATGCCACGCTGCTCACCGAAGAAACCGTGGACTACCTGAATGCCCACCGCTTCGGCTTGTCAGTGAGCATCGACGGACCGAAAACCGTGCACGACCGCAACCGCATCACCGTGGGCGGGCAGGGCACCTATGACGTGGTGCGGCGCAAGGCTGAAATGCTGCTTTCGCGTTACAACAGCCGTCCGGTCGGTGCGCGGGTGACCCTGACCACGGGCGTCACCGACGTTGAAACCATTTGGGATCACCTGTTCAACGAGTTGGGGTTTGCCGAGGTCGGATTTGCTCCGGTGACCTCCGGCGATATCAGCAGCTTCAACCTGACCACTGACGAATTGATCGAAGTCTTTGCCAGCATGAAACGCCTCGGTCGGCGTTATCTGGAGGCTGCGCTGGAGCACCGCAACATTGGTTTTTCCAACCTGCATCAGTTGATCACTGACATCCACGAAGGCCACAAAAAAGCCCTGCCGTGCGGTGCCGGATTGAAGATGCTGGCGGTCGATCACAAGGGCGAACTCAACCTGTGCCATCGCTTCACCGGCTCGTCGCTGCCGACCTTTGGCAACGTCCACAGCGGCGTTAAGCAGGTTGAGTTGAACGACTTCCTGTCCCAGCGCCTGGATCGCACCAACACCGGTTGCCATGACTGTCAGATCCGCAACCTGTGCTCCGGCGGCTGCTACCACGAGAGTTATGCCCGCTACGGCGATCCGGCGCACCCGACTTATCACTACTGCGAACTGATGCGTGACTGGGTCGACTTCGGCATTGAAGTCTACACCCGGATCATGGCCAACAACCCTGCGTTCATCAGCAGCTACATCACTCCGCGCAAGGCTCACTGATATGAAACATCTCAAGGCAATCAATAACAAAGCGTTGAAGCTGGATCAGGCCGCGGACGAGAACCGCATCGAAGAAGTGGTGGCGATGAGCTCCGTCGCCGGCTGTGCCTCGACCACCGACCCGGGTTGGGAAATCGATGCGTTCGGCGGGGTGTCGTCGCTGTGCCAGCCGATGGAGGCTGACCTCTACGGCTGCTCCGATCCGTGCTGGTGGCCGGCTCAGGTGCCGGACATGATGAGCACCTACCCGGACTGGAACAAGGATGCCCAGGCGTCCAACGACAACTGGCGCAACCTCGGCACTGTCTTCCCGAAAGACAAGTGATCGCTAAGAAGAAGGATTCCAGCATGCCTAGCCTCAACAAAGCCTGCGGCCTTGCCGCACTCGCGGTTCTGAGCGCCTGTTCGCTCCCGGTTCTGGCCGATGAGAACACCGCGCTACAAGACGGTCACGAGTACATGTTGACCACTAACTATCCGAACAACCTGCACGTCATCGACCTGGCGACCGACAGCCTGTACAAGACCTGCAAGATGCCTGACGCCTTTGGCCCCGGCACCGTGCAGCTGTCGCCGGATCGGAAGACCGCGTACGTGCTGAACAACCATTACGCTGATGTCTACGGTGTCGAACTGGACAGTTGCAAGCAGGTGTTCCACGCCAGCATCACCCAGCAGCCGGGGGAGAAAGCGCGGTCAATGTTCGCCTTTACCGTCAGCCATGACGGCAAGGAGCTGTACACCATCGCCAACCCGACCCAGATGCTCAACGACCGCTACGAGGTCAAACAACCGCGTCTGGATGTCTACGCCACCGACGCCGGGATGGACGCCAAACCGGTGCGCAGCTTCCCGGCGCCACGGCAGTTGACGATCATGCAGAGCGGCGATGACGGCACGCTCTATGTGGCTGGCGCTGATGTGTACAAGGTCGATGTGAAGAGCGGCAAGTTCGACGTGCTGATCCCCAGCCGTCACTGGAAACGCCCGAACTACAGCGCGCCGGACGTGCTTTACGTGTGGAACCAGCAGACTTACCGCCACGATTTCTCGCTGCTGTACACCGCCGCCAGGTTCAAGGACAAGAAGCAGGACCCGGCCACCGCTGAATACCTGTACGGCTTGTTCAGCGTCGATCTGAAAACCGGCAAGACCGAAACCACCGATTTCGGCCCGCTGACCGAGATCTACTTCAGCGGTATGCGCTCGCCCAAGGATCCGAACCTGATGTTCGGCGTGCTCAATCGTCTGGCCAAGTACGATATCAAGCAGAAAAAGCTGATACAGGCGGCGACACTGGACCATTCCTACTACTGCATTTCGTTCAACAAGGACGGGAGCAAGATCTATCTGGCCGGGACCTTCAACGACGTGGCGATCTTTGATGCCGAGACCATGAAACAGACCGGCAGCATCAAGTTGCCGGGTGGGGATATGGCGATTACTACGGCGCAGATTTTTGTTCGGTAATTAGCGGCGTCAGGGATGACGCCTTCGCGAGCAAGCCCGCTCCCACATTTGAAATGCGGTTCAAATGTGGGAGCGGGCTTGCTCGCGAAGGGGCTCTCTAAACCGCCCCGAAAATCAGGCCCCGGGCACTGGGCAGCTCATGTCACCTTCTTCGCATTTCAAATACTGTTTGAGCGCCTCGGTTCGCGTTTTTGTCACCGAGGCGATGCAATTGTTGTAGATCAACGGATAAACACTCCCGCCTGCCACGCCGGATGCCGAAAACTTGCACTCGGCATCGCGAAAGCCGATCCACGCCCGTTGCGCGCTCACCAGCAGTTTTTTGCCATCAGGGTTGTCCTTCAACCGAGCAGTGATCTGCTGATAAACCGTGTTCAACTCCTTGTCCGCCGCCTTGTTTTCCTGCGCAGCGCACTGATTCATCGTCGCCTGATCGCTGGCATTGGCGCAGTCCACGGCAGCGTGAGCAACAGAAGTGAAAAGAAAGGGTGTCAGGGCCAGAAGCAGGCGTGGGGACATGAGTCATCTCGCTTTGGTGAATGAACGTGCCGGGCAGTTTAGCGACTTCGTGGCGCCATCAGGATTTATGCTGCCTCGATGCGTTGAGTAACCGCTCCGCTGTCGCGGCAATTTCCTCTCCGTCATGCAGTTTTTCCAGCCACCCTGACGGTATTCCCTGCACGCCGTAATAGGCGCCGGCCAACTGGCCGACGATGGCGGCCGTGGTGTCCGCGTCATCGCCCAGATTCGCCGCTTGCAGGACGGCCGCGGCAAAGCTGTCGGTGTGCTGGAAGCACCATAACGCCGCTTCCAGGGATCCGACGCAGTAACCACTGCCGCGAATGTCGCGCTCGGTTTTGTGCAGGTACTCGCCCCGGGCAATCGCCGCCACCTTGGGCTGACTGAAGGCTGTTTGCGGCAGGGTGCGCAGTTGCGCTTTCGATGCGCCTTCCAGGGCCTTGCCAAGCAGTTCGGCAAACAGCTGGCAACATTCGATGGCCTCGGGCGCCGCGTGGGTGGTGCGTGAACTGTCGGCGGCGAATCGCCTGGATTTCCGGGCATCGGGGAAATAAAACAGCACCACGGGCACCAGTCGCATCAACGAGCCATTGCCGGCGCTGTAGGGATCGGTGGAACCGGCAAACGGCTCTCCGGTGTGTTGATAGCGATCCAGCGCCTGACTCACGGTCATGCCGATATCGAAACATTCGCCGGTCGAACTCAGATAGCCCCATTGCCACCAGTTCAGATAGCGGCCCATCTGGTCAGCGGCATCGAAGCCGTTTTTGTTCAGCAGACTTTCCGCCAGGCACAACGCCATCGAGGTGTCGTCGGTCCATTGGCCGGGCTTCAGGCGAAACGGCCCGCCACCGACCATGTCGGTCAGGGGCTGGAAGCTGCCGCGCGGCTGGAATTCGACGGTGGTTCCCACGGCATCGCCGCAGGCCAGGCCGAGGAGGGCGCCACGGTAACGTTCGGGGAGAGAAGGCTGCATGATGACGTCCTTGTGTCGTTCAGTTCGCTGCGAACGTTATCAGTTTCGCAGCGCTGATCCGTGCGCATTCTGACGAACCGGCGCCGCAAAATACTGCCGGATATTTCAATCAGACCTGACCGTTGCACCGGATTGATACAACTTCGGATTGGACATGTGGTCATACAAGCCTACTGTTCAAAACAGGAGGTGACGTATGAAACCAGTACCCAACAGCTTTGAACGTAAAATCATGCTCAGGTCGCCGCGCTCCCATGTCTGGCGCGCCCTGGTCGATGCCGAAGCGTTCGGCCAGTGGTTCGGCGTTGCGCTGGAGGGCCGGCGGTTTATCGCTGGCGAATGGACGCAGGGGCAGGTCACATACCCCGGTTATGAACATGTGCTCTGGAACGTGCTGGTGGAGCGGGTCGAGCCGCAGCAGCTGTTCTCCTTCCGCTGGCATCCGTATGCGGTGAACCCGAAAATCGACTATTCCCAGGAACCGACCACCCTGGTCAGATTCGAACTGCAGGACTACGAGAACGGCACATTGCTGAAAGTCTCCGAGTCAGGTTTTGCGCACATTCCCGACGTGCGCCAGAAAGAGGCGTACTACATGGACAGTCGGGGCTGGGAGGAACAGTTGAGTCGACTTGAGCACTTCCTCGCGGAGAGTGACCGGGCCCGCGAGCGTGAAGGTGGCTGATCTCGACCTGTTCACGCCGTGGCTGGAACGCTGGGCGCTGGCGCCGGACGGCGAGCCGATCATCACCCCGGGCAGCCGTCTGTTGCCGGTGCGTCAGGGCGATGTGCCAGCAATGCTGAAAGTCGCGGTGGACGACGAAGAAAAGTACGGCAACCTGCTGATGACCTGGTGGGACGGCGACGGCGCCGCCCGGGTGCTCGCCCATCACGACGAAGGCCTGTTGCTGGAGCGGGCGATGGGCCAGCGTTCGTTGATGCACATGGCGCTCAACGGCGAGGACGACGAGGCCACGCGGGTCATGTGCCGATCCTTGGCCCGGCTGCACGCACCGCGTCTGACGCCGCCACCGCCGTTAGTGGAACTGACGCCTTGGTTCGCTTCATTACGAGTGGCCGCAGCCCGATACGGCGGCCCATATGCCGATTGCCTGCAAACCGCCCAGGCCTTGCTTGCCGAATCGCAGGATGTGGTGGTGTTGCACGGCGACATGCACCACGACAACGTCCTCGATTTCGGCCCACGAGGCTGGCTGGCCATCGACCCCAAGCGGGTGCGGGGCGAGCGCGGCTACGACTACGCCAACCTGATCTGCAACCCTGAGTTGCCGACGGCGACCGACCCTGGGCGCTTTCGGCGACAAGTCGACGTGATCTGCGAGGCAGCGGCAATCGAGCGAAAGCGCCTGCTGCAATGGGTGCTGGCGTTCGCCGGACTGTCTGCCGCGTGGTTCATGGAGGATGACGAGCAAACCGCGGCAAAAGGACAGCTGAAAGTCGCGCAACTGGCGGCTTCTGCGCTCGATGCCTGACACGTCTAAGGGTTTTCGGAAGGCCCGCTATGGCGAATGTCTTACACGCGATGGTAGCTATTTCGACTATTGCCGATTGGATCCACAGCGTAATCTAGCCTCATCAACTGAAGCACAGGGAGTGTTTCAGGATCACGGATGATCGACCATTAGCAAGGATCGCTGCCGACAGGGAGTCGATAATGGTCTTGGGAAAAACCCGCTTCGGCGGGTTTTTTTTCGTCCGCAGAAAAGTGCCGTGCCCAAACAGAAACACCGCCAATCGGCGGTGTTTCTGCATCCGCAGGTCTTACGAGGCGATCAACTGGCGCAACACGTAATGCAGGATCCCGCCGGACTTGAAGTACTCGACCTCGTTCAAGGTGTCGATGCGGCACAGCACTTCGATTTTTTCCTGACGCCCGTCTTCACGGGTGATGACCAGGGTCAGGTTCATCCGTGGCGTCAGCTCGACACCGCTCAGGCCCTGAATATCCAGGGTTTCCTTGCCGGTAAGGTTCAGGCTTTTGCGGTTCTGATCCAGCTTGAACTGCAATGGCAGCACGCCCATGCCCACCAGATTGGAACGGTGGATGCGCTCGAAGCTTTCGGCGATCACCGCTTTCACGCCCAGCAGATTGGTGCCCTTCGCCGCCCAGTCCCGGCTGGAACCGGTGCCGTATTCTTGCCCGGCAATCACCACCAGCGGCGTGCCTGAGGCCTGATAGCGCATGGCTGCGTCGTAGATCGCCAGTTTCTCGCCGGTCGGAATGTAGATCGTGTTGCCACCTTCTTCGCCGCCGAGCATTTCGTTGCGGATACGGATGTTGGCGAAGGTGCCGCGCATCATCACTTCGTGGTTGCCCCGGCGCGAACCGTAGGAGTTGAAGTCCCGTGGCTCGACGCCTTGTTCGCGCAGGTAACGCCCGGCCGGGCTGTCGGCCTTGATGTTGCCGGCGGGGGAGATGTGGTCGGTGGTCACCGAATCGCCCAACAGCGCCAGCACTCGCGCACCTTTCACATCGGCAATCACCGGCAATGGCCCGGCAATGTCGTCGAAGAACGGCGGGTGCTGGATGTAAGTCGAATCCGCCTGCCAGACGTAGGTCGCGGCTTGCGGCACTTCGATGGCTTGCCACTGTTCGTCACCGGCGAACACTTCGGCGTATTCCTTGTGGAACATTGCGGTGTTGACCTGATTCACCGCGTCGGCGATTTCCTTGCTGCTCGGCCAGATGTCACGCAGGTAAACCGGATTGCCCTGCTGGTCATTGCCCAGCGGTTCGCTGCTGATGTCGGTGCGCACACTGCCGGCCAGGGCGTAAGCGACCACCAGCGGCGGCGAGGCCAGCCAGTTGGTTTTCACCAGCGGATGCACCCGACCTTCGAAGTTGCGGTTGCCGGACAGCACCGAAGCCACGGTCAGGTCGGCTTTCTGAATGGCTTTTTCGATCGGTTCCGGCAGCGGTCCGGAGTTGCCGATGCAAGTGGTGCAGCCGTAGCCCACCAGCGAAAAACCGAGCTGATCGAGGTACTGCGTCAACCCGGCGGCTTTGTAGTAATCGGTGACCACTTTGGAGCCCGGTGCCAGTGAGCTCTTCACCCACGGCTTGCGGGTCAGGCCTTTTTCCACGGCTTTTTTCGCCAGCAGGCCGGCAGCCATCATCACGCTGGGGTTGGAGGTGTTGGTGCAGGAGGTGATCGCGGCAATCACCACGGCGCCGTTTTTCAGGCGATAGGTACGGCCGTCGTACTCGTAGTCCGTTTCGCCGACCAGATCGGCATTGCCCACCGCCACGCCACCGCCGCCTTCGCTTTCCAGGCGTCCTTCTTCCTTGCTGGTAGGTTTGAATTGCAAGTCGAGGAAGTCACTGAACGCCTGGCCGACATTCGGCAGCGAGACACGGTCTTGCGGACGTTTAGGCCCGGCGAGGCTGGCTTCGACGCTGCCCATGTCCAGCGCCAGGCTATCGGTGAACACCGGTTCCTGACCGGGCAGGCGCCACAGGCCCTGAGCCTTGGTGTAGGCCTCGACCAGTTTCACCACTTCAGGCGGACGGCCGGACAGGCGCAGGTAGTCGAGGGTCACGTCATCGACCGGGAAGAATCCGCAGGTCGCGCCATATTCCGGAGCCATGTTCGCGATGGTTGCGCGGTCGGCGAGCGGCAGGTCGGCGAGGCCGTCGCCATAGAACTCGACGAATTTGCCGACCACGCCTTTCTTGCGCAGCATCTGGGTCACGGTCAGCACCAGGTCGGTGGCGGTGATGCCTTCCTTGAGCTTGCCGGTGAGTTTGAAGCCGATCACTTCGGGAATCAGCATCGACACCGGTTGCCCGAGCATCGCCGCTTCCGCCTCGATCCCGCCGACGCCCCAACCGAGTACGCCGAGGCCGTTGATCATGGTGGTGTGGGAGTCGGTGCCGACCAGCGTGTCGGGGAAGGCATAAGTGCGGCCGTTTTCGTCCTTGGTCCACACCGTTCGTCCGAGGTATTCGAGGTTGACCTGGTGGCAGATCCCGGTGCCCGGCGGCACCACGCTGAAATTGTCGAACGCACTCTGGCCCCAGCGCAGGAAGGCGTAGCGTTCGCCGTTGCGCTGCATTTCGATGTCGACGTTCTGTTCGAAGGCGCTGGCACTGGCGAACTTGTCGACCATCACCGAGTGGTCGATCACCAGATCCACCGGCGACAGCGGGTTGATTCGTTGCGGATCACCGCCGGCCTTGGCCATGGCGGCGCGCATCGCGGCCAGATCGACCACGGCGGGGACGCCGGTAAAGTCCTGCATCAGCACGCGGGCAGGGCGGTACTGGATCTCCCGGTCGGAGCGGCGCTCCTTGAGCCACGCGGCAAGCGCCTTGAGGTCGGCGCCGGTGACGGTTTTTTCATCTTCCCAGCGCAGCAGGTTTTCCAGCAGGACTTTCAGCGACATCGGCAGCTTGTCGATATTGCCCAGGCTTTTGGCAGCATCCGGCAGGCTGAAATAGTGGTAAGTCTTGTCATCGACTTTGAGGGTTTTCAGAGAATTCAGACTATCGAGGGACGGCATTACGATCACTCCTTTGAATCCGCACGGCTACGGATTGAGGGGACGGGCAGAGCTATCAACGTAGCCCTGTTTTCAGTAGCTGGCTAATAACTGGACTCTATGGACAGAACCAAGGTTCCGACATGGGCTATCATGCGCCGGTTTTCGTGACAGGCTTTGCTTCAACGCAGGGTCTGGGCATCGCGCAGGGGATGAATGATCGCCCTCTGCCCAGGAGTAAGAATGAACACCCTATTCATGCATTGCCGGCCAGGCTTCGAAGGCGAAGTCTGCTCGGAGATTTCCGACCTCGCCGCTCAACTGAACGTGGCCGGCTACGCCAAGGCCAAACCGGCCACCGCTTGCGCCGAGTTTGTCTGCACCGAAGAAGACGGTGCCGAGCGCCTGATGCGCGGCCAGCGTTTCGCCGAGCTGATCTTCCCGCGCCAGTGGGCGCGCGGGTTTTTCATCGATCTGCCGGAAACCGACCGCATCAGCGTAATCCTCGCGCACATGGCCGAATTCCCGGTGTGTGGCAGCCTGTGGCTGGAAGTCGTCGACACCAACGACGGCAAGGAACTGTCGAACTTCTGCAAGAAGTTCGAAGGCCCACTGCGCAAGGCCCTGACCGGCGCCGGCAAACTGGTGGAAGACGCCAGCAAGCCGCGTCTGCTGCTGACCTTCAAGAGCGGTCGTGAGGTGTTCCTCGGTCTCGCCGATGCCGGTAACTCGGCGATGTGGCCGATGGGCATTCCGCGCCTGAAGTTCCCGCGCGAGGCGCCGAGCCGTTCGACCCTGAAACTGGAAGAGGCCTGGCACCACTTCATCCCCCGCGATCAGTGGGAAGATCGCCTGCACAGCGACATGACCGGCGTCGACCTCGGCGCGGCGCCGGGCGGCTGGACCTGGCAGCTGGTCAATCGCGGCATGCTGGTGACCGCCATCGACAACGGCCCGATGGCCGAAAGCCTTATGGATACCGGTCTGGTGCAGCACTTGATGGCTGACGGTTTCACCTTCAAACCGAAGCAACCGGTGGACTGGATGGTCTGCGACATCGTCGAGAAGCCGGCGCGCAACGCCGCGATGCTCGAAGAGTGGATCGGCGAGGGGCATTGCCGGGAAGCGGTGGTCAACCTCAAGTTGCCGATGAAGCAGCGTTACGCCGAAGTGAAGCGCTTGCTCGAACGCATCGCCGACGGTTTCAAGGCCCGCGGGATCAAGGTCGACATCGGCTGCAAGCAGCTGTACCACGACCGCGAGGAAGTGACCTGCCATTTGCGCCGCCATGACGTGAAGAAAGCCAAAGCCCGCTGAGCGCGCGACAGGTGACCGAACACCCGGCATTGGGCGACAATGCCGGCCAGTTTCAGGAGTGAATCATGAGTGAAATGATCAATACGCCGGTCGACGGCACCCTCGACGCTACGGGCCTCAACTGCCCGGAGCCGGTGATGATGCTGCACCAGCACATCCGTGACCTGGTGCCCGGCGGCCTGCTCAAGGTGATCGCCACCGACCCGTCGACCCGTCGCGACATCCCCAAGTTCTGCGTGTTTCTCGACCATGAACTGGTGGGGCAGCACGAAGAAGCCGGGACCTATCTGTACTGGATTCGCAAGAAGTCCGGTTGATCGGAAGGCAAAAAAAGACCTGCATGTGCAGGTCTTTTTTTATGGCCGGTCAGCCCATCGAACGGCTGATGCGAATGCGTTTGCGTGCACTGCGCGTCAGGCGGATCGACAGCATCAGCGCCGCGCAGCTCAGGCCGACGATCAGGCCTTCCCACAAGCCGCTCGGGCCGCGTGGCTCGCCGAGCCAGTCGGTCAGGCCGAGGGCGTAACCTACCGGCAGGCCGATGCCCCAATAGGCGAACAGGGTCAGAATCATCGTCACGCGAGTGTCCTGATAACCGCGCAGGGCGCCGGCGGCGGTGACCTGAATCGCGTCGGAAAACTGGAACAGCGCCGAATACACGATCAGCATCGCCGCGATGTGAATCACCATCGGATCCGACGTGTAGATCGCCGCAATGTGTTCGCGCATCAGCAGCATCATGCTCGCCGACAGGCAGGCGTAGGCCAGCGCGGTGCCCATGCCGACACCCGCGGCGAAACGTGCTTCGCGCGGTTCTTCACGGCCCAGGGCCTGGCCGACGCGCACGGTCACGGCCATGCCCAGCGAATACGGAATCATGAACACCAGCGAGCTGACGTTCAGCGCGATCTGATGCCCGGCCACCACCGTGGCGCCAAGGCTGCCGATCAGCAGCGCAATCACCGCGAAGATGCTCGACTCGGCAAACACCGCGACGCCGATCGGCAGACCGATGGCCAGCAAACGCTTGATCACTGCCCATTGCGGCCAGTCGAAACGGCTGAACAGTTCGCTCGACTTGTAGGCCGGCGCCCAGCGCTCGTAACCGGCCAGACCCAGTGCCATCACCCACATCACGATGGCTGTAGCCCAGCCGCAGCCGACGCCGCCCATGGCCGGCACGCCAAAGTGGCCATAAATGAACACGTAGTTGAGCGGAATGTTCAGCGCCAGGCCGCACAGGCCCAGCACCATCGCCGGGCGGGTACGACCGAGGCCGTCACTGGTGCAGCGCAGCACATGGTAGAAGGCCACCGCTGGCAGGCCGCTGGCGATACCGTGCAGGTATTGCATGCACGGGCCGATCAGCTCCGGATCGACTTTCATCAGGTGCAGGATCGGTTCGGCGCTGAACAGCATGGTGGTCGCCATCAGGCCCACCACCAGTGCCAGCCACAAGGCCTGGCGCACGATCGGGCCGATTTCGCTGTGGGTGCCGGCGCCGAAGCGTTGGGCGACTTTCGGCGTGGTGGCCAACAGGGTGCCGGTCATCAGCAGGAACACCGGCACCCAGATCGAGTTGCCCAGCGCCACGGCCGCGAGATCCTTCGGCCCGACGCGCCCGGCCATCACCGCATCGACGAAGCCCATGGCGGTGGTCGCCAGTTGCGCGATCATGATCGGCAGGGCCAGGCCGAGCAGATTCTTCAGCTCCAGGCGAACCCGGGCAGGGCGGTTGAGGGAAACGGCAGCGGGGCGGTCAGTCACGGAATTCACAGGCAAAGCGTCCACAGGGGTTGATGCGCAAGGCCGGGCATTCTACGCCGCTGACGTTGTGGTCAGGAAAAATCCTCTGTTGCGGATTTGTAATCGCCTTCGACCGATCAAGAAAGAACAGCCTGCTGGCTCATCGCAGTCCCAGCGCCTACACTGCCGATCCGTCCAAGGAGCCCCGCCATGCTGATTGTTGCCGACGAAAATATCCCGCTGCTCGATGCCTTTTTTGCCGGTTTCGGTGAGATTCGCCGGGTACCGGGCCGTTCCATCGACCGGGCCACGGTCGAACAGGCCGATGTATTGCTGGTGCGCTCGGTGACCAACGTCAACCGCGCACTGCTTGAAGGCAGCAAGGTGCGTTTTGTCGGCACCTGCACCATCGGCACCGATCATCTGGATCTCGATTACTTCAATGAGGCCGGGATCACCTGGTCCAGCGCGCCCGGCTGCAATGCCCGGGGCGTGGTCGATTACGTGCTCGGCAGCCTGATGACCCTGGCTGAAATCGAAGGCGTCGATTTGCGTGAGCGCACTTACGGTGTGATCGGCGCCGGTGAAGTCGGTGGTCGCCTGATCAAGGTGCTCAAAGGCCTGGGCTGGAACGTGAAAGTCTGCGATCCGCCACGTCAGGCGGTCGAGGGCGGCGACTATGTCAGTCTGGAGCAGGTCATCGCGCAGTGCGACGTGATCAGCCTGCACACCCCGCTGACCCGCAGCGGCGACGGGGCGACCTGGCATTTGTTCGACGAGCAGCGTTTGCAGCAGCTCAAGCCCGGCGCCTGGCTGATCAACGCGGCTCGCGGTCCGGTGGTGGATAACACCGCGCTGCGCGAAGTGCTGCTGGAGCGTGAAGACTTGCAAGCGGTGCTCGATGTCTGGGAAGCCGAGCCGCAAGTCGATGTCGCGCTGGCCGAACTCTGCGTGCTGGCAACGCCGCACATTGCCGGTTACAGCCTCGACGGCAAACAGCGCGGCACCGCGCAGATCTATCAGGCGTACTGCGAATTTATCGGTGAGCCCGCCAGCATTCAGCTCGGTGATCTGCTGCCGGCACCATGGTTGTCGGAAGTTTCCCTGCATGCCGACAGCGATCCGGCCTGGGCGCTGGCGATGTTGTGCCGTGGCGTGTACGACCCGCGCCGGGACGACGCGGATTTCCGTCGCACGCTGCTGGGCAGCGTCGGTGAGCAACGTGCCGCGTTTGATTTGCTGCGCAAACAGTATCCGTCGCGACGCGAGATCGAAGGTTTGAAAGTGCGGATCGACGGTGATTCGCCGGCCTTGCGCCAGATCGTGACTGCGTTGGGCGCTGTGGCCGTATAAACAGCGGGCAGAAAAAACCCGGCCTGCAGGGGCCGGGTCAGGAAGACGGTGGCGATATCACTCTTGTTCGGCAGGCTTGACCAATCGCTTCTCCAGTTCGCGGCAGGCGTCCTGGATCATGTCTTCAGTGATTGGCACTTCGCGCCCATCCTTATCGATGATCGAGCAACCCAGAGGTTGGCCGGGCTTGGTGCGGATCACTTCAATTTTGTCATCGCTGCTGTTTTGCAAGGACATGGCCTGTCTCCTCATCAGGTTGTGTGCCTAGATTAAAACCGTCAGGTGACCAGGCTGTGACAACTCCCTGCGGTCGGTCCGGAACGGCATCTCCACTCAAACAGAAATGACCGTCTGTCTCAACCCGGACCTTAGACCAATAGCATCTAGGGAGTAGTCGGACCGGTCATATTTAACCTGACTCATTGTGATTTACAGAGTTCCACCCCATTTGAGTCTGTAGGCTGGCCCTATCCATCAGCACACGACGTGAATCTGAATGATCCCGATGCTTTCCTCGCGCCACCGCCGGGCCTTGCGCCTGACCAGTCATTTCCTTGCTCCCTATCGCTGGCCGGCCTTCGGCGCACTGCTCGCGCTGATCGTCACGGCCGGCATTACCCTGTCGATGGGGCAGGGCATCAAGTTGCTGGTCGATCGAGGGTTTATGACCCAGTCGCCGCACCTGCTCAATCAATCCATAGGCCTGTTCATGCTTTTGGTATTCGGCTTGGCGGTCGGCACGTTTGCGCGGTTTTATCTGGTGTCGTGGATCGGTGAGCGCGTGGTGGCGGACATCCGTCGACAGGTATTCAACCATCTGGTGTACCTGCATCCCGGGTTTTACGAGGACAACCGCAGTTCGGAAATCCAGTCGCGGCTGACCGCTGACACCACGCTGCTGCAATCGGTGATCGGCTCGTCGCTGTCGCTGTTCCTGCGCAATTTGCTGATGGTCATCGGCGGTGTGGTGCTGCTGTTCATCACCAACCCCAAGCTCACCAGCATCGTGGTGATCGCACTGCCGCTGGTGATTGCGCCGATCCTGATTTTCGGCCGCCGCGTGCGTAACCTCTCCCGGCTGAGTCAGGACCGGATCGCCGACATTGGCAGCTATGTTTCGGAGACTCTTGGCCAGATCAAGACCGTACAGGCCTACAACCATCAGGTGCAGGATGAAGAGCGTTTCGCCAGTACCGTCGAGCAGGCGTTCGAGACCGCGCGCAAACGGATTTTCCAGCGGGCCTGGCTGATCACGCTGGTGATCGTGCTGGTGCTCGGCGCCGTCGCGGTGATGTTGTGGGTTGGCGGCATGGACGTGATTGCCGGGCGGATTTCGGCGGGGGAACTGGCGGCGTTCGTGTTTTACAGCCTGATTGTTGGCAGTGCGTTCGGCACGTTGAGCGAAGTGATTGGCGAGTTGCAGCGAGCAGCCGGCGCCGCCGAGCGCATCGCCGAACTGCTGCGTTCGGAGAACATCATCCAGCCACCGACCACGGGATTGGTGACTCTTCCGGAACGGGTCAAAGGCGAGCTGGAACTGCAGGAAGTGCGTTTTTCCTACCCTTCGCGTCCCGAAAGCCTCGCCGTCGATGGCTTGAGTCTGACGATCAACGCCGGCGAAACCCTCGCGCTCGTAGGGCCGTCCGGCGCGGGCAAGTCCACGGTGTATGACTTGTTGCTGCGTTTCTACGATCCCCGGGAAGGACGGATCCTGATCGATGGCGTGCCGCTGACGAGCCTTGATCCGCTGGACCTGCGTCGCTGCTTCGCGCTGGTCTCGCAAACTCCGGCGCTGTTCTTCGGCAGTGTCGAAGAGAACATCCGTTATGGCTGCCCGACCGCCACGCTGGAGCAGGTGCGGGAAGCTGCGAAAATTGCCCACGCCCACGACTTCATCGAACAGATGCCCGACGGCTACCAGACCCACCTGGGCGACGGCGGCCTCGGCCTGTCAGGCGGTCAACGCCAGCGCCTGGCCATTGCCCGGGCGCTACTGGTTGACGCGCCGATCCTGCTGCTCGACGAAGCCACCAGCGCCCTCGACGCCCAGAGCGAACACCTGATCCAGCAAGCGCTGCCGAGCCTGATGCAAAACCGCACCACACTGGTGATCGCCCACCGGTTGGCCACGGTGAAAAACGCCGACCGGATCGCGGTGATGGATCAGGGCAAACTGGTTGCGATCGGCACGCATCAGGAGCTGATTGCGAGTAATCCGTTGTATGCGCGGTTGGCGGCGTTGCAGTTCAGTGATGGTCGTCAGGTTTCAACCGACCCTGTAACCGACTAAGTAACCGACCTAGTAGAACGCCATAAAAATGCCCGCATCTCTCGATGCGGGCATTTTTGTTTACGTCGATCTATCGGCGAAACACGCCCCGATCACTGATCGTCGAAATACCGCTCATGCCAATCCACCAGCGGTTGCGGCGAGTTGAGTTTCTGGCCGTAGATCACCGAGTAGGACAGCACGTTCTGTACGTACTGGCGGGTTTCGTCGAACGGGATGCTTTCCACCCACACGTCGAAGCTCAGGTGGTCGGCGCCACGCAGCCACTGGCGCACGCGGCCGGGGCCGGCGTTGTAGGCGGCGGAGGCGAGCACGCGGTTACCGTTGAACTGGCTGTGCACCTGGCTCAGGTAAGCGGCGCCGAGCTGGATGTTTTTATCCGGATCGAGCACCTGCTGTGGCGAGGCCAATGGAATGCTGAACTTGCGCGCGGTTTCCTTGGCGGTGCCGGGCATCAGTTGCATCAGGCCGCTGGCGCCGACGCTGGAGCGGGCGTCGTCCATGAATGCACTTTCCTGACGGGTGATGGCGAACACCCAGCTCGAATGCAGGCCGCGCACCTTGGCTTCGCGCACCAGAGTGTCGCGGTGGGCCATCGGGAAGCGGATGTCCAGATCATCCCAGTACTGCGCCTGACTGATGGTGCGGATCGCCGGGAAATACCATTTCAGGTCGTAGGCCAGTTTCGCCTGGGCAACCATTTCGTCGCGGCTGAAATGCCGGCTGACGTGATACCACTCGCGGCGGCCGTCGACGATCTGCCCACGGGCGTGGAACTCCAGCGCACGACGCACGCCTGGGGTGTTGCGCACCTTGTTGATCAGCGCCTGACTGAGCACCAGCGGCTTGTTGTTCAGCGAGTACGGCGATTGTGAGCGGTCAGCGGCGAGGAAACCGTAGAAATCCCGTTCCCGCGACAGATTTTTGTACAGCGTCTGCGCTTCCGGGTTTTGCGGTTGTGCCAGTTCCAGACTGCGGGCCTGCCAGTAGCGCCAGCGGTTGGTGGTGGCCAGATCCTGCGGCAGACGGCGGGTCAGTTGATAGGCGTCGTCCCAGCGCGCCAGGCGCAGCAGCAGTCGCAGGCGCCATTCGGACACGGTGTTGTCGCGCAGTTCCGGATCGTATTTGGTCATCACGTCCAGCGCGCGGCTGTCGAAGCGGCGGGCGAGGGTCAGGCCGATTTCCCGGGCGATCGCGACTTTTTCATCGCGGGAGAAATGCATGCTGCTGGCATAACCGTCGAGCAGGGCCATGGCCTTGTCCGGGTCTTGACGCGCGAGGCGGCGCAGGCCGAGGCTGACCACGTCCGACATCGGTTCATCGGCCGGCGTGAACCGCGAAGGCTGATTGAGCAGTTCCGGTTTCTGCGCCACGTCCACCAGCAGGCGGCCGCGCGGGGCGAGGGTGGTCAGGCCGTTGACCAGGCTGTTGGCCAGTGGGTAGTTGCGGTGCTGGGCGGCGAGTTTGGCGCGTTCCCAGCGTTTCTGTTCGGTCAACTGACCTTCGGCGGCCCACATGCCGAACAGCGCATCGCAGGCGGCGGGCTGGGATTTGCCGGTCAGCCAAAGCTTCTCGGCATTGGCGTAGCCCTCGGCCTTCTTGTTGTGGCTGATCTGGTACTGCGCGTTCAGGCAGTCGAGTTCGGTGAAATTCAGCTTAGGGTCGTAATACTTGACGAACGTCGCCCAGTCGCCGCGATCGGCCAGCCAGCGCAGCCAACGCAACTTCATCCAGTTGGCCTGGGGCAGGTCACCGTGTTCGGCGAGGAATTTTTCGATCTCCGCGTTGCTCGCGGTTTTCAGCCGGGCGGTCAGCTCGTCGTAAGCCAGGTATGGTTCCAGCGGATAATCGGCGAGGGCCTGGCTGTAACGGAAATACGGGCCGGTGTCGCCCTTGGCCAGGGCGCGCTTGGCTTCATCGTAATACTGGCGTTGGGTGGACAGGTCCACCGCCTGGGCGGATTGAACGGCAGCGGCGGAAAGCAGCAAACATGACAAAACACTGAAGAGGCGACTGCGCATGAGACATCCGGGCAGAGAAATCATGACAAGTGCCGGCCCAAAACCCGCACTGAATTGTCTGTAGCTTAGCCTTTTGCCAGCAGGCGGCGAAAGCTTTGCCGGCCTTGCAGCACAAGTTCGCAACAATTGTTGTGCAGAGTGCGTCAGCGGCGAAATTGCCGGCCTGCTCGGGCCCCGATTCAGGTAGAATGCGCGCCCGGTTTTTGGAGAAGCTCATGACCCTGCTCAAATTCAGCGATGTGTCCCTTGCATTCGGCGCGATGCCGTTGTTGGACAAGGTGTCCTGGCAGATCGCCCGTGGTGAGCGGGTGTGCATCATCGGCCGCAACGGCACTGGCAAATCCAGCATGATGAAACTGGTCAAGGGCGACCAGAAGCCTGATGACGGCTCGGTGTGGCGTGCCCCCGGTCTGAAAATCGGTGAATTGCCACAGGAATTGCCGGTGGCCGACGAGCGGACAGTGTTCGACGTGGTTGCCGAAGGCCTCGACGGCGTCGGCGCCTTGCTCGCCGAATACCATCACCTGAGCCAGAACATCGTCACCGATGCCGATCTGGACAAGCTGATGCACGTTCAGCACGACCTCGAAGCCCGCGATGGCTGGCGCTTGCAGACCCTGGTCGACAGCACCCTGAGCCGCCTGCAATTGCCGGCCGACAAGACCCTCGCCGAACTGTCCGGTGGCTGGCGTCGTCGCGTCCTGCTGGCGCAGGCGCTGGTGTCCGAGCCGGATCTGCTGCTGCTCGACGAACCGACCAACCACCTGGACATCGGTGCGATTGCCTGGCTTGAAGAAGCGCTGAAGGATTTCCAGGGCGCCGTGCTGTTCATCACGCACGACCGTTCCTTCCTGCAAAACCTTGCCACCCGTATCCTCGAGCTGGATCGCGGTGGCCTGATCGACTGGAACGGCGACTACGCCAGTTTCCTCGTCCATAAAGAAGCCGCACTGGCGGCCGAAGAAACCGCCAACGCGCTGTTCGACAAGCGTCTGGCCCAGGAAGAAGTGTGGATTCGCCAGGGCATCAAGGCCCGCCGCACCCGTAACGAAGGTCGCGTACGTGCCCTGAAAGCATTGCGCGTGGAGCGCAGCGAGCGTCGCGAGCGCACCGGCAAGGCCAACATCCAGCTGGAAACAGCGGAGAAGTCCGGCAAGCAGGTGATGGTGCTGGATAACGTGAGCTTCGCGCATCCTGGCGGTCCGTTCCTGATCCGTGATTTCTCCATGGTGCTGCAGCGTGGCGACCGGATCGGTCTGCTCGGCGCCAATGGTACCGGCAAGACCACCCTGCTGAAACTGATGCTCAGCGGTCTGCAACCGACCAGCGGCAAAGTGGAAGAGGGCACCAAGATCGATGTGGCCTACTTCGACCAGTTGCGCCATCAGCTGGATCTGGAAAAGACCGTGATCGACAACGTCGCCGAAGGTCGCGACTTCATCGATATCGACGGCCAGAGCCGCCACGTGCTGAGCTACCTCGGCGACTTCCTGTTCAGCCCGCAGCGTGCCCGCACGCCGGTGAAGGCGTTGTCCGGTGGCGAGCGTGCGCGTCTGTTGCTGGCCAAATTGTTCAGCAAGCCGGCGAACCTGCTGGTACTCGACGAACCCACCAACGACCTCGACGTGGAAACCCTCGAGCTGCTCGAAGAAGTGCTGCTGACCTTCAACGGCACTGTGCTGATGGTCAGCCACGACCGGGCATTCCTCGACAACGTGGTCACCAGCACCCTGGTATTCGAAGGTGAAGGCAAGGTTCGCGAATACGTCGGTGGCTATCAGGACTGGATCCGTCAGGGCGGTTCGCCGCGACTGCTGGGCGTGACCGAAAGCAAATCCGGCAAGGCCGACCTGAATTCGGCGGTGGTCACTGCCGAACCGGCTCCGGTCGCTGCGCCGGTTGCTGCGGCCCCGGCTGCGAAGAAGAAGTTGAGCTACAAGCTTCAGCGCGAGCTGGAAGCGCTGCCGGGCGACATCGACGCTAAAGAACAGCAGATTGCTGCTGTCGAGGCTGAAATGGCCGAGGCCGGCTTCTATCAGCGTCCGCCGGCCGAGACGGCCAAGGTGATCGCTTCTCTGGAGCAGTTGCAGGCCGAGCTGGATGCACTGGTGGAGCGTTGGGCCGAGCTGGACGCCTGATTGTTTCAAGGCATGAAAAAGCCCGGCGTCCAGTGATGGGCGTCGGGCTTTTTTAGCTTTTCACAAGTGCCTGGGATCAGCGCTTGACCAGATGCACCGCCAGCACATCGCAAGGTGCGCCGTGCAGCACGTCGTTGGCGGTCGAGCCCAGCAACAGCGCCAGACCATGCCGGCCATGGCTGCCGACCACGATCAGGTCGCATTCCTGTTCCTTGGCGAAATGGTGGATTTCCTGACGCGGCTGGCCGTAGGTCAGGTGGCAGTTGGCGCCTTCGAGCTCGGTGTACTTGTGCTTCAGGCGTTCAAGGCGTTCCTTGGCCTGATCGAATTGCTGTTGTTGCAGTTGTGACAGATCCATCGGTACGTCACCGCCGAAGGCCATGGCCATCGGTTCGACGATATGCACCAGCGACAGCTTGGCGCCATTGCTCACCGACAGCTCTCGGGCGCGGTGGATCACAGGGTCGCACTCTTCGGTCAGATCTACGGCGACCAGGATATGGTGGTAGGGCATGAGGTGCTCCTCGTGAGGGATCAATATTGTTAAGTATGGCTGGTTTCAAGCGCATTGGTTCCAAAGTGACGCAATGGGCTCATGACAAAACGGGAGTAGAGATATGACGGTCTGGCTGGTGGTGTCAATCCTGCTGGTGGTGTTGAGTCCGCTGGCGTGGTTGCGTCCGTCACGTGCACAGAGTGGCCGGATAGCCTTGCGCACCGAGGCCCGGCGCATCGGTCTGGCCATGCAGCTGGCGCCTCAGGAGTGGCCGCACTGGATGTCTCAGGAGCCGCCAAACCCGTGCGCTCAATACCATCGGCCACGCCGAGGCAAGCAGCCGGCGTGCTGGACGTATTGGCAGAAATCCCCGGGGGTTTGGGTGAATCAGTGGCAGGAAGTCTGTGACGATCCGCTGTTGCTCAATCATTTCGAAAAATTGCCGGGCAACGTTTTCAAGGTCGACGCCGACAAGCAGATGATCGCCCTCTATTGGGGCGAGAAGGGGGATGCGTCGGTTTTGCTGGATATTGATGCCACGCTGAAAGCGCTGGCATGACTTGCGGACTTTTCGCGCTGCAACGGTGCGAAACGTCCGGCAGACGCGCAATAAAAAGCCCGACATGATTCATCGGGCGGGGTTGGCCAGGCAGGCCGGAAATTCTTTTTGGCGTTGAACCGACGTCATCCGGTCAGCAAATCTGCGCCTGTTTTCCTTCGTAGTCCAGCCAGCGTAGCCTGTTAAACAAGGCTTGCGGCGAATTAGGGCGACTTTTCTAACTATTAATCTTATGAATGCCCTCACATGCAAGCGTGTGTGGCCGGGCTGCGTCCTACAGAAATGACCGCAAAGTCGAATTTCAACCCGTATTTAGGGCGATTGACAATTGTCGGAAATTCCGTGAAGGTGGCGTACCCAAATCAAACGGGCGTATGAATTGAGCGTTTGTATTGCAGACTGCTCCTACAGAATCCCGACTATCGCGTTGGCGGGTGTGCCGGGTGGATGAGTGTCAGCATCGACGAAAAAACGTCCTGCCGAGCCATTTGCCTGCGTCCGACGTGTACTGTTCAGCTTCCATATCGTGGAGATCAGTTGATGATTTACGAAGGTAAAGCCATCACGGTTAAAGCTCTTGAAAGTGGCATCGTCGAATTGAAATTCGACCTCAAGGGTGAGTCCGTCAACAAGTTCAACCGTCTTACCCTGAACGAACTGCGTCAGGCCGTAGACACCATCAAGGCAGATGCTTCGATCAAGGGCGTGATCGTCAGCAGTGGCAAGGACGTATTCATCGTCGGCGCCGACATCACCGAATTTGTCGACAACTTCAAGCTGCCGGATGCCGAGCTGGTTGCTGGCAATCTCGAAGCCAACAAGATCTTCAGCGATTTCGAAGACCTCAACGTTCCGACCGTCGCCGCGATCAACGGCATCGCCCTGGGCGGCGGTCTGGAAATGTGCCTGGCAGCGGACTACCGCGTCATGTCGACCAAGGCCAAGATCGGTCTGCCGGAAGTCAAACTGGGCATCTACCCGGGCTTCGGCGGTACCGTGCGTCTGCCGCGCCTGATCGGTGCCGACAACGCCATCGAGTGGATCGCCGCCGGCAAGGAAAACCGTCCTGAAGACGCGCTGAAAGTCGGCGCCGTCGATGCCGTGGTTGCCCCTGAAAAACTGCAGGATGCCGCCCTTGAGCTGATCAAGCGCGCCGTCTCCGGCGAGTTCGACTACAAGGCCAAGCGCCAGCCTAAGCTGGAAAAGCTCAAGCTGAACGCCATTGAACAAATGATGGCTTTCGAAACCGCCAAAGGTTTCGTGGCTGGCCAGGCCGGCCCGAACTACCCGGCCCCGGTTGAAGCGATCAAGACCATCCAGAAAGCCGCGAACTTCGGTCGTGACAAGGCGCTGGAAGTCGAAGCCGCAGGTTTCGTGAAACTGGCCAAGACCTCTGCCGCGCAGAGCTTGATCGGTCTGTTCCTGAACGATCAGGAACTGAAGAAAAAGGCCAAGGCCTATGACGAAATCGCCAAAGACGTGAAGCAGGCTGCCGTACTGGGCGCCGGCATCATGGGTGGCGGTATCGCCTATCAGTCGGCTTCCAAAGGTACGCCGATCCTGATGAAGGACATCAACGAGCACGGCATCGAGCAAGGTCTGGCTGAAGCCGCCAAGCTGCTGGTCGGTCGCGTTGATAAAGGCCGCATGACCGCCGCGAAAATGGCTGAAGTGCTCAACGGCATTCGTCCTACGCTGTCCTACGGCGATTTCGGTCACGTCGACCTGGTCGTTGAGGCCGTGGTCGAGAACCCGAAAGTCAAGCAAGCCGTTCTGGCGGAAGTCGAAGACAAGGTCAAAGAGGACACCATCCTCGCGTCCAACACCTCGACCATTTCCATCAGCCTGCTGGCCAAGGCCCTCAAGCGTCCGGAAAACTTTGTCGGCATGCACTTCTTCAACCCGGTGCACATGATGCCGCTGGTGGAAGTGATCCGTGGCGAGAAGTCCAGCGAGCTGGCCATCGCCACCACCGTTGCCTACGCCAAGAAAATGGGCAAGAACCCGATCGTCGTCAACGACTGCCCGGGCTTCCTGGTCAACCGCGTACTGTTCCCGTACTTCGGCGGTTTCGCCAAACTGGTCAGCGCCGGTGTGGACTTCGTCCGTATCGACAAGATCATGGAAAAATTCGGCTGGCCGATGGGCCCGGCGTACCTGATGGACGTGGTCGGCATCGACACCGGCCACCACGGTCGCGACGTAATGGCTGAAGGCTTCCCGGACCGGATGAAGGACGACCGTCGTTCGGCCATCGACGTGCTTTACGAAGCCAAGCGTCTGGGTCAGAAGAACGGCAAGGGCTTCTACGCCTACGAGGCCGACAAGAAAGGCAAGCAGAAGAAAGTCGCCGATCCGTCGGTACTGGAAGTGCTCAAGCCGATCATCTACGAGCAGCGCGAAGTCACTGACGAAGACATCATCAACTGGATGATGATCCCGCTGTGCCTGGAAACCGTGCGTTGCCTGGAAGACGGCATCGTCGAAACCGCCGCCGAAGCCGACATGGGTCTGGTCTACGGTATTGGTTTCCCTCCATTCCGTGGCGGTGCGCTGCGCTACATCGACTCGATCGGTGTTGCCGAGTTCGTTGCCCTGGCCGACCAGTACGCTGATTTGGGCGCGCTGTACCACCCGACCGCGAAGCTGCGCGAAATGGCCAAGAACGGCCAGAGCTTCTTCGGTTAAGCGCCCCCAACTAGAGTGAGAGTGAACTTATGAGCTTGAATCCTAGAGACGTCGTGATTGTCGACTTCGGTCGTACTCCGATGGGCCGCTCCAAGGGCGGCATGCACCGCAACACCCGCGCCGAAGACATGTCGGCGCACCTGATCAGCAAACTGCTGGAACGCAACACCAAGGTCGATCCTGCCGAAGTCGAGGACGTGATCTGGGGCTGCGTCAACCAGACCCTGGAGCAAGGCTGGAACATCGCGCGCATGGCGTCGCTGATGACCCAGATCCCGCACACCTCGGCCGGCCAGACCGTCAGCCGTCTGTGCGGCTCGTCGATGAGCGCGCTGCACACTGCTGCGCAAGCGATCATGACCGGTAACGGTGACGTGTTCGTGGTTGGCGGCGTCGAGCATATGGGTCACGTAAGCATGATGCACGGTGTCGATCCGAACCCGCACATGTCCCTGTACGCGGCGAAAGCCTCGGGCATGATGGGCCTGACCGCTGAAATGCTGGGCAAAATGCACGGCATCACCCGCGAACAGCAGGACGCCTTTGGCGTGCGTTCCCACCAGTTGGCCCACAAGGCGACTGTGGAAGGCAAGTTCAAGGACGAAATCATCCCGATGCAGGGTTACGACGAGAACGGTTTCCTGAAAACCTTCGACTACGACGAAACCATTCGTCCGGAAACCACCCTGGAAAGTCTGGCGGCTCTGAAGCCGGCGTTCAATCCAAAGGGCGGCACCGTAACGGCCGGTACTTCGTCGCAGATCACCGATGGTGCTTCGTGCATGATCGTGATGTCGGCACAGCGTGCGCAAGACCTGGGCATCCAGCCTCTGGCCGTGATTCGCTCGATGGCGGTAGCGGGTGTGGACCCGGCCATCATGGGCTATGGTCCGGTACCGGCTACTCAGAAAGCACTGAAACGTGCCGGCCTGGGTATCAACGATATCGACTACTTCGAGCTCAATGAAGCGTTCGCCGCACAGGCCCTGCCAGTGCTGAAAGACCTGAAAGTGCTCGACAAGATGAATGAGAAGGTTAACCTGCACGGCGGCGCGATCGCCCTGGGTCACCCGTTCGGTTGCTCCGGTGCCCGTATTTCCGGCACTTTGCTGAACGTGATGAAGCAGAATGGCGGCACCTTCGGGGTGGCCACCATGTGCATTGGCCTCGGCCAAGGCATCTCCACCGTCTTCGAACGCGTTTAAGCGTCTCGTCGATGGAAGCCGGGGCCAAGTGCCCCGGTTTTTGTTTTTGCGGATTTATTTTTGTTTTTATTTTGAAAAAATTTGAGTGAGGGCCGAAGCATGCCGATACAACCTGGGCTCTACCAACATTACAAAGGTCCGCAGTACCGCGTATTCAGTGTTGCGCGGCATTCCGAGACCGAAGAAGAAGTGGTCTTTTACCAAGCCCTGTATGGCGATTACGGCTTTTGGGTGCGTCCCTTGAGCATGTTCCTGGAGTCCGTCGAGGTTGACGGGGAGCAGGTCCCACGCTTTGCTTTGGTGCAAGCCGAACCGAGCCTTTTTTCGAAGCCGTAAGGCGAGTGCGCGCAAAACCCTGCGCTTGACCTCACCTTGTAGCCACTATATATAGCGGTGCCGCGTCAGGCGCCAACCGCCTTTCACTTCTAGAATTCAGGAATTTTCTGATCCATGGGCAAATCGCTGGTCATTGTGGAATCCCCGGCTAAGGCCAAGACCATCAACAAGTATCTGGGCAACCAATACGTGGTGAAGTCGAGTATCGGCCATATCCGAGACCTGCCCACCAGCGGTTCGGCTAGCGCCAGCAAGGAGCCTGCCGCCAAGCGCGGCAAGGCTGCTGCGGGCGAAGCGCCAGCGCTGTCGCCGAAAGAGAAGGCGCGCAAGCAGTTGGTCTCGCGCATGGGTGTCGATCCCGAGCATGGCTGGAAAGCCAAGTACGAGATCCTCCCGGGCAAGGAAAAGGTCATCGAAGAGCTGCGCCGGCTCGCCAAGGATGCTGACACCATCTATCTCGCAACCGACTTGGATCGCGAGGGGGAAGCCATTGCCTGGCACCTGCGCGAAGCCATCGGTGGTGATGACAGCCGCTACAAGCGCGTTGTGTTCAACGAAATCACCAAGAAGGCGATTCAGGAAGCCTTCTCGGAGCCGGGCGAACTCGACATTGATCGAGTGAACGCGCAGCAGGCCCGTCGTTTCCTCGACCGCGTCGTCGGCTACATGGTCTCGCCGCTGCTGTGGGCCAAGATCGCTCGTGGCCTGTCTGCCGGTCGCGTGCAATCGGTTGCCGTGAAACTGGTGGTGGAGCGTGAGCGTGAGATTCGTGCGTTCAACCCGGAAGAGTACTGGGAAGTGCATGCCGATCTCGGCACCGCCAAAGGTTCGACCGTGCGTTTCGAAGTGGCTCGCGAGAAAGGCGAAGCCTTCAAACCACTGAACGAAGCGCAGGCCACGGCCGCGCTGGAGAAGCTAAAATCCTCCAGCTACAGCATCGTCAAGCGTGAAGACAAGCCGACCAGCAGCAAGCCGTCGGCACCGTTCATCACCTCCACGCTGCAACAGGCCGCGAGCAACCGCCTGGGCTTCGGTGTGAAGAAAACCATGATGATGGCCCAGCGTCTCTACGAAGCCGGCTACATCACTTATATGCGTACCGACTCGACCAACCTCTCGGCTGATGCCGTGGCGATGGCGCGCGATTACATCGAAACCGAATTCGGCAAGAAGTACCTGCCAGAGTCGCCGAACGTCTACAGCAGCAAGGAAGGCGCACAAGAGGCTCACGAAGCGATTCGTCCGTCTGACGCCAACACCACGCCAGCCAAGCTGGCCGGCATGGAGCGCGACGCTGAGCGCCTCTACGAGCTGATCTGGCGCCAGTTCCTGGCTTGCCAGATGCTGCCGGCGCAGTACCTGTCGACTACCGTCAGCGTCGCTGCCGGCGACTTCGAGCTGCGCGCCAAGGGCCGCATTCTGAAGTTCGACGGTTACACCCGCGTGCTGCCGCAAATCACCAAGCCTGGCGATGACGACGTTTTGCCCGACATGGCGCAGGGCGACGTGATGAAGCTGATCAAGCTCGATCCGTCCCAGCACTTCACCAAGCCGCCGGCCCGTTATTCGGAAGCCAGCCTGGTGAAGGAAATGGAAAAGCGCGGCATCGGTCGTCCTTCGACCTACGCAGCGATCATCTCGACCATTCAGGATCGCGGCTACGTGACCCTGCACAACCGTCGTTTCTATTCGGAAAAGATGGGCGACATCGTTACCGAGCGTCTGTCGGAAAGCTTCTCGAATCTCATGGACTACGGCTTCACCGCCGGCATGGAAGAGAATCTCGATGACGTGGCTCAGGGCGAGCGCGACTGGAAAAACGTGCTGGACGAGTTCTATGGCGACTTCAAGAAAAAACTCGAAGTGGCGGAGAATCCGGAAGCCGGCATGCGTGCCAACCAGCCGGTGATGACCGATATTCCATGCACCACTTGTGGCCGTCCAATGCAGATCCGTACTGCATCGACCGGCGTGTTCCTCGGCTGCTCGGGCTACAGCCTGCCGCCGAAAGAGCGCTGCAAGGCCACCGTCAACCTGGTGCCGGGCGACGAAATCGCGGCGGATGACGAGGGTGAGTCGGAATCCCTGGTACTGCGCGGCAAGCATCGCTGCCCGATCTGCAGCACAGCGATGGACGCCTACCTGCTCGACGAGAAGCGCAAGCTGCACATCTGCGGTAACAACCCGGATTGTGCCGGCTACGAAATCGAAGAAGGCAGCTACCGAATCAAGGGCTACGAAGGTCCGAGCCTGGAATGCGACAAGTGCGGCAGCGAGATGCAGCTCAAGACCGGCCGTTTCGGCAAGTTCTTCGGTTGCACCAACCCGACGTGCAAGAACACCCGCAAGCTGCTGAAGAGCGGTGATGCGGCGCCGCCGAAGATGGATCCGGTGAAGATGCCTGAGCTGAAATGCGAGAAGGTCAACGACACCTACATCCTGCGTGACGGTGCGTCCGGCCTGTTCCTGGCGGCCAGTCAGTTCCCGAAAAACCGCGAGACCCGTGCTCCGCTGGTGATCGAGATTCTGCCGCACAAGGACGAGATCGATCCGAAGTATCACTTCCTGTGTGAAGCGCCGCAGAAGGATCCGGATGGTCTGCCAGCCGTGATCCGCTACAGCCGCAAGACCAAGGAGCAATACGTTCAGACCGAAGTCGACGGCAAGCCGACAGGCTGGAAAGCGTTCTTTGACGGTGGCAAGTGGACGGTTGAAGACAAGCGTCCGGCGAAAGCCAAGGCTTGAGCAGGCGTTGATCTGAAGGTGTCCTGACTGGGCATCTTCAACACAAAAGGCCGCATGACAACCTTCGGGTTTTCATGCGGCCTTTTTGTTTAATGCTTGCGGTCGGATCGGCTGATCCATGACACTGTCCGGCCTGTGTGAAGCAATTATTTCGTTGTGGAGAGTGCCGACATGGCCCACGAGCTCTATACCCGTACCAATCAGAAGATCTATTTCGCGGGTTTGTCGCTGGAAGCGCTGGCCAGGGCCGAAGAGGGGCGGGCGATGAATTCGCTGGCGCTGATTCAGGCCGGGCGCGAATCCGCACTGTTTCATCTCTACGGTGCGTTGTTGGGGCTGTGTCATGAAATCGCCGGCTTCTACCGTCTGCCGCAAGCCAATGCGTCGCGGGCGGAAGCCTTGCTGACCCGCGAAGTGCTGGAGTCGATTGCCATTCCAGAGCTGGCGGAAATGATTGAGCTGGCAGGCAACCCGGAGACTTGGCTGGCTAAATTGCTGGCTGCGCACTCGGCGCTGTTTCAGCCACCACGGGTGCCACACAAACCGAAGGGCGATGTGACGCAGCCGTTGATTCAGACCGTGAATCTGGATGAAGAAGAGGTGGTTGAAGAGCTGAGCCGCGAAGAGCTCGAGAGCTGGCGGCAGAACCTCAAAGGGCTGGCGATTCGCTTCCGTGAAGGCTTGAACGAGTGCTGAGGAACTTTGGACTGGCGGCGACGAGAGGCGTGCTGCTGGTCAAGATCCCGAGCGAAGCCTGAATGATGTCTATATAATCCCTGCCTTTCGTGGAGAACAGACCTATATGCCAACGTCCTTTCTAGAAATTGTCGAGCTACCAGACGGCCGAATCGAACTGCGCAGGGCCGAGGACGAGGGTTCTCTGGTGACTCTGGATTTCTCCGAGGATGCCAAGGCGTTTCTGCAGGGCCAGCACGTTGAAATTGCCAAAGCGATGTTGAGCGTCGGCGTGCAAATGGCGGGGCGTATGGTTGAAGGCGAATTCGATAAGGATGAGGGGCCGCGGGTTCTTCATTGATCCGCTGTCTGTCAGTTACTGCTCCAGATCGGCTTCTCTATCCCTGGAGAAGCCCTGCGCTTTACATGGCGCGCATTGTTGCTGAATCACCCCAAACGAATGTTCAGGCTTTGAGCGTCCCCGGTGCGGGCGGCGCTGATCAGCTGTTGCCGTGACCCTGCGCTCAGTGTGTTCAGCCACGTGACGACCGTGTGGCTGCGGCCCAGGCGTAATGCTTCGCAGGCCAGTTGCTGGGCGCTTTGAGCGCCGCGCGGTTGTAACAGCAGGATGCGTTCGCGATTCAATCCTGCGTCCCGTAGCCAGGTCTGGGTCAGGCTGGCAGGCGGTGCAATC
Organism: Pseudomonas sp. B707; assembly: GCF_022496685.1. Lineage (NCBI taxonomy): Bacteria > Pseudomonadati > Pseudomonadota > Gammaproteobacteria > Pseudomonadales > Pseudomonadaceae > Pseudomonas > Pseudomonas sp. B707. Next base: position 148,674 of record NZ_WTVE01000024.1, on the reverse strand, counting down.
AGGGTCAGCCAGCGTGCGTCCTGATCCTCGCTCAGTTCGCGAAGAATCGGTGCCAGCAGGCTCAGGCAGTTCCCGGTCGCGCCGCGCAGTGACAGCTCGCTGAACGCTTCAGGTTCGGTATTCCACGGACGCTCGACGACATCTTTGAGGATGGGGGCGAGGGGCTGCGCCAGAAATGCCTCGAACAACGGCAGTTGTGTTTGCTGAGGTACGTGTGGGAACTGCATAAAGCCTCCTTTAGCGGCGGATTACGCCGACACTCAAGCCTTCGATCACCAGTTCCTGGTCTTTCAGGTTGACTTCGATAGGGGCGAACTCGGGGTTTTCGGCAATCAGCCAGACTTTGCTGCCGTCACGCTTGAAGCGTTTGACGGTAACTTCGTCGCCGATCCGCGCAACCACGATCTGACCGTTGCGCGCCTCGCGGGTGGTGTGAACCGCCAGCAGGTCGCCGTCGAAAATGCCGATGTCCTTCATGCTCATGCCGTGGACGCGCAACAGATAGTCGGCGCGTGGATGGAAGAAGGCGGGGTTGATGTTGCAGGACTCTTCGATGTGCTGCTGGGCGAGAATCGGCGCGCCGGCAGCCACTCGACCGATGATCGGCAGGGTGGATTCGTCGACCTTGGCTTCGAAGCCTGGGATGCGAATGCCGCGAGAGGCACCGGGAGTCATCTCGATTGCGCCTTTGCGAGCGAGCGCCTTGAGGTGCTCTTCGGCCGCGTTGGGCGATTTGAAACCCAGTTCCTGAGCGATTTCCGCACGGGTCGGCGGGTAGCCGTTGTCTTCGAGGCAGCGTTTGATAAAGGCCAGAATCTCGGCTTGGCGTGGCGTCAGCTTAAGCATATTGATCGCTCTGTCTTTTTATACAGTGACTGGGATTATATACAGTGAAGCAGTCTTGGCAATGATCGTTTTTTGCCATGCCGCCGGACGGTCAGTGACGACGCTGATTAATGTGGCGTCCTTGTTGTGGTTAAATAACTGACCGACCATTCCCAAAACGAACTGGCAGGCTTGACAAGGCATAGGCTGAAACGTATGTTTCAAACAAGTGTTTGTCAGGCGGAGTAGCCATGGCCCAGTCGGAAACCGTTGAACGCATTCTTGATGCTGCAGAACAGCTGTTCGCGGAAAAAGGTTTCGCTGAAACCTCATTGCGTCTGATCACCAGCAAGGCAGGGGTCAACCTCGCTGCGGTGAACTATCACTTCGGCTCGAAGAAGGCGCTGATCCAGGCGGTTTTCTCGCGCTTCCTCGGTCCGTTCTGCATCAGCCTCGACAAAGAGCTGGAGCGCCGCCAGGCCAAGCCAGAGAACAAGCCTTCGCTCGAAGAGCTGCTGGAAATCCTCGTCGAGCAAGCGCTGGTGGTTCAGCCACGCAGCGGCAACGATCTGTCGATTTTCATGCGCCTGCTCGGTCTGGCATTCAGTCAGAGCCAGGGCCACTTGCGCCGTTATCTGGAAGACATGTACGGCAAGGTGTTCCGTCGCTACATGCTCTTGGTGAACGAAGCCGCCCCGCGCATTCCTCCGATCGAACTGTTCTGGCGCGTGCACTTCATGCTCGGTGCCGCAGCATTCAGCATGTCGGGTATCAAAGCCCTGCGCGCGATTGCCGAGACCGACTTCGGCGTCAACACCTCCATTGAGCAGGTGATGCGTCTGATGGTGCCGTTTCTGGCTGCCGGCATGCGTGCCGAAACCGGCGTCACCGACACGGCCATGGCCACCGCGCAGTTGCGACCACGCAGCAAGTCCGCACCGGCACCTGCCAAGGTTTAACCGTCCATGGGTGGGCGCGGCAGCTGACATCCGCTAAGCTAGCCGCCCATGTCGACTCTCGTTCTGAGCCCGTTTCTCATTGAAATCACCGACCCGCCGGGCAATGCCTCAGGTGGTGATTTCGTGGGCGACGGGTTTTTCGTTTTCAAGGAATCTCTATGACTGCTGGCCTGCAAGGCTCGTTGATGGTGGACGTCGCCGGTACCTGGCTGACGGCCGAAGATCGCCAATTGTTGCGCCAGCCCGAAGTGGGCGGCCTGATCATCTTTGCCCGCAACATCGAGCATCCGCGCCAGGTGCGCGAACTGAGCGCGGCGATCCGTGCCATTCGTCCGGACTTGCTGTTGGCTGTCGACCAGGAGGGCGGTCGCGTCCAGCGCCTACGTCAGGGCTTCGTCCGTTTGCCGGCCATGCGCGCCATTGCTGATAACCCGAACGCCGAGTATCTGGCCGAGCAGTGCGGCTGGATCATGGCCACCGAAGTGCTGGCGGTCGGCCTCGACCTGAGCTTCGCGCCGGTGCTGGATCTGGATTACCAGCGCAGCGCCGTCGTCGGCACCCGTTCGTTCGAAGGCGACCCGGAGCGCGCCGCGCTACTCGCCGGCGCATTCATCAAAGGCATGAACAGCGCCGGCATGGCCGCCACCGGCAAGCATTTCCCTGGCCATGGCTGGGCGGAAGCCGACTCCCACGTCGCAATCCCCAACGACGAGCGCAGCCTCGAAGAGATCCGCGCCAACGACCTCGTGCCGTTCGCCAGACTCAGCAGGCAACTGGCCGCCGTCATGCCGGCTCACGTGATTTATCCGCAAGTCGACGCACAGCCCGCCGGTTTCTCCCGGCGCTGGTTGCAGGACATCCTGCGCGGCGAGCTGCAGTTCGACGGCGTTATCTTCAGCGATGACCTGTCGATGGCCGGCGCGCACGTAGTTGGCGACGCCGCCAGCCGTATCGAAGCGGCACTCAGTGCCGGTTGTGACATGGGCCTGGTGTGCAACGATCGCGCGGCCGCCGAACTGGCCCTGAGCGCCGCGCAGCGCATGAAGGTCAAGCCGTCGCCGCGCATCGCACGCATGCGCGGTCAGGCATTCGCCAATACCGAATACCGTCAGGATCCGCGCTGGCTGACCGCTGTCGGCGCGCTCAAAGACGCTCAACTGATCGATTAAGGATTTTTCGCTATGACGGTTTACGCAATCATCGGCGGCACCGGCCTGACCCAGCTGGAAGGCTTGAGCATTCGTCAGTCGCTGGCGGTGGACACGCCTTATGGCGCGCCATCGGCCGAGGTTCAGATTGGCGAATACGCCGGCAAGGAAGTGCTGTTCCTCGCTCGTCACGGTCACCCGCATCGCTTCCCGCCGCACAAGGTCAACTACCGCGCCAACCTGTGGGCGTTGAAGCAGGCCGGAGCCGAAGCGATCATCGCGGTCAACGCCGTGGGTGGGATTCATCCTGCAATGGGCACCGGACATTTCTGCGTGCCGCATCAGATCGTGGACTACACCAGCGGTCGCGAGCACACCTATTTCGCCGATGACCTGGAACATGTCACACACATCGACTTCAGCTTTCCCTACAGCGAACCGCTGCGTCAGCAACTGATTGCTGCATTGGCCGCTGAAGGTTGCGAGTACAGCGATCAGGGCGTTTACGCCTGCACACAGGGCCCGCGTCTGGAAACCGTGGCCGAGATCGTGCGTCTGGAGCGTGACGGCTGCGACATCGTCGGCATGACCGGCATGCCGGAAGCGGCGCTGGCCCGTGAGCTGGATCTGGATTACGCCTGCCTGTCTCTGGTGGTGAACCCGGCGGCGGGCAAGACCACTGAAGTGATCACCATGACCGAGATCGAGCAGGCATTGCACGATGGCATGGGCAAGGTGAAGTCGACGCTGGCGCGCGTACTCAAGGGCTGATTCTGGCTCCGCAATGACTTGAATGAAAAGCGCTGAGGATCTCAGCGCTTTTCAAACTTGTCCGGCAACGGCGCAAACAGTGCCTCGATATCATCACTCTGCAGCTTCCAGTCCCCGGCCTTGCGCCCATCCAGCACGCCGGCCGCCAGGTCGGACTTTTCCTTCTGCAGAAGCTGAATTTTCTCCTCGACCGTGCCCCGGGCAATCATCTTGTAGACAAACACCGGCTTCTCCTGACCAATACGATACGCGCGGTCGGTTGCCTGATTCTCGGTCGCCGGGTTCCACCACGGGTCGTAGTGAATCACCGTATCCGCTTCCGTCAGGTTTAGACCCACACCACCAGCCTTCAGGCTGATGAGAAAGATCTGACGCTTGCCGCTCTGGAATTCCTTCACAGGCGTTCGCCGATCCCGAGTCTGTCCCGTCAGCAGCGCATAGGCGACATTGCGTTTTTTCAGCTCGTCCTCGATCAGTGACAACATCGACGTGAACTGCGAGAACAGCAGAATCCGCCGGCCTTCCTCAAACAACTCCTCGAGCATTTCCATCAGGCTGTCGAGCTTGCCCGATGTGCTGCCGCGAGCGGGCAGGGTGGCGTCGTTGACCAGGCGCAAGTCGCAGCAGACCTGCCGCAGCTTGAGCAATGCCTCGAGAATGATGATCTGGCTGCGCGCCACACCTTTGCGAGTGATCTCGTCGCGAACCTTCTTATCCATCGCCAGACGCATGGTTTCGTATACGTCGCGCTGGGCCTCGTTGAGCTCGACCCAATGGATGATCTCGGTTTTCGGCGGCAGCTCGGTCGCAACCTGTTCCTTGGTGCGGCGTAGCAGGAATGGTTTGATCCGGCCGTTGAGGTGCTGAAGTCTGACTTCGCTCGCGCGCTTTTCGATCGGCACGCGGTAATCGGCGTTGAAGCTTTTGACGTCGCCGAGCCAGCCGGGCAGCAGGAAGTGAAACAGCGACCACAGTTCGCCCAGGTGATTTTCCAGTGGCGTCCCGCTCAGGCACAGGCGCTGACGAGCATTGAGTTCACGGGCAGCCTGGGCGGCTTTGCTGTTCGGGTTCTTGATGTACTGCGCTTCGTCGAGCACCAGTACGTGCAGCGGCTGCTGGGCCAGACGCTCGACATCCTTGGGCAGCAGCGCATAGGTCGTGAGGATCAGGTCGTAGTCGGCCAGATGCTCGAAATGCTTTTTACGGCTGGCACCGTACAGTGCGACAACCTTGAGCTGTGGCGTGAAGTGCGCCGCTTCGTCGAGCCAGTTGGGAATCAGGCTGGTGGGCATTACCACCATGCACGGCCGATCCAGACGCCCGGCGTTCTTTTCGCTGAGAATATGCGCCAGTGTCTGTAGGGTTTTGCCCAGGCCCATGTCGTCCGCGAGAATCCCGCCGACTTCAAGTTGTCGCAGCGACTGCATCCAGCTCAAGCCTTCGAGCTGATAAGGACGCAGCGTCGCATTCAACCCCTTCGGTGCTTTGGCACTGTAATCGCGGATATCACGCAAGCGCTGGGCGAAGCTGCGAATCTGCTCGCCACCCTCCCACAGCAGCGGAATACCTTCCAGCGAATTCAGGCGCGTGGCGTCGGCCTTGCTCAGGCGCAGGGTGGTTTCGCCCGGCTCCTGCAGATAGAACTCGCCAAGGGTCGCCAGTACCGGTTTCAGCCGGCCGAGGGGCAGGGCGACTTGCAACGGTCCGTGCTCGCTGTTGCGTTGCGGGATGTTCACCAGAATCAGCTCATCGTCGCGACGGCGGGCGAGACGTTCCGGATTAAGTATTTCCGTGTGCGAGCGCATCAGGTTGAGCAGGATCGGCAGCAGGCTCAGGCGCTCACCGTTGACGATGATCCCCAGCTCCAGATCGAACCAGTCGCGTTCCGGCGTCTGCTCGACAGTGGCGTACCAGTCGTCGACGGCGGTCAGGTCGAAACCGAATTCATCGTCGACCAACAGCTCCCAGCCTTGGGTGCGCAGTTTCGGCAGATCGTTGAGGGTGAACGTCAGCCACGCGCTGTCGTTGACCATCTCGTAGAGTTCGCCGGCGCTTTCCGGCAGGGCCTTGCTCTGCCGGGTGGCGATGCGGAAGCCGAGAATTCGCAGCTGCTCGCGGTAGCTTTGTTCGACGTCCGGGTGGCGTTTGACCCGCAAGGTCTGGGCTTCCTGGCGAATCAGAATGTCGCTGTTCTTCTGGCCGCTGACGTATTCGTCGAGATAGCTGAAGGACAGCGCCGCACGGTGCTGGATGTAGCGCTGCATCTTGCCGTTGCGCGGTTCGAACGCGCTGAATTCGACGCTGGCCAGCCACAGGCGCGGTACCGGTTGCACATTGTCCACCAGCACTTGCGGTGGCGCCTTCGGGCTGCGGTTTTCCAGGACGGCCTGGAGTTTTTCCAGCAGTTCGGCGTCTTTGGCGGCGGCGGGGTATTCGAGGGTTTCCTGCACTTGCAGCAATACCGCCGCACAGTGTTTGCAGTTGCTGTGGACTGGGCAGGTGCAGGTGGCGTCGACCATCAGCAGCGTGCCTTTGGCTGACTCGCGCAGATGAATCGTCTGACGGTAGACGTTACCGCCAGAGCCTTCGCAGCTGGCGGTAATGGTCGCGTCGCCGACCTGTACGAATCGCACCCGGTTTTCCAGCGCGTAGCGGCGGCCACGCTCCAGGCTTTGTTCCTTGAATCGGCTGACCCAGGAGGAGGCCAGCGGTTTACTCAGTGGCGGGGGCATAAGGACTTCGATCAGTCCGGAACGACTTCAGGCGCTTCCCGAGGCGCGGGCGCCGTCAGTGAAGTGATCTTGATCAGCAGGGCCAGGTGGCCGTTGTCGAGGTAGTTGAGTTGGCCGTTCTTGGTGTGGCTGTCCTGTTTCAGGCGCTCGCTGGCGGTGACCATGCCGTTGGCGTCGATCTGATTGACCCAGAAGTCGGCGTTCACGTCGGTGAAGCGCCCGAGCTTCATTTCAATCGTGCCTTCGATGGGGAACTGGCCGAATTGCTCCTGACCTTCGCTGACTGCAACCTTCGCCGGTGTCTCGCCCAGCGTCTGTTGCCAGGCTTTGTGCATCAGCACGCTGTACTCGCCGCTGGCGGTGAGTTTGGTCACAACATCGTTCAGCGCCGGGGTGCGTTTGCTGTCATCGCCCAAACGCTGAGCGCCGGCCGCCCAGTCTTCCGGTGCAGCGCGGCTGACAATCGCCGGCACGGCGTTCTGGCGCACCAGAATCATTTCGACCTGATACAGGTCATCGGCAAACGCCGTAGGTGCCACCAGAGTCAGTAGCAAAGTCAGAGAGCGAAACAGGCGCATGCGGCGTCCTTCAAGCAGTTTTCGGGATGAGGCGCTCGAACAGCGCCTCCACAGTATTAAAGCGCTCTTCCGGGCGCTCCATCGGCACCTGGAACTTGAACATCGTGGCGCCTTCGAATTTGTAGCGTTTTGGCTGGCTCTGGATCAGTTTGATCAGGGTCATCGGATCGACCGGCGTCTGCGCCGCGAACTCGATGCGCCCACCTTGCGGGCCGCCATCGACTTTCTTGATGCCCAGCTGTTCTGCCTGCAATTTCAGCGCCGTGATGCGCACCAGATTCTTGGTCGGCTCCGGCAGCAGACCGAAGCGGTCGATCATCTCCACTTGCAGATCTTTCAGGCCTTCCTCGTCGGTGGCCGAAGCGATGCGCTTGTACAGGATCAGGCGTGCATGCACGTCCGGCAGATAATCTTCCGGAATCAGCGCCGGCACCCGCAGGTTGACCTCCGGGCCACCGCCGAGCGGTTGATCGAGGTTCGGCTGTTCGCCCTTGCGGATCGATTTCACCGCGCGCTCGAGCATTTCCATGTACAGCGTGAAACCCACGGCCTGAATCTGACCGCTCTGGCCGTCGCCCAGCAGTTCGCCGGCGCCACGGATTTCCAGGTCGTTGGTGGCCAGCACGAAGCCAGCGCCCAGATCCTGAGTATTGGCAATCGCCTCCAGGCGTTTTTCCGCATCGCCAGTGATTTGCTGGCGCGGCGGGGTCAGGAGGTAGGCGTAAGCCTGGTGGTGGCTACGACCAACGCGACCGCGCAGCTGGTGCAACTGCGCCAGACCGAACTTGTCGGCACGCTCGATGATGATGGTGTTGGCGCTCGGCACGTCGATGCCGGTCTCGATGATGGTCGAGGCGATCAGCACGTTGAAGCGCTTGTGGTAGAAGTCGCTCATCACCTGTTCGAGTTCGCGTTCACGCATCTGCCCGTGGCCGATGCCGATCCGCGCTTCCGGCACCAGTTCGGCCAGTTCGGCGGCGCACTTCTCGATGGTCTTCACGTCGTTGTGCAGGTAATAGACTTGACCGCCGCGCAACAGCTCACGCAGCAAGGCTTCTTTGACCGTGCTCTTGTTCTGCTCCATGACGAAGGTGCGCACCGACAGGCGTCGTGCTGGCGGTGTAGCGATGATCGACAGGTCGCGCATGCCCGAGACCGCCATGTTCAGCGTGCGCGGAATCGGCGTGGCGGTCAGTGTAAGAATGTCGACTTCGCTGCGCAGGGCCTTGAGCTGTTCCTTCTGACGGACGCCGAAACGGTGCTCTTCGTCGATGATTACCAGCCCGAGGTTTTTGATTTTGACGTCGTCCTGCAGCAGCTTGTGCGTGCCGATGACGATGTCGATATTGCCTTCGGCCAGTTGGGCCACCGCAGCGTTCACTTCCTTGGCCGACTTGAAGCGGCTCATCACTTCCACGGTCACCGGCCAGTCGGCGAAGCGGTCGCGGAAGCTGTTGTAATGCTGCTGGGCGAGCAAGGTGGTCGGCACCAGAATCGCCACTTGCTTACCACCATGCACCGCGATGAACGCGGCGCGCATGGCCACTTCGGTCTTGCCGAAACCGACGTCGCCGCAGACCAGTCGGTCCATCGGTTTCGGCGCGAGCATGTCTTCGCGCACGGCTTCGATGGTGGATTGCTGGTCCGGGGTTTCTTCGAACGGGAAACCGGCGCTGAAGGTTGCGTAATCGGCCTTCGGATCGGCAAACGCATAACCTTCGCGGGCGGCGCGACGGGCGTAGATGTCGAGCAATTCGGCAGCCACGTCACGCACTTGCTCGGCGGCCTTGCGCTTGGCTTTCTGCCAGGTCTCGGAGCCGAGGCGGTGCAACGGGGCCAGCGCATCGTCGCTGCCGGTGTAACGGGCGATCAAATGCAGGTTGGCCACCGGCACGTAAAGCTTGGCGTTCTCGGCGTATTCGAGGGTCAGGAATTCGGCAGCCTGATTGTCGATTTCCAGAATCGTCAGGCCGAGATAGCGACCGACGCCGTGGTCGATGTGCACCACCGGCGCGCCTTCACGCAGTTCGGTGAGGTTCTTGATCACCGCATCGTTGTTGGCGTCGGCGCGTTTTTCGCGGCGACGACGCTGCATCACGCGTTGGCCGAACAGCGGACTTTCCGCGACCAGTGCCAACGCCGGCTCGTCCAGCATCAGGCCTTCGTCGAGCGGGGCGATGGTGATCGCCAGGCGATCCTTGCTCGCGACAAAGTCCGGCCAGCTGTCGACGGTTTTCGGCCGCAGCTTCAGGCGATCCAGCAACTCCAGCAGCACTTCGCGACGACCGGCGGATTCGGCGGTGAACAGCACGCGTCCCGGGAATTCGTCGAGAAATGCCGAGAGCGCGGCCAGCGGCTGGGTGGCCTTGGCTTCGATCGCCAGATTCGGCAAGGCCTGCGCCGGGAAGCGCTCACGACCGACGCCGGATTCAACGTCCTGCTGACTGGCGACCACGCGCGGCCAGTTCTTCAGGCGGGCGAAGCAGTCTTCCACCGGCAGGAACAGTTCGGCCGGCGGCAATAAAGGACGCGAAGGATCGACGCGGCGCTCTTCATAACGATTGCGCACATCGTTCCAGAAGTTTTCTGCCGCCTGCTCGATACCCGGCAGCGAAAACACTTGCGTGTCCTGCGGCAGATAATCGAACAGGGTCGAGGTTTCTTCGAAGAACAGCGGCAGGTAGTACTCGATACCCGCCGGCGTGATGCCGCTGCTCAGGTCCTGAAAGATCGGGCAGCGACGGAAGTCGACGTCGAAACGCTCGCGAAAGCGCGCCTTGAAGCGGGTGACCGCGTCTTTCTGCAGCGGGAATTCCTTGGCCGGCAGCAGCTTGACCGAATCGACCTTGTCGATGGAACGCTGGTTTTCCGGATCAAAGGTGCGCAGAGTTTCGATTTCGTCGTCGAACAGATCGATGCGATACGGCAGTTTGCTGCCCATCGGGAACAGGTCGATCAGCGCGCCGCGCACGGTGAACTCGCCGTGTTCGTAAACCGTGTCGACGTAGCGATAGCCGCTGGCTTCAAGCCGCGCGCGCATTTGCTCGACATCGAGTTTCTGCCCGACATCCAGCACCAGGCTGCTGCCGAGCAGGAATTTGGTCGGCGCCAGACGGTGCAGGGCGGTGGTGATCGGCACCACCAGCACGCCATGTTCCAGCTCCGGCAGTCTATAAAGGCTGGCGATCCTCTGGGAAATGATGTCCTGGTGCGGCGAAAACAGGTCGTAGGGCAGGGTTTCCCAGTCGGGGAAATGCAGCACCGGCAAATCCGGGGCGAAGAAACTCAGCTCCTGCTCCAGCCGTTCGGCACTTTGGCTGTCGGCGGTCAAAAGCAGCGTGAAGCGCTTGGCAGCGCTGGCAGCCTCGGCAATCGCCAGGCTCAGGGCGGCACCGGGGAGGTTGCCCCAGTGCTGTTTACCTGCCGCGGCAGGGAGAAGCGGTAGACGCAGAACAGGCACGGAAGGTTGAGCTCCAGGCGTTGCGACAAAGTCGGTAATTGTAGCGGCGTCCGGTGCCGCCTGTCAGTTGCAGGATGCGTCTATCTGCGCTGTTTCGAAAAAATGTAGTGGTAACCATAAAAACCAGCGCTTTTTTTACGGTTATGTAGTGCCAAATGTTGGTGGTGTTACGGAGGGTTACAGACATCGTCTAACAGTCGTCGAAAAAATGGCTGCGCTGGAAGCCCCGGTTTTACTGGGCTGGCGGGGAGCGTTATTTTTTTGGACGGATTTTTGTTACCGATTGCGCGACAAGCGCGCATTGCTACAAGAGGTTCTCGGCGGCATAATGTAGCCCCTTTTTTCTGCCCCTACATGTGGAAGGTTACCGTGACTCAGAAGCCCGACCAGTGTCTTGGTGAATGGATCGACCGTGAAGCACTCGCAGAAGCGATGATTCCGCTTATCGGTCAGCTCTACCGCAACAACAACGTGGTGAGCTCGATCTATGGCCGCAGCCTGATCAACCAGTCTGTCATCGCGATTCTCAAAGCTCACCGCTTTGCTCGCCACCGTTCTGCCGACGACAGCGAACTCTCCGTCCACGAAACATTCCCACTGCTCAAGGCCATGAGCGAGCTCAAGCTCGGCGCGGCCTCGGTAGATCTGGGCAAGCTGGCGTACAAATTCCGCAACGAAGGCAACGGTCGTACCGCCGAGCAGTTCGTTCGCGAAGAAATGGCTGACGTGGTTGGCCAGCAAAACGCTTCGGCACGCAAGGGCACCGACGTTGTTCTGTACGGCTTCGGTCGTATTGGCCGTCTGCTGGCGCGTATCCTGATCGAGAAAACCGGTGGCGGCGACGGCCTGCGTCTGCGTGCCATCGTGGTGCGCAAGGGCGCCGAAAACGACCTGACCAAACGCGCCAGCCTGCTGCGTCGCGATTCGGTACATGGTTCGTTCAACGGCACCATCACCATCGATGAAGAAAACAACACCATCACCGCCAACGGCAACCTGATCCAGGTTATCTACGCGAAGAACCCTACCGAAGTGGATTACACCCAGTACGGCATCAAAGATGCGCTGCTGGTGGATAACACCGGTGTATGGCGTGACGCCGATGGTCTGGGTCAGCACCTGGCGTGCCCGGGTATCGATCGCGTTGTTCTGACCGCGCCTGGCAAAGGCAAGCTGAAGAACATCGTTCACGGTATCAACCACAACGAAATCACTGCTGACGACAAGATCGTGTCCGCCGCTTCCTGCACCACCAACGCCATCGTGCCGGTGCTGAAAGCCGTGAATGACAAGTTCGGCATCATCAACGGTCACGTCGAAACCGTTCACTCGTACACCAACGACCAGAACCTGATCGACAACTTCCACAAGGGCGATCGCCGTGGCCGTAGCGCCGCGCTGAACATGGTGATCACCGAGACCGGTGCTGCCACCGCTGCTGCCAAGGCCCTGCCTGAGCTGGCCGGCAAGCTGACCGGTAACGCGATCCGTGTTCCGACGCCGAACGTGTCGATGGCCATTCTCAACCTGAACCTTGAGAAAGCCGCCTCCCGTGAAGAGATGAACGAGTACCTGCGCTACATGGCGCTGCACTCCGATCTGCACAAGCAGATCGACTTCGTCAATTCGCAGGAAGTGGTTTCGACCGACTTCGTGGGCTCGCGTCACGCCGGTGTGGTCGACGCTGAAGCGACCATCGTTCAGGACAACCGCGTTGTTCTGTACGTCTGGTACGACAACGAGTTCGGCTACAGCTGCCAGGTGATCCGCGTGATGGAAGACATGGCCGGTGTAAACCCGCCAGCGTTCCCGCGCTAAGCTTTAGCTGCAAATGAAAACGCCCCGACTTAAGTCGGGGCGTTTTTGTTTGTGCGCGATTTGTCTCAGCGGGGGATGGCGGCTTGTGCCGTTCGCAGTTCGTGCTTGTTGCCACGGAAGAGCACCAGCGTAGCGATCAGGCCCAATACGGCTGCGCCACTGAGCCAGATCCCCGGTGCCGCCTTGTTGTCCAGCACATGGATCAGGTAAGTGCAGGCCGCCGGCGTAAAGCCACCGAAGGTTGCGGTCGCCAGGCTGTAGGCCAGCGAGAAACCGGTCGTACGAACTTCCACCGGCATGATCTCGGTGAGGGCAACCACCATCGCCCCGTTGTACGAGCCGTACAGGAACGACAGCCACAACTCGACGATCAGCAAGTGACTGAAGCTCGGGTTCGCCGCCAGCCACGACAACGCCGGATAAGCGGTCAGGATCGCCAGAATCGTCGCCGCCAGCAGTAGGGGTTTACGTCCAACCTTGTCGGACACCGCGCCCATCACCGGCAGCCAGAAGAAGTTCGACAGGCCGATGCACACGGTCACTAGAAGCGCATCGAAGTCCGACAGGTGCAGTTCCGCCTTGCCGAACGTCGGTGTGTAGGCAGTGATCAGGTAGAACGACACAGTCGTCATGACCACCAGCGCCATGCCGGCGATGACGATGCCAAAGTTCTGACCGATCGAGCGGACGATTTCCTGCAGGGTAGGGCGATGTTTGCGCGCCTGGAACTCCGGAGTTTCCTCCAGCGAGCGGCGGATGACGAAGATCACCGGGACGATCATGCAGCCGATCAGGAACGGCACGCGCCAGCCCCATTCGCCCATCTGTTCCGGGCTCAGCCAGTGGTTGAGGCCGACACCGAGCAGCCCGGCGAATACCACCGCCGCTTGCTGGCTGGCTGACTGCCAACTGACGAAAAAGCCCTTGCGGCCGGGCGTGGCGATTTCCGCCAGATACACCGACACACCGCCCAATTCCACGCCGGCCGAGAAGCCTTGCAGCAATCGGCCGAACAGCACGATCAACGGCGCGGCAACCCCAAGGGTGGCGTAGCCCGGCACGCAGGCAATCAGCACGGTGCCGGCCGCCATCAGGGCCAACGTGATGATCAGGCCCTGGCGGCGGCCGTGACGGTCGATGTAGGCGCCGAGAAAAATCGCCCCCAACGGACGCATCAGGAAGCCGGCGCCGAAAGTGGCCAGGGAAAGCATCAGGGACGCGAAGGCGCTGTCGGTGGGAAAGAAGGTCTTGGCAATGGCCGTGGCGTAGAAGCCGTAGACCATGAAGTCGAACATCTCGAGAAAGTTGCCGCTGACAACGCGAAAAATCGCCTTGCCTTTGCCGGTCGTGGAGGACATGGGTAGGTACTCACTCTAAATCTTGTAAGAAAGCGTTGCGCTCGTAGCCCATAATGGCCGGCGCGGTTTTGCGGGGAGATGAAGAATTGTTAACTGGACGGTGGGGGATTCTCGTGCTGCTGACCGGCTTTTTGTCCGGCTGCGGCAACGGCGATTCTCTGGAGACTTTCGGCGGCCCGACGATGGGCAGCACCTATTCGATCAAGTACGTGCGCCACGCCCATCTGCCTGCCCCGCAGGAGGTGCGTGTCGAAGTGGAAAAAATCCTCGCGGACGTCGACCGGCAGATGTCGACTTACCGCGCAGACTCCGACATCTCGCGCTTCAATGCATTGCCGGCTGATCGCTGTCAGATCATGCCCGCACCGATCCTTGAATTGATCCGCGTGGGCGAGCAGCTGTCGCAACAAAGCGAAGGCTCCTACGATCTCACGGTTGAGCCGCTGATGAATCTATGGGGATTCGGCCCGCAAGGGCGTGAAGAAAAAGTCCCGGATACGTCGGCGCTGGCCGAAGTGCGCCAGCGAGTCGGTCATCAACACCTGTACATCGACGGCGACCGGTTGTGCAAGGATGCGGCGGTCGAGGTGGATTTCAACAGCATCGCCGCCGGTTACGCGGTCGACACCATTGCTGCGCGGCTTGAGGCCCTGGGCATTCATGATTACCTTGCCGAAGCCACCGGCGAGCTAAAGGCATCCGGCAAGAAACTCGATGGTTCGCCATGGCGTATCGCTCTGGAAGAGCCGCGTGACGATCAGCAAGTGGCAGAGCGCGTCATTAATGTCGATGGCTACGGCCTGTCCACGTCCGGCGACTACCGCAACTATTTTCAGCAGGGTGGCCGGCGCTATTCCCACACCTTCGATGCCCGGACCGGTGCGCCCGTCCTACACGATCTGGCGTCGGTCACGGTAATTCATCCTTCAGCGCTGATGGCCGATGGACTATCGACGCTGTTGCTGATTCTCGGGCCTGAAAGGGCCTGGGACTATGCCGAAAAACACGACATTGGTGCATTCTTTGTGATTCGTGCCGATACAGGTTTCGTCACACGCACCAGTCACGCTTTCGAACGGCTCAGTGGCGCAAAAGTTGACTGAGAACAGTACGAAAGCTGGCGTTGTAGTGCAGGCAAAAGTAGCCTACGACGCGACCAAGGGTTAATGTGCGCGGCGTTGACGCTTCTATAGACTGTGTCCGGGTTTTCTACTGGCCCCCAATTGTTCCTTCGCGCCGTCGTTCGGCGTGATTTAGCCGCCGGTGCTGCTGGCACCGCGGCCTGTTCTGAGGAGTACGCATGGCTGTCTACAACTACGACGTGGTGGTGCTGGGTTCCGGCCCGGCGGGAGAAGGCGCGGCAATGAACGCCGCCAAAGCAGGGCGCAAGGTGGCGATGGTCGACAGCCGTCGCCAGGTCGGCGGCAACTGCACCCACCTGGGCACCATCCCGTCCAAGGCCCTGCGTCACTCTGTTCGGCAGATCATGCAGTTCAACACCAACCCGATGTTCCGTGCGATCGGCGAGCCGCGCTGGTTCTCCTTCCCGGACGTGTTGAAAAGCGCCGAGAAAGTCATCTCCAAACAAGTCGCTTCGCGTACCGGCTACTACGCCCGTAACCGCGTCGACGTGTTCTTCGGTACCGGCAGCTTCGCCGACGAGCAAACCATCGAAGTGGTCTGCGCCAACGGCGTGGTCGAGAAACTGGTGGCCAAGCACATCATCATCGCCACCGGTTCGCGTCCTTATCGCCCGGCGGACATCGATTTCCACCACCCGCGTATCTACGATAGCGACACCATCCTCAGCCTCGGCCACACCCCGCGCAAACTGATCGTTTACGGCGCCGGCGTGATCGGCTGTGAATACGCTTCGATCTTCAGCGGTCTGGGTGTGCTGGTCGAACTGGTGGACAACCGCGGTCAGCTGCTGAGCTTCCTCGACTCGGAAATCTCCCAGGCGTTGAGCTACCACTTCAGCAACAACAACATCACCGTGCGTCACAACGAAGAGTATGACCGCGTCGAAGGCGTGGACAACGGCGTGATCCTGCACCTGAAGTCCGGCAAGAAGATCAAGGCCGACGCCTTGCTCTGGTGCAACGGCCGTACCGGTAACACCGACCAGCTGGGTCTGGAAAACATCGGGGTCAAGGTCAACAGCCGTGGTCAGATCGAAGTCGACGAGAACTACCGCACCTGCGTGCAGAACATCTATGGCGCCGGTGACGTGATCGGCTGGCCGAGTCTGGCCAGTGCCGCCCACGACCAGGGCCGTTCGGCCGCCGGCAGCATCGTCGACAATGGCAGCTGGCGTTTCGTGAATGACGTGCCGACCGGCATCTACACCATTCCGGAAATCAGCTCGATCGGCAAGAACGAGCAGGAGCTGACCCAGGCCAAAGTGCCGTACGAAGTGGGCAAGGCGTTCTTCAAGAGCATGGCGCGTGCACAGATCGCCGGCGAGCCGCAAGGCATGCTGAAGATCCTGTTCCACCGTGAAACCCTGGAAGTGCTGGGCGTTCACTGCTTCGGTTATCAGGCGTCGGAGATCGTGCACATCGGTCAGGCGATCATGAACCAGCCGGGCGAACTGAATACCCTGAAGTACTTCGTCAACACGACGTTCAACTACCCGACCATGGCCGAAGCCTATCGGGTAGCGGCGTACGACGGCCTCAATCGGCTTTTTTGACGGGCTCCGGCCGGTGGCCTGAGCCGGCCGGGGAGACCGATTTCAGCAATTCCCGAGGGTGGCAGTGGCCAAACCGGGAAAGTCTGTAATCAGGCTGTCAACGCCGAAGTCGGCGAGTCTGCGCATCAGCGCAGGCTCGTTGACGGTCCACACCGACACATGCAGCCCCTGACGCTGCGCCTTTTGCAGGCGTTCCGGCGTACACAGCGTCCAGTTCAACGCCAGAATCTCGCAACCGTAACTTTGCGCGACCTTCAATGGGTCGAGCCAGGCATATTCGGCCACCAGGCCGCGTGACACGTCGGGCACCAGATCCAGCGCAGCCTTCAATACTTCCCGCGAACTCGAGGTGATTGTCACCTTGTCGAGCAGCCCGTGTCTGACCGCCATTTCACGGATCGCCAGCACGGTGGTCGCGGCGCGGGTGCGCGAAGCGCTTTTGACTTCCAGCTGCCAGTGCTCGAAATCGCACTTTTCGAACAGTTCTTCCAGCGTCGGGATAGGGCAGGGCTTGATCCAGCCCGGGCCGCCCTTGCGCGCGTCGTAGGTCACAAGATCGGCGGCGGTGTGCTCGACCACCTTGCCGCGCCTGTCGGTGGTGCGCTTGAGGGTCGGGTCGTGGATGACCATCAGCTCGCCGTCCTTGGACAGGTGCAGGTCCAGCTCGCAGCGGCGCACGCCGTGCTTGAGACATTCCTGAAAACTGCTCAGGGTGTTTTCCGGTGCTTCGCCCTTGGCGCCGCGGTGGCCGTAGATAAGGGTCACGGTTCTTCCTTAATTTAGATGCCTGATTCGTTCTGTTCGCGGGCCAGACGTCGTTCCTGGGCCTGCTTCTGCAAGATATAGCGGGCGAGCAACTGGCGCTGGGCGTCGGTCAGGTGTTCGAACTCGGTGCCGACGTCGTAGCCGTCGCCCTTGCGGTCGCAATGGGTGACGCGGGCGCGCAGCAACAGGCCAAGCGCCTGGGGCATCAGCACCAGTTTCACCGACAGGTGGGCGCCGGTGGCGATCGGGGTCGGGTGCTGGAAGTCGATGCCGCCCTCGGAAATGATCACCGGTTGCGGCTCGCCGATATGGCCGAGCACGGTCAGGGCGACCACCTGGCTGAGCAGGTCGATGCGTTTGTTCTGGGATTTCAGGAACGCCGCGATGGCGCGGTCGCGTTCGCTGATCTGGCGCAGCAGGTGCTGCGACTCGAATTCGCTCAGGTGCAATTCGCTGAGCAGGTTGAACAGTGGAGAAGCATCCTGCAACACTTCCTGGCCTGCGGCTTCGGGAGCGGACAGGGGCCGAATTTCCAGTGCGATCGTGTCCTCGATACGGTAGTATTCGCGGCGATCTTCTTCATCTAATGTCGACATGGCGAACCCATGGTAGCGGCGGTGGTCTGAGTGTAAAGCTGGTTATCGACCCCCGCCACAAGGACGTTCCTTTTCCCTCCGAACAAGCCCCGACATGTTCAGACCTCTCTTCGTATTTATCGGCACGCGTTATACCCGTGCAAAGCGTCGCAATCATTTTGTGTCATTCATTTCCCTGACTTCGATGATCGGGCTCGCCCTTGGCGTGGTCGTGATGATCGTGGTGCTGTCGGTGATGAACGGCTTCGATCATGAGATGCGCACCCGCGTGCTGGGCATGGTGCCCCACGCGACCATCGAGTCCGGTGAAGCCATCAACGACTGGCCGAGCCTTGCCGCCAAGGTCAAGCAGAACCCGCAGGTGGCGGCCGTCGCGCCGTTCACCCAGATGCAGGGGTTGCTGACCAACAACGGCCAGGTGTCCAAGGTGTTGCTCAATGCCATCGACCCGGCGCTGGAGCGCAACGTCTCGATCATCGACAACTTCATGAAGCAGGGCAAACTCGACGATCTGACGCCGGGCAGCTTCGGCATCGTGATCGGCGACAAGGCCGCGACCAAGCTCGGCGTGGGCCTCGGTGACAAGATCACCTTCGTCGCGCCGGAGGTCAGCGTGACCCCGGCCGGGATGTTCCCGCGCATGAAGCGCTTCACCGTGGTCGGCATCTTCCATGTCGGCGCCGGTGAGCTGGACGGCTACCTGGGCGTCACCAACCTGCAGGATCTGGCGAAGATGCACCGCTGGAAGCCTGATCAGGTACAGGGCCTGCGCCTGAAGTTCGACGATCTGTTCCAGGCGCCGCGTGAGGCGTGGAACATCGCCCAACGCCTCGGCGAAGACCGTTACTACGCCCGCGACTGGACCCGTACCCACGGCAATCTGTATCAGGCGATCCGCATGGAAAAAGCCATGATTGGCCTGCTGTTGCTGCTGATCGTCGCCGTAGCCGCGTTCAACATCATTTCCACGCTGGTGATGGTGGTGAACGACAAGAAGGGCGACATCGCCATTCTGCGCACACTGGGCGCCACACCGGGCACGATCATGCGCACGTTCATGGTGCAGGGCACGGTGATCGGCGTGGTCGGCACGGCCATCGGCGCCGTGGTCGGGATCTTCGCCGCGCTCAACGTCAGCGCCGCGATTTCGGCCCTCGAAGGCGTGATCGGACACAAATTCCTCAACGCCGACGTGTATTTCATCGATTACCTGCCGTCGCAGGTGCAGAGCCAGGACGTGGTCATGGTCTGCGCCGCTGCGTTGGTCCTGAGTTTCCTCGCCACCCTGTATCCAGCCTGGCGTGCCGCGCGCACCCAGCCGGCGGAGGCGCTACGTTATGAGTGAGTCGGGCATGAGTGAAAAAGCAATCTTGAGCTGCCGCAACCTGGGCAAATCCTACGAGGAAGGCCCGGAGTCGGTGGAAGTGCTGGCCAACCTGCAACTGGAGCTGCATCCGGGTGAGCGGGTGGCGATCGTCGGCAAGTCCGGTTCGGGCAAAAGTACCTTGCTCAACCTGCTGGGCGGTCTCGACACGCCGACCAAGGGCGGAGTCTGGCTCGACGGTGAAGAACTGTCGGCGCTGAGCGAGAAGAAGCGTGGCCTGCTGCGTAACCGCGCCCTCGGGTTCGTGTACCAGTTCCACCACCTGCTGCCGGAATTCACCGCGCTGGAAAACGTCTGCATGCCGCTGCTGATCGGCAAGACCGCTATCCCGGAAGCGCGTCAGCGTGCGACGGCGTTGCTGGAGCGGGTCGGTCTGGGCCATCGCCTGGAACACAAACCGGCGGAACTGTCCGGTGGCGAACGCCAGCGTGTGGCCATCGCCCGTGCGCTGGTGAACAATCCAGGGCTGGTGATGCTCGACGAGCCGACCGGCAACCTCGACTCCCATACCGCCGAAGGCATTCAGGATCTGATGCTGGAACTCAGCACTTCGATGCGCACGGCGTTTCTGGTGGTGACTCACGACATGAACCTGGCTCGCCAGATGGACCGCGTCCTGCAGCTGCAGGAAGGTTGCCTGACCCCCATCTGACGGCTTGAAACCCGGTGCCTGAAAAGGCATCGGGTCTTTTATTTTTATACGGTGCCCCAGCGAATGTTCAGACCGTTATCGATCTTTATCGGCACGCGCTATACCCGCGCCAAGCGCCGCAATCGCTTTGTTTCATTCATTTCGATGACCTCGATGATCGGTCTCGCCCTCGGCGTGCTGGCGATGATCGTGGTGCTGTCGGTGATGAACGGCTTCCAGCGTGAAATGAGCTCGCGCATCCTCGGCATGGTGCCCCACGCGACCATCGTTGGCGTCAAGCCGATCGACGACTGGCAGCCAGTGGCCGCCGCCGCGATGAAGAACCCGGAAGTGACGGCCGCCGTGCCGTTCACCGAGATGGAAGGCATGCTGTCCTACAAGGGCATGATGCAGCCGATCCAGATCAGCGGCGTCGATCCGGCCCAGGAAGGCAAGGTGTCGATCGTTGCCCAGCACATTGTTCAGGGCCGTCTCGATGCCTTGAAGCCGGGTGAATTCGGCGTAGTGCTGGGTGAAATCACTGCCCGGCGTTTCCGCCTCAACGTCGGCGACAAGATTACCCTGATCGTGCCGGAAGTCAGCACCGCACCGGGCGGCATCACCCCGCGCATGCAGCGTCTGAACGTGGTCGGCGTGTTCAAGGTCGGTGCCGAACTCGACGGTTCCATGGGCCTGATCCACGTCTCCGACGCCGCGACCATGCAGCACTGGGAGCCGAATCAGGTGCAGAGCGTGCGTCTGGCGGTGAAGGATCTGTACGCCGCGCCGAAGGTTTCGTCGGACATCGCCAGCGGCCTCGGCGCCGACTTCAAGGCTGACGACTGGACCCACACCCAGGGCAGCCTGTTCAGCGCGATGAAGATGGAAAAAACCATGATCGGCTTGTTGCTGTTGATGATCGTCGCGGTGGCGGCGTTCAACATCATCGCGACCCTGATCATGGTGGTGAACGACAAGGGCGCGGACATCGCGATCCTGCGCACTATCGGCGCCACGCCACGACAGATCATGGCGATCTTCATGGTGCAGGGCACGGTGATCGGGATCGTCGGCACCATCATCGGCGGCGTGCTGGGCGTGATTGCCGCGCTGAATGTCAGTGAGATGGTGGGCTGGGTCGAGCGAGTGACCGGGCAGCACATCTTCAGTTCGGACGTGTACTTCGTCAGCAACCTGCCATCGGAATTGCAGGGCGGCGACGTGCTGTTGATCTGCTCGGCGGGCTTCATCCTCAGCTTCCTGGCCACCGTTTACCCGGCCTGGCGAGCGGCGAAGATCGAACCGGCGCACGCGTTGCGCTATTCGTAAGTTCACGCGATGCTCGTTCCCACGCTCCGCGTGGGAATGCATCAACGGACGCTCCGCGTTCGGCTCTTAAGGGGCGCAGAGCGCCCCGGGCTGCATTCCCACGCAGAGCGTGGGAACGATCAGCTTCGAGGCAACTCAATCACAAACCGCGTCCAGCCCTGAGCCGATTCGCAATGAATCTGCCCGCCATGGGCCCGGATGATCGACTGAGTAATCGCCAGCCCCAATCCCGCATGCTCGCTGCTGCCTTCCTGGCGCGCCGGATCCGCCCGGTAGAAGCGGTCGAACAAGCGCGGCAGCAACTCAGCAGAAATCCCTTCGCCACTGTTCTCCACGGTCACCCTCAAGGACTTTGCCTGCTCGGTTACCCGCACGCGCAGCTCGCCATTAGCAGGGGTAAAGCGCAACGCGTTATCCAGCAGGTTCGACAGCGCCCGGCGCAACATCGCGCGATCACCCGCAAACCGCCCATAACCGTCACGGCTCAGGCTGACCTGAGCGTCTTCGGCCAGCGGCGCAAAAAACTCCAGCAACGCATCGGCTTCTTCCGCCAGCTCCAGCGGTTCACGCTTGGGCACCAGCAAGCCGTGGTCGGCCTTGGCCAGATAAAGCATGTCGTTGACCAGTTGCGCCATCCATTGCAGCTCTTCCAGGTTGCTGTGCAGCGCTTCGCGATAGTCTTCGAGGGGGCGAGGGCGGGTGAGAGTGACCTGCGTGTGGGTCAGCAGGTTCGACAATGGGGTGCGCAGCTCATGGGCGATGTCGGCGGAGAACGCTGACAGTCGCTGAAAGGAGTCATCGAGGCGTCCGAGCATGGCGTTGAAGCTGTGGGCCAGTTCCGCGAGTTCTGCGGGCATCCGGGATTCCGGCAATCGGGCATTCAGCGATTGCGCCGAAATCCCACGGGCCACCGCACTCATGCGGCGTAACGGGCGAAGACCGCTGCGGGCCGCCCAGGCGCCGAGCAGCGCAGTAGCCAGCGCCGACAGGCCGACGGTCAGCCAGATCAGATGCTGCATGCGTTGCAGAAAGTGCTGGTGGTGGGTGATGTCCAGCAGCAAGGTCAATTGCGGGGAATCCGGTTTTTCCGGTTCAAGCGCGGCGTTGAGCAGGCGATAGTCGGTGCCGTTGTCGCTGATGGTGGCCAGACCGGGTTGCTGCGGCAGATTCGCCGGCGTATGCAACGAACGGCCGAACCAGCGTTGTCCCTCAGGGCTGCTGATGCGCAGCGAGACATCGCCCTGTTGGCTCAACTCATCGGTGATGTGCGCGGCGTCGCTACCACTCAGCAGTGTCTGACGTACGCTGAGCAGTTTTCCTTCGAGCAGTTGCTGGTCGAGCTCGATGAAGTGACCCTCGCTGGCCCGATTGAAAACGACCCCGGCGACCAGCGAAACCACGGCGGTGCAGCCGGCGAACAAAAGCGCCAGCCGACCGCTCAAGGACAGTCGGCGCATCAGTCGGCACGCTCTTCAAGGACGTAACCCATGCCGCGTACGGTGTGAATCAGCTTGTGGGGGTAGTCGTCATCAATCTTCAGACGCAGTCGACGAATCGCCACTTCGATCACATTGGTGTCGCTGTCGAAGTTCATGTCCCAGACCTGCGAGGCGATCAGCGATTTGGGCAGCACTTCGCCCTGGCGGCGCAAAAGCATTTCCAGCAGAGCGAACTCTTTGGCGGTGAGGTCGATGCGTTGACCGCTGCGTTCGACCCGGCGGCGGATCAGGTCCAGGCTCAGATCGGCCAGGCGCAGACTGGTTTCCTGGGGCGTGGAACTGCCGCGGCGCAACAGGCTGCGCACCCGCGCCAGCAATTCGGAGAAGGCGAACGGTTTGACCAGGTAGTCGTCGGCGCCCAGTTCGAGGCCGTGAACCCGGTCTTCAACGGTGTCCTTGGCGGTCAAAAACAGGATCGGCGTTTCCAGACCGGCGCTGCGCACCGCTTGCAGAATCTGCCAGCCATTGCGACCGGGCAGCATCACGTCGAGGATCAGCAGCGCATAGTCGCCGCTCAACGCCAATTGCTGGCCGGTGGTGCCGTCGGCCACCAGTTCGGTGTTGAAACCGGCCTCGGTCAGGCCCTGGCGCAGGTACTGGCCGGTTTTGGGTTGGTCTTCGACGATGAGCAGTTTCATGGGCGACTCGGGTTGCGGGAACGAGGACGTTATACCGTGGGCTCACGCGGTGCGCGCCAACCTGACAAAGTTGTAATCTCCCTGTCAGGTCGCTGCCAGCGCAGGCGGGCTAGAGTTTCCCACAGGCTGAACCTTGATTTGTTGGAGTACGACTATGTATTTGCGCAATCGTCTGGCCCTTGCCGCGTGTCTGCTGGCGCTCAGTTCGCCGCTGTGGGCATCGCCGGCGCACACCTATGACTTCGGCCAGCCGGCTCCGGCGGCCAAGGCCACCCGCAGCATCGAAGTGGTGATGGGCGACATGAGCTTTGATCCGAAGGCGATCGAGATCAAGGCCGGTGAGACCGTTCGTTTCGTGCTGGTGAATAAAGGCCAGTTGCTGCACGAATTCAACCTCGGCGACGCGGCGATGCATGCAAAACATCAGCAGGAAATGTTACAGATGCAGCAAAGCGGCATGCTCACGCCGACCGGCATGAAGGAAATGTCCCACGACATGGCGGGCATGGATCACAGCTCGATGGGCCACGGCATGAAGCATGACGACCCCAACAGCGTGCTGGTGGAGCCGGGCAAGACCGCCGAGTTGACCTGGACCTTCAGCAAAGCGGTAAACCTGGAATTTGCCTGCAACATTCCCGGGCATTACCAGGCCGGAATGGTCGGCAAACTGACAGTCAGTCAGTAAGCACTCAAAGGCGGGAGCAAAGGCTGGTAGAATCCGCTGATTCTTCAGTCAGGTTTCCGCCA
Organism: Pseudomonas sp. B707; assembly: GCF_022496685.1. Lineage (NCBI taxonomy): Bacteria > Pseudomonadati > Pseudomonadota > Gammaproteobacteria > Pseudomonadales > Pseudomonadaceae > Pseudomonas > Pseudomonas sp. B707. Next base: position 124,738 of record NZ_WTVE01000024.1, on the reverse strand, counting down.
TGCATCCCGCAGCCGAACATTCGCCGCTGGGCAAATCCAGCGAATACATCGCCACGTACACGCCGTCCCTGCTGTTCCCGATCCCGCGCACCGCGAAATGGGCCGAGCTGGGCCTGACCGCCGAAACCCTGCCGTATAAAGGCGTGGATTTCTGGAACTGCTTCGAACTGTCGTGGCTGCTGCCGTCGGGCAAACCGGTGGTGGCGATCGGTGAATTCAGCATTCCGGCGGATTCGCCGAACATCATTGAATCCAAGTCGTTCAAGCTCTACCTGAACTCGCTGAACCAGACGCCTTTCGCCGACATCGCGAGCCTTGAAGCGACGCTGGTCAAGGACTTGTCCGCTGCTGCCGGCAAACCGGTGGGCGTGCGGGTTCGCAGCCTGAAAGACGTCGAAGCCGAAGGCGTTGTCGCGCTGCCGGGCGTGTGCATCGACGATCTGGATATCAGCGTCAGCAACTACGAACACCCGCGTCCTGAACTGCTGCGCTGCGACGATTCGCGGGTGGTGGAGGAGAGCGTGCACAGCCATCTGCTCAAATCCAACTGCCCGGTGACCAGTCAGCCCGACTGGGGCAGCGTGGTGGTGGAATACCGTGGCGCGGCGCTGGATCACGCCAGCCTGCTGGAGTACATCGTCAGCTTCCGTCAGCACTCGGACTTCCACGAGCAGTGCGTGGAGCGGATCTTCCTCGACCTGCAGCGCCTTTTGAAACCGGAAAAACTCACGGTGTTCGCGCGTTATGTGCGCCGGGGCGGGCTGGACATCAACCCTTATCGCAGCACTGAAAGCGTGCAACTGCCGAACCATCGTCTGGTTCGTCAGTAACCCGCATCGCGGACATGAAAAAGCCCTGCCAGTGATGGCAGGGCTTTTTTGCATTCGCGGGTTTCAGATGCCCATGCTGACCAGGGAATTCATGATGTTGCGCAGTGTGCCGGCGATGGTGGGGTGATCAACTTCAAAGCGCTCAACGGCAAGGTTTACGCCATCGGCAATGTTGGAGTCCTTGGTTTTGGTTTCCAGTTCAAGTTCCAGTTCGATCTGTTCCATCAGGGCATGTAGATCAGCGCGCTCGGCTTCGGTCAGCGGAGGATTTTGATCCAGTTGCTCGCGCAGGGCATTGAGCTGTTTCTGCAGTTCTTGAGCGGGCATGGTTGTTTCCTTTTATCGAGAGGCACTGGCATAGACCGCAGCCGTGCGCCAAAGGTCTATGTCTCTCCTTAAGACTAATCCACTCTTGGCCAACCTGCATGATCCCGGTCAGGGCTTTTCGCCTTTGAGACGGCGCAGGCTGATGTCCGCCAGACAAGTGTCGAGTTCGCCCAGATGATCGATCACCGAGTGCACGCCGAGGCCGAACAGCTGCACCGTCGCCTTGCCGCGCAGCTGTTCGCGCTCCTTCTGGCTCAGGGCTTGCCATTCGCCCGGCGCCAGGCCGCACAGCGAGCCGCACGACGCCAGGCCAATGGTCCAAAGCCCCGCGTTCAGACCCGATTGCAGCAGGCGCGGTTCGCCGCTGACCAGCACGCAACCGTCGAGGCGATCGACATTCAAGCCCATCAACGCTTGCCAGCAGGCATCGGGCGCCGGCCACGGATTGATTGTTGCCGAATGTTGCGACGGTTTGATCCAGTCAGGTAGCGCCGATGAGAGTACCTGAGTGCAGGCCGTGGACAGCTCATCAAGCCAGGCGCAGGGGATTTGCTGGCGTTGCAGGCTGCGCAGGCTGTCGAGGGCGCCGGGTGTGACGTCGGCGTGTTCCGGGCCGACGCTGGTGTGATGACGAGCGCGAGCGCCGAAGTCCACCAGACAACCACTGAGTCCGAACAGCACGGCGGTCAGCGTCGGTGCCGTGAGGGGCAAGGCTTCGGCTTGAGGCATGGAAAACGTCCCTGAAATAGCGATCAGGCTAGGCAATGTCGGTGACAGTTGCATGACAGGCCAATGACGAAGCGTCCTACAGTGGGTTTCACCGGGGGAACTGCCTAAAACGCCGTTTCCGTCTTATACTGACGCACTAATCGCCGCGGCCCAGGTGCTGCGTCCGTACTATCCAAGGAGTTTTCTATGCGCTGGAGCCATCCTCTTGCTCAGCTTTGTGTATGTGCCAGCGTGATGCTGGTGCCGTTCGCCGCGCAGGCCGCAACGGAAGAAGACCCTTGGGAAAGCGTCAACCGTCCGATCTTCCAGTTCAACGATTTCGTCGACACCTATGCGCTGAAGCCTCTGGCGCAGGGGTACGAATTTGTTACTCCGCAATTCCTGGAAGACGGCATCCACAACATGTTCCGCAACGTCGGTGATGTCACCAACCTGGCGAACAACATTCTTCAGGCCAAACCGGCCGCCGCTGGCGTCGACACCGCTCGCCTGATCTTCAACACCACTTTCGGCCTGCTCGGTTTCTTCGATGTCGGCACCAAAATGGGCCTGAACCGCAGCGACGAAGACTTCGGCCAGACCCTCGGCTATTGGGGCGTCGGCAGCGGCCCTTACGTGATGCTGCCGCTGATGGGCCCGAGCACCCTGCGCGACGCGCCGTCCAAGTACGTCGACAGCTTCACCGGCCCGTACCGCTACATCAACGATGTACCGGTACGTAACTCGATTTTCGGCCTGAACATCGTCGACACCCGCGCCAGCCTGCTGTCGAGCGAGAAGCTGATCAGCGGCGACAAGTACACCTTCATCCGCAACGCCTACCTGCAGAACCGCGAGTTCAAGGTCAAGGACGGGCAGGTCGAAGACGATTTCTGATCTCGATTGATCGGTACAAAAGGGCGACCGCGAGGTCGCCTTTTTTGTGGGCGCGTCCAATGATTGGGTTACGGTTGAAGCCGTTCTTATAACTGCGAGTGATTTGACAAACAAAGTCTCCAAGCGACCATCGGCGCATGCTTGAAACGCTCGAAGGATGGGAGTACCGTCTGCGCCTTAGAAGGGCACCTCTGGTGCAACCGTGTGCGGGACGAACGCTCCGAAGCGGTGCAGCAGAGAGGCTAGAAAGCGAATCCAGTAGTCTGTGCCGGGCCGTTGCCCCGCCTGCTACGCCAACCTAATTCTGGCGCCGTTTGCCCACATGCCAAAAACCAGTGCCACGCTGCTGATAATCGATGATGACGAAGTAGTGCGCGCGAGCCTCGCGGCCTATTTGGAAGACAGTGGTTTCAGCGTCTTGCAGGCCAGTAACGGCCAGCAGGGTCTTCAGGTATTCGAGCAAGACACGCCCGACTTGGTCATCTGCGATCTGCGCATGCCGCAGATGGGCGGTCTCGAACTCATCCGTCAGGTCACTGAGCGGTCACCGCAGACTCCGGTGATCGTTGTCTCGGGCGCCGGCGTGATGAACGACGCGGTCGAGGCCCTGCGCCTGGGCGCGGCGGACTACCTGATCAAGCCTCTCGAAGATCTGGCCGTGCTCGAGCACTCCGTGCGCCGGGCCCTGGATCGTGCGCGTCTGCTGCTGGAAAACCAGCGCTACCGCGAGAAACTGGAAAAGGCCAACCGCGAACTCGAAGCCAGCCTGAACCTGCTCCAGGAAGACCAGAACGCCGGTCGCCAGGTGCAGATGAACATGCTGCCGGAAAGTCCATGGGCCATCGACGAATTCAGGTTTGCGCACCAGATCATCCCGTCGCTGTACCTGTCGGGTGATTTTGTCGACTACTTCCGGGTCGACGAGCGCCGGGTAGCGTTCTATCTGGCGGATGTATCGGGTCATGGCGCCTCTTCGGCGTTCGTCACCGTGCTGCTGAAGTTCATGACTACGCGCCTGCTGTTCGAATCCAAGCGCAACGGCACGCTGCCGGAATTCAAGCCTTCGGAAGTCCTCGGTCATATCAACCGGGGGCTGATCAGTTGTAAGCTGGGTAAACACGTCACAATGGTCGGTGGAGTCATCGACGAGGAGACCGGTTTGTTGACCTATAGCATCGGCGGCCATCTGCCGTTGCCTGTGTTGTACACGCCTGACAGTGTTCGCTACCTCGAGGGGCGCGGTCTGCCCGTGGGGCTTTTCAATGAAGCCACCTACGAAGACCACGTGCTCGAACTGCCACCGACGTTCAGCCTGACGCTGATGTCTGATGGCATTCTGGATCTTTTGCCAGAGCCCACACTCAAAGAGAAAGAAGCCGCTTTACCGCAAAAGGTAAAGTCGGCGGGCGGCAGCCTGGATGGTCTGCGGCAGGTTTTTGGATTGGCCACGCTAGGGGAGATGCCGGATGATATCGCCCTGTTGGTGTTGAGCAGGAATCTTTGATGAGTACCGGTAGAATCCAGTTCGCCGAGCAGGACGGCACCTTCGTCCTGAAGTTCGTCGGTGAAGTTCGCCTGACCCTGTGTTCGGCGTTGGATGCGACTATTGAAAAAATCTTCACCGCGCTGAATTTCAACGCGATCGTGATCGATTTGACCGAAACCCGCAGCATCGACAGCACCACCTTGGGCCTGTTGGCCAAGCTGTCGATCCTGTCGCGGCAGAAGGTCGGCCTGCTGCCGACCGTGGTCACCACCCACGAGGACATTACCCGTCTGTTGCAGTCGATGGGTTTCGAGCAGGTGTTCAATATCGTCAACCATCCCGTGCCGTGCCCGGAATGCCTCGATGACCTGCCGGATCAGGATCAGTCGGAAGAGGTGGTGCGGATCAAGGTGCTCGAAGCGCACAAGATCCTCATGGGCCTGAACGACTCCAACCGCGAAGCCTTCCATGACCTGGTGAATGCCCTCGAACGGCACTGATCAGCCAGAACGCGAGGCACAAAAAAGGGCGAACCTGTGAGGGTTCGCCCTTTTTGCGTCTGTGCTCGGCCGATTACAGCTTGGCTTGCAGCAGCGCCTCGAGTTTTTCCTGGTCGCGGGCAAACTGACGGATGCCTTCGGCCAGTTTCTCGGTGGCCATCGCGTCTTCGTTGGACAACCAGCGGAATTGCGATTCGTTGAGGCTCAGGCGCGCTTCGCCGGCATGGCCCGGAGCGAGTTTGCGTTCCAGCTTACCGGTGTCGGCTGCCAGCTTGTCGATCAGGTCCGGGCTGATGGTCAGACGGTCGCAGCCGGCCAGTTGCTCGATCTGATTGAGGTTGCGGAAGCTCGCGCCCATGACCACGGTCTTGTAGTCATTGGCCTTGTAGTAATTGTAGATGCGCGTCACGGACTGCACGCCCGGATCGTCGGCACCGGTGTAGTCGTTGCCGTTGGCCTTCTTGTACCAGTCGTAGATGCGGCCCACGAACGGCGAGATCAGGAACACGCCGGCATCGGCGCAGGCAGCGGCCTGAGCGAAGGAGAACAGCAGGGTCAGGTTGGTCTGGATGCCTTCCTTCTCCAGGACTTCGGCGGCACGGATGCCTTCCCAGGTCGAGGCGATCTTGATCAGCACGCGGTCACGGCCGACGCCGGCCTTGTCGTACAGTTCGATCAGGCGATGGGCACGCTTGAGCATCGCGTCCTTGTCGAACGACAGGCGCGCATCCACTTCGGTGGAAATGCGGCCCGGAATGACCTTGAGGATTTCCTGACCGACTGCGACGCCGAAACGGTCGCTGGCCAGGCCGACATCGCCCTTGCAGTCGCGCACGCTGGCGTTCAGCAGTTCGGCGTAGGCCGGAATCGCGGCTGCCTTGAGCAGCAGGGAAGGGTTGGTGGTGGCGTCGACCGGTTTGACCCGGGCAATCGCTTCGAAGTCGCCGGTGTCGGCCACGACGGTGGTGAACTGTTTGAGTTGTTCCAGCTTGGAAGTCATGAGCGTGCTCTGTCCTATGGGTCTGGTGACATTACCCGAGCGCCGACAGCCACTCAAGGGCATGTCGGCGTATCGAGCGCCCCGGTGGCAACAACCTGAAAACGGCTGTTTGAAAGGCGGGGCGCGTTATCGATCAATACGATGCCAAAAAGAACCACAGGTTCAAAGCAACCGACCCGCTGTACGGCTTAATCGGCGTTCAAATGCGTCGAGACCGCCGCCTGTGCCGGTTTCGGCTGGCCATCGGAGGTCAGCAGGCCGAAATTCTTCTCCCGGTCGTTGCTCCCCGACTCGCTGTTCTTCCATTCATAAATCGACGTCAGCGGAATGTTGAGTTTTTTAACATCCGCGATGAACGCAGAGATTTTACTGGCTTGCCCTTCCGGCCCACCGTTTGAAGCGAGCGCCGAGATGCCCCATTCACTGATGACGCCCGGCAGACGGAAGTTTTGCTGAATGAAGTTCTGCGCGTTACTGATCTGTGTCGCGGTCATGCCGTAGGGGTGGTAGGAAATGGCGTCCAGGCACTCAGGATAGGTGCCGAGAATGCTGTTGAGTGCCACGGTCGAGGCGGAACCGGCCGTCGGCGGGCGGGCAAAACCGAAGCCTACCAGAGGCGTCGATTGCGGTTTGCCCTGCAGCGTCTTGCACATGGCCGTCATGAACGGCACGAAGGTGTTTTTGAAGTCTCCGGTGGGCCAGTAGGTGTCGAGATCCGGCTCGTTCCAGATTTCGATCCCCACCAGTTGTGTGCTCCATGCTTGCTCAAGCCCGCTCACCGCGTTGGCGAACGCTTCACCGGCGGTTGTCAGGTCGCCGGTCAACGGCTTGGTGGCGCGCACAGTCATCAAGACCGGCAAGCCGGCGGACCTCGCCGCCGCGAACGCATCGCTGATCTGTTTCTGATAGGCCTTGGCGCCGAGGCTGTCGCTCCACACGCCGAAGCGCACGAAACTGAATCCCGCCGCCTTGATCTGCTCGGCGTCGGCCGGGGTGAAGTTCTGGATCTTGACCTGAACGCCGATGGTTCTGGCGGGCAGTGACGGGAACAACGTGCTGGCGTGAACCTGCGCGGTAGCACTGAGCATCAACAGGGCGGCGGCACCAAGATGTTTGAGATGTGCTGATTTCATGTCTGCTCTCCTGATGAGAATGACATCTAGCCAATTGTTATCTCGTTGCCTGTATTTCGATGACGAAGAGGGCGCGAAGTGCACGAATGTTATTTTTTGTCGGAAAACTTTCGCCTGAAAATCACAGTTATTTTTAGTCCGGTAATTCTGGTTGGGGGACTTTTAGAGGCCGTGGTACTTAATGCATCGGTATTAAGGGTGAATCTATTTCCGAGTGAAGGAAGGTCTTGCGGGTTCATTCGAATGTGCAAGGCATGTTGGCCGATTGACATTACACGGGAAAGTAAACCTTGTTCAAAAAGATTCTTGTCGTTTGCGTAGGCAATATCTGCCGAAGTCCGACAGCGGAACTTCTGTTGCGCAATGCACTGACACCCTCGGCGATCAGCGTGACCTCCGCAGGCCTGTCTGCACGGGTCGGCGAAGGCATGGAGTCGACCGCGCGCCGAGTGCTGGAAGACCGTGGGCACAGTGCCGAAGGGTTCACGGCGCGGCAACTGACAGCGGACATCGTCAATGAATCAGACCTGATTCTGGTCATGGAAAAACAACATGTTAATCAAGTACTGAAGATTGCCTCTCACGCCAGGGGCAAAGTGTTTCTGCTGGGCAAGTGGCAGAGCGAACGAGAAATACAGGACCCGTATCGTCAGGGGCAAGCCGCTTTTATTCATGCCCATGCATTGATTGAAGATGCTGTTAGCTCATGGGCGCAACGCCTGGCGCGTTGATGAATATTCTTCAGTTCAGTGAATGGTAAGAAAGACTTATGCAGTTACCGTCAGTAATCGGCACCCGTGAAAATGATCAAGACAGTATTGATCTTCTCGGCATCTTCGGCAGCCTGATCGATCAGAAGTGGTTGATCGGTGCGTTCACCGGCGCGTTCATGATGACCGGTGTGGCCTATGCGATTTTGGCCACGCCGGTGTATCTGGCCAACGCGCTGGTGCAGGTCGAACCGAAAAAGAACGACATGCTCGGTTTTTCCGACCTCAACAGCATGCTCGGCGGGCAATCGCCGTCGGTGACCGAAATCGGCATCATCAAATCCCGCGCAGTGATCGGCAAGACGGTCGACGATCTGCGCCTGGATATCGACGTCACCCCCAACACCTTTCCACTGATCGGCGGCTTTCTCTCCCGGCGCTATCGCGGTGAGACCGAACTCAGCGTCGCGCCGCCGCGTTTCGGCCTGAGCAGCTACGCCTGGGGCGGTGAGCGTCTGGAGTTTGCGAAGCTCAATCTGCCCAAGGAACTGCTGGGCAAGAAACTCACCCTGATTGCCGGCGAACAACATCGCTTTCAGCTGTTGGACGACAACGACAACCTGTTGGTAGAAGGCGTGGCGGGCGAAGCCTTCGCCCAGGACGGCGTAGAAGGGCAGGTCGCGCAACTGTTGGCCAACCCCGGGACACGTTTCGAAGTGGTGCGCTACCCGCGCATCGTGACCATCCAGGGTTATCAGGACGCGCTGGACATCTCCGAGCAAGGCAAGGAGTCGGGCATCATCCGCCTGGCCCTGGCCAGCAGCGACGCCGCCGAAGCGGTGAAGATCCTCAACAAGATCGCTTCGCTGTACGTCGATCAGAACGTGCGCCGCACTTCGGCCGAAGCGGCGCAGAGCCTGGCCTTCCTGCAAAGCCAGTTGCCGCAGGTCAAACGCGATCTGGCCAAGGCCAGCGATGCGCTCAACGCCTACCAGACCCACGGCAAGACCGTGAACATCTCGCTGGAAACCCAATCGGTGCTCGGCCAGTCCGTGGCGCTCGAAACGCGGATTTCCGAGCTGAAACTGCAACAGGCGGAGATGGATCGCAAGTTCACCAAACAGCACCCGGCCTACCGCGCGCTGATGACCCAGATCGGTGAATTGACCCAGCAGCAGCGTTCGCTGGAAGGCAAGGTGCAGGACCTGCCGGCCACGCAGCAGGAACTGCTCAACCTGACCCGCGATGTCGAAGTCGCTTCGCAGATCTACACCCAGTTGCTCAACAAATCCCAGGAGCTGGACATCATTCGCGCCGGTGCCGTGGGTAACGTGCGCCTGGTGGATACGGCGGACGTCGACCTGACCAGCCCGGTCAAACCGAAAAAAGCCCTGATCGTGCTGATCGCCACCTTCCTCGGCGCCTTCGTCGGCGTGGCGCTGGTGCTGTTGCGTAAATCCCTGAGTAAGGGCCTGGAAGGGCCGGAAGCCATCGAGCAGCTTGGCTTGCCGGTCTACGCGTCGATTCCCTACAGCGCCCTGCAACAGGAAGAGGACAGCAGAAAAGTCCGGGCCAAAGTCGCGGCGGACACGCCGGCGTATCTGCTGGCCCTGCGCAACCCGACGGACCTGTCCATCGAATCGATCCGTAGCCTGCGCACCTGCCTGCACTTCGCCGCACTGGATTCGACCAACAACCGCATCATGATTTCCGGCCCGAGCCCGCAGGTCGGCAAGACCTTCGTCTCTTCCAACCTCGCGGCGGTCATGGCCCAGAGCGGGCAGCGCGTGGTGCTGATCGACGCCGACATGCGCAAGGGGCATCTGCACAAGACGCTGAACACGCCGATCACCAACGGCTTGTCGGATCTGCTGGTCAAGCGCTGCACCCTCGATCAGGCGATCAACAAGGTCGAGGTCGACAACCTGCACTTCATCAGCCGTGGCCAGGTTCCGCCCAACCCTTCCGAACTGTTGATGCACGCCAATTTCCGCGAACTGCTGGCGCAACTCAGCGAGCGCTATGACGTGGTGATCATCGACACGCCACCGCTGCTGGCCGTGACCGATGCGGCGATTGTCGGTCGCGAAGCCGGCATCAGCCTGATCGTCGCGCGGTTCGGGGTGAACCCGGCCAAGGAAATCGAAATGACGATCCGTCGTTTCGCCCAGAACGGTATCGAGTTGAAGGGCGCGGTGTTCAACGGCGTCGAGAAGCGTGCGGCCAGCTATTACGGCAACGGCAGCTATTACAACTACGAATACGCGTCCGACCAGTCCTGAAATTCAGCGACGGTCCTTACAGGCATGAAAGTGGGTGGGTTGTGAAAAAAATACTGCACGTGGCGGAAACGATCAAAGGTGGGGTGGCGACGGTCATCCGCACGATTTCGGCGGCTCCGGAAGACGGGCGCTATGAGCTGGTGTATCTGGTCCCGCTCGACCAGAAGAAAGAACTGCACGGCATCGATGCACAGCAGATCCGCACCTTCGCCCGAAGCGGGCGGAATGTGCCGTCGCTGCTGCGTTTTGCCTGGCAACTGGCGCGGGTCCTGCTCAAGGAAAAACCCGATGTGGTGCATCTGCACAGCACCTTTTCCGGGGTGATCGGCCGCTGCGTGTGCGTGCTCCTGCGGCCGTGGCGCAAGCCGAAAATCGTCTACTGCCCCCATGCGTTTTCGTTCCTGATGGAAAGCTCGCCGATCAAGCAGAAAGTCTATGCGGGGATCGAGCGCGTGCTGCAGAAGGTCACGGACAAGATCATTTGCGTCAGCCAGTTCGAACTGGACAAGGCCGCGAAGTTTGGCATCGAGCGCAAGCGCATGACGCTGATTTACAACGGCATCGATCACAAGCATGAAGAACGCAAGGCCAACGATCCGGCACCGATTCATCTGCTGTTCGTGGGTCGCCTCGACTACCAGAAAGGCTTCGACGTATTGCTCAAGGCCTACAGCGAAGCAAAACGCAGCGACCTGAAACTGACGGTGGTGGGCAGTGCGGTGAACGAGGACGTCGTCGAATGTCCGCCGCTGGACGGGGTGGAATACCTGCCCTGGGTGACGCCAACCGAAGTGCACGCGCTGTATCAGAAAGCCGATGCGCTGATCGTGCCGAGCCGCTGGGAAGGCTTTGCCATGGTGCCGCTGGAAGGCATGGCTCTGGGCCTGCCGGTGATTGCCAGCGACTGCACGTCGTTGCCCGAATTGGTCACCCATGGTGTGTCCGGTTACGTGTTCCCCGCCGGTGATCACCAGGCGCTGGCCGAGCGCCTGAAGAAAATCCAGAAGCCTGCGTTGTCGGCTCTCGGCATCGAAGGTCGGCGCATCGTCCGCGAGCGTTTCAGCGCCGCGTTGATGATCCGCCAGACCTACGACGTGTATTCCGCTCCCTCTTATTAAGTAGAACTCCGCTCATGAACGTAACGATTTTGCATGGCTACAGTGCCTCCAATTCCGGCGATGGTCTGCTGGTCGATCTGGCCATTGCGCTGGTGCAGCGCAACTTTGGCGAAGACACCGCGATCAGCGTCGTGGCGTCCGATCCGGACTCTTTCAAGTACCTGCCGCACCCGCGTTTCGACGCGCCGGTGATGGCGGCCAAGGGTTTGGGCCGAGTCAAACAGGCGGTGTTTCTCAATCAGTCCTACGCCGGGTTGGCGGATCTGTTGAAGAAAACCGATCTGATCGTCGGTGTCGGCGGCGGCTACATGCGCTCGAAAAGTGCCTTCGAGCACATCAAGCTGAAACTCGGCCACGCCAAGCAGCTGGAAACCGCGATCCTCAGCAAAGTGCCGTCGGTGTATCTGCCGCAAAGCATCGGGCCGTTCCACGGCGACAGCGACAAGATCGTCGGCCACTACGCCAGCGCCGACGCGGTGTTCGTGCGCGATAACCGTTCCTCGGCGCTGTTCGATGCTTGCGAGAATGTCTACCGCGCACCGGACCTCGCGGTGCAGGCGCTGGCCGGCAAGATCCTTCAGCAACCCAAGTTCACCCGCTGCGCCTCGACGCCGGCCACGGTGTGCGTGGTGCTGCGCAAACCACCGGCGTGGAGCAAGGAAAAGAAACTTGCTTACGTGGCCAACCTGAAAGTGCTGCTGCAGCGCTTGAAGAACAAAAGCAAAGTGGTCTGCGCCGTACAGAGCGCCGTGCGCGGTAACGATGACGGCGCGTTCTATCGCGAACTGGGCATCACCGAAGACTTGCTGCCGCTGAAAGCAACGCTGGCCAAATACCAACCGGACCTGGTGATTTCCGTGCGCCTGCACGGCGCGATCGAATCGCTGCTCTCGGGTGTGCCGGCGTACCACATCAGCTACGAACGCAAAGGCTTCGGCGCCTATCAGGACATGGGCGTCGAGGACTGGGTCATTAACGGCGGCGACATCAATGTCGACACCATCATCGACACGGTTTACGCGCCTGACGCGCTGTCGAATTTCGGCAAGCGCCTGACCGACACCTGCCGCGAGATCGAGGCGAAAACCGTGGCCATGGACGACATCATCAAGGGCGTCATTCGATGATATTCCGGCTGTTGCTGCGGGGCGGGGCACTGGGCGCGAAGTTCTTGCTGGTGCTCGCCATCACCCATTACCTCGGTTACGAGGCGCTGGGTTTTTACGGCGTGGTGGTCGCGGCGTCGTTGATCGCGTCGAAGTTCTACAGCGTCGGTTTCAGTTCCGAAATCAATCGGCTGATCAGCGTGGGCGGCAGTTCGCGACGGGTCGTGGACAAGGTGCTGCTGCTGTACCTGGCCGTGGGCCTGGCGTTGTCGGTGCTGACGGTGGTGATTTATTCACTGTTCCAGTCGGTGGAGGCGACCACCGCGCTGATCGCTTGCGTGACGCTGGTGCTGCTCACCGAACACCTGTCGTTCGAGATCAACTCGTTCGTGTTTTCCGCACAGAAAGCCACGGCGGGTGCGCTGCTGTTTTTCATCAAGACCGGACTTTGGGCGTTGCTGGCGGTGGGCGGAATGGCGCTCGGCTGGGTGTCCGGAATCGCCAGCGTGTTGTGGCTGTGGGTCATCGCCAACGTGTTGGTGATCGTCGCCGGTTACCTGATCGTGGTGAACGTCCATCGCGGGCGGGAAGAGGGAACCTTGGCGACGGCGGCGGTTTGGAAAGCCGGATTGCCGTTTTACCTCGGCACTGGCCTGATCGCCCTGAGTCAGTACGCCGAACGCTTTCTGATCATAGACCTCGAACCTTACGCCAGCCTCGGTAAATACGTGTACGCGTGGTCGGCGGCCAACACCTTGCAGGCGTTGTCTTACGCGGTGGTGGCGGTGGTCGGCATTCCGCTGCTCGCCAAGCGTTATCAGGCCGATCAGCAACCGTTCACGGTCCGGCAGTTGTTTGTGAACAAGTGGGTCGCACGTTCGCTGGCGGTGTCGGCGGCAGTCGCGGTGGGGATTTATCTGTTCTTCAACGTGGTGCTCGATTACGTCGCCACCAGCGTTCCGCGTCCGGACAACGGCATCCTCGGCGTGCTGATTTTCTCCTTCGCCCTGCGCGCCATTGGCGACATCGTCTGGGGCGGGTTGATCGCCTCGAAAAACAGTCGGGTGTCCCTGGCCAGCGCGGCCATTTGTCTGCTGGTTTCAGTGCCGGTCAGTTACCTGCTGATCAAGCATTATTCGATCTACGGCGCGGCCTGGGGCAACGTCTTTGCGATCATCGTGCAGCTCGCCGTGATTGCGCTGCTGACTCGTGCCACGCGCGCGAAAAAGGCTGTCGTGTCATGGGCCTGAAACTGCCGTGCATCGAGTTTCGCGGCCGCCGTCTCGATTCCTCGCTGTCGTTCCTGATCCTGTTCACCGGGCTGTTTCTGTCCGTGGCGATGCCGCTGCTGGTGCCGCGCGATCCGGGCCCGGATGCGATGACCCTGTGGTCGTCCTATGCCCGGGCCGACAACTGTAATTTCTGGAACCCGTTCTCGCCGGATCGCTCGTCCTACGAGTGTTCGGCATTCCTGCTGCGGCCCACCGGGATCAACCTGACCAACGCCTGGGCCTACGGGATGTTCTGCAACTTTTTCCTCACGGCGATTCCCGTGGTGGTGTTCCGGCGCATGCCGCTGACCATCTTCGGAACCCTGTGCCTGTGGGGCATCGTGCGTTCGTTTTTCCTGGAAAACCTGACCAAGGAAATCATCGTGTCGGTGGCGGTGTTGAGCATTCTGTTCAGCTCGCTGACACGCAAATATCGCGGCGGATTTTTCCTCTCGGCGGTGATCTACGGCGTGCTGATCCGGCCCTACTGGATTCTGTTTTCGCTGTCCTGGGTCGGCGTCTGCGTGATGAAAAAGTACGTCTCGCGCACCACCTTCTTCCTGATGCTGTTCCTGTTCTACCTGGCGGTTGCGATGGCGATCCAACTGGCGCTGGGCTTTCCGGTGTCGTCGATTCGTGCCAGCAACAACGAACTGCGCACGGCGGGCGAGGAGGGGTCCAAATCGCTGATCGTGTCGTGGCTCAGCGGCAGCGACTTCGTCTCGCAGGCCCTGGACTCGATGATCATTTTCTTCCGCTTGTCGTTCCCCGTAGAGCTGATCCTGCTGTCCGGGCCGGGCCAGGTGATCTTCGTGGCGTTGATGATCATGACCGCGCTGCTGCTGTTCAAAGTCATCACCTCGACCGATTACAAGGGCGCGCCGATCCAGACCAAACCCAAGGAACTGATCGCGATTCCGCTGGCATTCCTGCTGGTTCAAGGCTTGTTCGAACCGGACTTCGGTTCGTTCGCCCGGCACTTTTCGATGGTGGTGCCGGTGCTGTTCGTGGGCCTGGGGTTGATGCTGCGGGCGAACAAACCGGTGAAGGTTGAATCAAGAATTCTGAATTGAGGCGGGTGCTTTATGTCGAGCAAGAAAAAGTCCCTGGAGATCGAAACCCTGCGTGGCCTGGCGTGCCTGTTGCTGGTGCTTTATCACGTGATCGGGCCGTTGGGCGGCGGTTTGAAAATCGACATCGGCTCGCCGTTCCGGGTGATCGCCGATTCGATGGTGTACGTGCGCATGCCGCTGTTCACCTTCATCTCCGGCTACATCTATTCCCTCTACAAGATTCGCGGCAATGACTTTTCCGCGTTCTTCAGCGGCAAGGTGCGGCGGCTGATCGTGCCGCTGTTTTGCGTGGGGGTGCCGTTCTCAGTATTGCAGGCGGTGGGGCCGGGCGTGAACAAGGACGTCAGCGTGATGGATGCGCTGTTGTCGTTCTATGTGCCGATCAACCACTTCTGGTTCCTGCAGGCGGTGTTCATCATTTTCATATTCGTCGGCCTGCTGGAATGGCGCGGGCTGCTGCGTACACCGACGCGCCTGTATCTGTTGTTCGCGTTCGCGGCGGCGGTGTTCCTGTTGCCGCCGTTTCCGCTGGACGCATTCGGTATCAACGGGGCGATTTATCTGCTGCCGTTCTTCGTGGCGGGCATGATCGGTCAGGAGAAAGTCAGCGAGCTGAAGCAGACGTTCAAGGTGATCGGCCCGCTGGTGTTTGTGCTGATCTCGCTGACGTTGCTGTACGTGGCGTCGGTGGACCGCGAGCTGATCGTCGACCGCCGCAGCCTGATTGGCCTGGCGGTGGGCTGCGTGTCGTGCATCGCATTGCTGTCGAGTGACATGCGCTCGAAGGCGCTGACCTGGCTTGGCGGTTACTCCTACGCGATTTTCCTGTTTCACGTATTGTTCGCCGCTACGTCGCGTTCGATCCTCGGCCGCCTGGGTGTGAAAGACGAAAGCGTGCTGGTGTTCTGCGGTTTGACATTTGGTTTGCTCGGGCCTGTGGTGTTGTCGATGATTTTCAGTCGGTTCAACTTCACTTCCGTGCTGTTTCTCGGCGAACGTGCGGCGACGAAAAAGAAACCGGCGGCAACCATCGCTCCGGTGGCGCAGACCCGATGAAGGAAGCGATCCATGCTGGCTGTTGATGATGTGCCGCCGGTGGCGGCGTCGGTGGTGCAAATCGGCGACGCTCGCGAGCGCTTTGGCCAGTGGCGCGAAGGAAAGGCCGGCAAGGTGTTGTCGATCTCGGTGATCGGCGACAGCTACAGCGCCGGGCAGGATTTCTACCTGAACAAACTGGTGCAGCGCGTGGCCGGGGAGGTCGGGTTTGCCGGGCCGGGCTACGTCGGCTTCAACCACGGTGCAGCGCTGGGCGGCACGCACTTCAAGTACACCCGCAGCAGCGAAAAATACTTCGGCGGCGACTGGCAGGTCTCCGGCCTCGGCCAGGCCAGCCCCGACAGCCGCACCGTGACCGGCCGCCCCGGCGCCTGGCTGCAAGTCGAGGCCAGCCCGACGCCTGCCATCAACACCGCGGTCACTCAGGCGAAACTGCTTTACCTCGGCAACGGTGAGTCCAGTGAGTTGCGTTATCGCTGGTCACCCTCCGCCGACTGGCAGCCGTTGAAACTCGCGGGCGAGGGCGTACAGGAAGTCCCTTTACCTGGCACGTCGGCCGCGACCGACTGGTCTTTCAGACTGGAAGTGCTGAAGGGTGCGCCGACCTTGTTCGGCCTGTGGCTGAGTAACGATCAGAACGGGGTTCGGGTATCGAAACTGGCCGCGTCGGGTGCGGCATCTGCTGATTTCTATCACGACGATGCGCGCTGGCAGGCGCAGTGGAAAGCCGTGGTGTCGAAGATCCCCGCAGACATTTACCTGATCATGCTCGGTGGCAACGACCAGGGTTTTGGCGTAAAGCCTGAGCAGTATCTGCAGAATGTTCAGGGGCTGGTCGGCATGCTCCGCGAGATACAACCGGCAGCGAGCATCAACCTGATCCTGCGTCAGGACACCACCCGCTCCAGCGCCTATCCGATGTCGGCTTATGCGCAGGTCATCGAGCCCTGGGCCCGTGAGCAGCGTCTGGGTTACGCCAATCTGCAATGCGCGTTCGGTACGGACGTCAAACGCTACGCAGCGGCCATGATCGGGCCGGACAAGATTCATCCGCTGCCGGCCACGGGCGGGCGGGTGATTGCCGATTACTTCTATCGTTGGGTCGTGGGCGGACAGCAAAAAGTCTCGCCACAGGACAGCTGTGGCGAGACTTCGAAGTAGCCGTCAGTTGTCGAACAGATCCAGATGGCTCAGCAGCTCTGCGGTTTTCTGCGGCATCAACTGCGTCACGCAACGGGTTTCCACGTTGACGATGATCGCCGGGTCGTTGCAGCAGATCCGCACGCGAAAACGCCAGTCGCTGAAAATCACTTTCAGGCCGTCGCGGTCATCGACCTCCAGCGCCTGTTCGCCGTAGATCCGTTTCAGGTGGGCGAGCAGGGGCCAGGGATCGCGCATCGCTCGGCGTATGTCCCCGGACGAGGGAAACACGCCGAGGCGGTCGACCAGCAGCAGGGTGCCCAGCCACGGGCCATTGGCGCTGGGCAATGGCTGATGACGGGATAACCAGCTCATCACCCCGAGGTTGTCCACCTCACGTTCAATCTCTGCGGAATGTTGTGCAATGTTCATGGTTGCCTCGTTGGATGTGCGTGCGGCGATGAATCAGTGAGGGCCGCTCAGCGGCCCTTCAGATAGACGTTGTCGTAGCAGAAGTTGGTTGCCTGCAGGTAACCCTCGGCGTCGCCGCAGTCGAAGCGCAGACCTTTGAATTTGTAGGCCAGCACGCAACCGTTCTGCGCCTGTTTCATCAAGGCGTCGGTGATCTGGATTTCGCCGCCCTTGCCCGGCTCGGTGTCGGCGATCAGGTCGAAGATGTCCGGCGTGAGGATGTAGCGGCCGATGATCGCCAGGTTCGACGGTGCGTCTTGCGGGGCCGGTTTTTCCACCATGTGGTTGACCCGGTAGATGCCCTCGGAAATCGCCTCGCCGGCGATCACGCCGTACTTGTGGGTCTGGTCGCGCGGGACTTCCTGGATGGCGACGATCGAGCAGCGGAATTTCCTGTACAGCTCGATCATCTGCGTCAGTACGCCGTCGCCTTCGAGGTTCAGGCACAGGTCGTCCGCCAGCACCACGGCGAACGGCTCGTCGCCGATCAACGGGCGGCCGCTGAGAATCGCGTGGCCCAGGCCTTTCATTTCCACCTGACGGGTGTAGGAGAAGGTGCAGGTGTCGATCAGCTCGCGAGTGCCGGCCAGGAACTTCTCTTTTTCGGTGCCGCGAATCTGGTGCTCGAGTTCGTAGCTGATGTCGAAGTGGTCTTCCAGTGCGCGCTTGCCCCGTCCGGTGACGATGGCCATGTGTTGCAGGCCGGCGTCCCGTGCTTCTTCAACGGCGTATTCGATCAACGGCTTGTTGACGATCGGCAGCATTTCCTTGGGCATGGCTTTGGTGGCCGGCAAGAAACGCGTGCCATAACCGGCAGCGGGGAACAAACATTTACGGATCATAAAAGTTTCCTGGTCATTCATGGCGCACTGCCATCGTTTATTGCAATAACGAAAGGTTGCAAGTTATTGAAGCTGTACTTTAATACCTGACTCGGGAGATGAGTGGCAAATAGCAATGAGTGTAAAACACGACAATGTTATGAGATGTCGGTTTGACACTTATTGGTTATTTTTAGTCGGCATCCGTTGATAGTGATGAATGCGCGGGAGTGCTAATAAGTACCAGGCAATACAGTTTGGCTTGTAAAAATATTTATAGCCAGTGATTGAACTGTTTTTGTTTCTGGTTGTTGTCGCGCTGTTTGTGTGAATCAAGACACACATTAAACAAACAGCGCTTGACACGCGAGTTGGCACTTTTCCCACTTATGGACCGCGCTATGAAGATTCTGGTAACGGGTGGCGCCGGCTATATCGGCTCGCACACCACACTTGCACTACTTGAAGCAGGTTATGAAGTTGTAGTTCTGGATAATCTTTGCAACAGCAGCGACGCCGCCTTGCACGCGGTGGAAGCCATTTGCGGCAAAAGTGCGCTGATGATTCGCGGGGATGTCTGTGACCGGGCCCTGCTGGACCGGATTTTCCAGCAGCACGCCATCGATGCCGTGCTGCACTTCGCCGGGCTCAAGGCTGTCGGCGAGAGCGTGCGCAAGCCGCTCGAATACTACGAAACCAACGTCAGCGGCAGCATCACGCTGTGCCAGGCGATGGCAGCGGCGGGAGTGTTCCGGCTGGTGTTCAGCTCGTCTGCCACGGTCTACGGCGAGCCGGCGCAGATGCCGATCCGCGAGGATTTCCCGACCGGCACTCCGACCAATCCCTACGGCCAGTCCAAGCTGATCGTCGAGAACGTGCTGCGCGACCTGTGCCAGTCGGAACCGCGCTGGAGCATTGCGCTGCTGCGCTACTTCAACCCGATCGGCGCGCATCACAGCGGCCAGATGGGCGAAGACCCCAACGGCATTCCGAACAATCTGGTGCCTTACATCAGCCAGGTGGCGGTCGGCAGCCTCAAGGAATTGTCGATCTTCGGCGACGATTACCCGACGGTCGACGGCACCGGCGTGCGTGATTACATCCACGTCGTCGATCTGGCGGACGGGCACTTGAAAGCCCTGCAAACCATCGCCGACCGTACCGGCATTCATACCTGGAACCTCGGCACCGGCGACGGCTACAGCGTGTTGCAGGTGCTGCGGGCTTTCGAGCAGGCCTGCGGGCAGCCGGTGCCTTACCGGGTGATGCCACGGCGTTCCGGGGACATTGCCGAGAGCTGGGCCGACGCCTCCAAGGCCGCCAAGGAACTCGGCTGGAAAGCCACGCGCAACTTGCAGGACATGGTCACCGACACCTGGCGCTGGCAATCGAATCATCCTCGGGGTTATCAGGGATGATGGCGTTTTAGTGCAATGTTAGTTTCAGTCAGGTTGTTAGATATCGTCGGGAAATTAGACTGGCAATGCCTTTTGCAAGTCCGTAGATATAAACCTGCCGTTCGACTTTTATCAGTTGCGTAAGACTGTGAAAGAACAACGGATCTTGTTCGCGCTTTTTGCGACTTGAACTCTACCACCTCTAACCAACACCCGATGTTCAGGTGCGATGTTAGAAAGGAGTTGATATGAAGAAAGTGATGGCGATCGCCCTGTTGACGATGTTGAGCAACTGGGCCTCCGCAGCTGAAGCGCCGCTTACAGCAGTGACCAATGTATCTGGCAGTGTCGCGGCTTCTACAGCGCCTGCTGCCAGTACTGCCATGGTCGCCAGTGCTGTAGCGGCGTCCAACAGTGGTGGAAGTGCCAACGGCGGTACAACGGGTACCACCGGTACCACGGGTACAACCGGCACGCACAACTAACTGAAGTATCTGTTGGTGCAGTACAGGGTCGCCCGACGAAAGTCGGGTGACTTTGTTTTTGGATTCGCCCTTGAATAGCGTAGTGCCATTATGACCCGTCGTTTTTCTCTTTTATTGTTGGCAAGTATCGCTTTGCAAGGTTGCATGTTCTCCCCCGGCCAGTACCTGAGCACCAGTAGCATCACGCGCCAGGGCGCCAGCGAAAGCAGCCGGGTCGAGCTCATTCCGATCACCCCCAAGCTCATCGCCATGAACCGCGCCACGTACAAGCGTGAGTCGGTGCCGGCGGAGTTGTTGGCGACCCCGGCCGAATACCGCATCGGCAGCAACGATGTGCTGTACATCACGGTCTGGGATCACCCTGAGCTGACCGCCCCTTCGGGTGCGCAACAGCAGATCGACGCCAACGGTCGTCTGGTGCGTTCCGACGGCACCTTGTACTACCCGTACATCAAGGAAGTCCAGGCCGCCGGCAAAACCATCCAGCAACTGCGTTCGGACATCGAGCAACGCCTCTCGGCATTCATTGCCGAGCCGCAAGTGGATGTCGCGGTGCTGCGTTTCGCCAGCCAGAAAGTCGTGGTCTCGGGCGCCGTCACCAAGGCCGGCCCCCAGGCGATTTCGACCAACCCGCTGAGCGTGGTCGAAGCCCTCGGTTCGGCCGGTGTCGATACCAACAATGCCGACTTGTCGGGGCTGATGCTGACGCGCAACGGGCGGGTCTATCCGCTCAATCTCGACGCGCTCAATCAGCAGGATTCCGAATTGCAGAACGTCTACCTCAAGGGAGGCGATCAACTGTATCTGCCGTACAACGACAACAAGCGCATCTACGTGATGGGCGAGGTCAACCAGCCCCGTGCGCTGAGCTTCAAGACCGCCACCATGAACCTGTCCGACGTGCTCGGGTCGGTCGGCGGCTTGAGCCAGACCACCTCCAACGGCAACGCCGTGTACGTGATTCGCGGGGTGGAAAACCTCGACGTCGAGCCGGCGAAAATCTATCAGCTGGAAGCCGAGTCGCCGACCGCCATGGCGCTCGCCTCGCACTTCGAAGTGCGGCCTCAGGACGTGGTCTATGTCGGGCCTGCCAACGTGACTCGCTGGAATCGCCTGATCAGCCAGTTGGTGCCGTCGGCATCGATTGTCGGGACGGGGGCTTCCGCTGCGAAGAACTGGAGCGAATACAGTAACAACAGCAAATAAGGCCGCCGACTGTGAAAACGTTGAAAGTGGGCGTGTGCCTGATGGCGGCCGTGTTGCTCAGTGGCTGCAATCCGCTGATGAGCGCTTCGTTGAATAACCTCAAGTCCGCCGTCATCGGGCCGGATGAACTGGACGTGTCGGCGGAGCAGGTGGCCGGGGTCAAGTATCCCCAGCTCAAACTGACCACACCGTCCGGTTCCGGGGTGTTGGCGCTGGTGCGCGAGCGCGAGGACCTGCAGTTCTGGGTCGCCTCCGGCAAGCAGGTGCTGCTGATGCGCGACGGCCTGGCCATGCGCACTGTGGGCCTGGGCGTGGAGGGCGATCTGGACGGCACGCGTCTGTCCGATGACTCGCCGTTCAAACAGGGCCTGCATCGCATCACCGACGGCTACACCAGCCGCCGCTGGATCGACCTCTACAAGGGCCAGGAAGTCGGGATCATCGTCAACAGCCGCTTCTCCCGAAAATCCCTGGAAACCCTCGACATTCTCGACAAGGAATACTCCGTGCTGCGTGTCGATGAGCAGATTGACGCGCCGGCCATCGGCCTGCGCGCGACCAACCGTTACTGGGTCGATCCGGTGGACGGTTTCATTGTGCAGAGTGAACAGCAACTGACCTCGCAGTTGCGGGTCAGGATCGTGCAGCTGACCCCTGACCGCAGGCATCTGCCGTGAAGCGGCTCAGAGCGCTGTCGGCGTGTTTGATGTTACTCACTGGGATCAGCGAGGCCGCGGTCATCGTCAGCGGTGATGTCGCCAACCCGGGCCCGATCGAATTGCCGGCGGGCGGACGTTTGCGCGATGTGATCGGCGAGGCCGTGCCGAATGCCAAAGGCTACTGGCTGGCGGGCGTCCTGTTGCGTCAGTCATTGCTGGAAGAACAGACGCGGCTGAAGGTCGGCGTGCTGTTCGATCTGGACGTGCTGCAGCGCATGGCCATGCTGTTTGACAAGCCGAGTCGAGCGGCGCTGGCCCAGCGACTGGCCGAGCAGGTCCGGCAGATGCCGGTGACCGGGCGGCAGATCGCCGATCTCGATCCGGTGGCGGTGGAAGTCGGCTTCGCCCGCAACATCCGCCTCGACGATGGCGATCAACTGATCTACCCGAAACGGGTCGACGAAGTCGAAGTGCTGGGCGCCGTCGCCGAGTCGTGCCGTTTGCCTTATCAGCCGTTGCAGGAGGCCCGCGAATACCTGCAGGGCTGCACGTTGCTGACGGCGGACGCCGATGCCGACTATCTGTGGCTGATCCAGCCCAACGGCGAATCGCGGCGGGTCGGCATCGCCCACTGGAACCGCGAGAGCGGGCAGATGCCCGTGGCCGGCAGCAAGATTCTGGTGCCGGTGAAAAACGATGATCTGGATCCGCCTGTCCCTGAACTGAATCAGCAGTTGGCCGAATTGATTGCCACGCAGTTGGCTGAGGTGGTTCGTTGAATTTGCGTTTTGCAGCTGTGTTGTTATTGCCATGTGGCCTGGTGCATGCCGAGCCACGGATCACCCAGAATGATTTTGGCGGCGTCGGTCTGTTGCAGACCCCGACCGCGCGCATGTCGCCCGCCGGTGAGTTGAGCGTCAATGCCAACCGCACCGAACCGTACAGCCGATACAGCGTTTCGTTGCAGCCGCTCGACTGGCTGGAAGGTTCGTTTCGCTACACCGCCATCACCAACCGTCCGTACGGTTCCGAAGCGCTGAGCGGCAGCCAGAGCTATAAGGACAAGGCGGTCGACGCCAAGGTCCGGCTGTGGCAGGAAAGCCACTGGGCGCCGGAAGTGGCGCTGGGCTTTCGAGACATCGGCGGTACCGGTTTGTTTGCCAGTGAATTCTTCGTGGCCAACAAGCGCTATGACAATTTCGATTTCAGCGCCGGCATCGCCTGGGGTTACATCGGTAATCGCGGCGATGTCGACAACCCGTTGGGTTCGATCAGTGACCGCTTCAACACTCGCCCTGATCTGGAAGGCACCGGTGACGTCAACGCCGGCTCGTACTTTCGCGGCAAGCCGTCGTTTTTCGGCGGCGTGAGTTACCAGACGCCCTGGGACCGCCTCAGCCTGAAACTCGAATACGAAGGCAACGACTACAAGCACGAGCCCAAGGACAACATCATCAAGCAGGACTCGCCGATCAACCTCGGCGCGGTGTTCAAGGTGACCGATTCCGTCGATGTGAGTGCGGCCTGGGAGCGCGGCAACACGGCGATGTTCGGCATCACGTTCCACACCAATTTCGTCAGTCGCAAGGCCCCGGCCAAGACCTTCGACCCACCGGCCGAACCGCTGCCGGCGAAGGCGCCAACCGCGACCATGGAAGAGGTCAACTGGGCCGACGTGTCGCGCCGTTTGCAGCAGAACGCCGGCTACAAGGTCGAGCGCATCACTCAGCGCGATTCCGAACTGATCGTGTACGGCGAGCAGCAGCGCTATTTCCATTCGCCCAAAGCCGTCGGCCGCGCGAGCCGGATTCTCGACAACAGCGTCAACGACGACATCGACTGGTTCACCGTGGTCAACAAGCGCTACGACCTGCCGCTGGAAGAAACCAGCGTGCCCCGGCAGACCTTCCGCGAAGTGATCAACAACGAAGAACCGCTGGAATCGCTGCACCGCACCACCGAGATCAATCCGGCAATGCCGCGCAACGAGAAAACCCTCTACACCGAAGCGCCGCAGCACTTCAATTACGGCGTCGGCCTGGGTTTCAAACAGAACGTCGGCGGCCCCGATGGCTTGCTCTATCAGTTCACGGCGGATCTGGACGCCGAGTACCGCTTCAACCGCAACACCTGGTGGAACGGTCTGCTCAGTCAGAACCTGATCAACAACTTCGACAAATTCACCTACGACGCCCCCAGCGGCCTGCCGCGTGTGCGCACCGACTTGCGTCAGTACCTGACCACGTCGGACACCACCATGCCGCTGTTCCAGGTCAGTCATGCCGAGCAACTGGACAAGGATTTGTACGGCATGGTCTACGGCGGTTATCTGGAATCGATGTTCGCCGGGGTCGGGGGCGAGGTGCTGTTTCGTCCGACCGGCAAGCGCTGGTCGATCGGTGCGGACCTGAACTACGTGCGTCAGCGTGAGTTCGACCAGGGTTTCGGCCTGCGTGATTACTCGGTCTGGACCGGCCACATCACCGGCTACACCGACCTGCCGTTCGACACGCTGGCCGCGGTCAGCGTCGGGCGTTACCTGGCGGGCGACTTTGGCGGCACGGTGGACATCTCCCGCGAGTTCTTCAACGGCGTGCGCTTTGGCGCCTGGGCGACCATCACCACCGCCGGCAGCGCCGAGTATGGCGAGGGTAGTTTCGACAAGGGGCTGTATTTGTCGATTCCGTTCGACGAAATGATGAGCATGTCGACCATGCGCCGCGCCAACCTGGTGTGGGCACCGCTGACCCGTGACGGTGGCGCGCGGCTCAATCGCAGCTTCCAGCTGCACTCGATGACGGATAGTCGGGAAGGGGACATGTTCTACCGGAACTTCGGGAAGATTACCGAGTAGGTTTGGGGGAACGGGGAGTTAAAGCGGGAGCCTGTGGGCTCCCGTTTTGGTTTGTGGTGAAGGGGGATCTTGATGCAGCCGTGATTGCTGTGGGAGTCGGTGTATTCCAGGTTCAAACCTGATGTTGAATGATCCGGCGCCTTCGCGGGCAAGCCCGCTCCCACAGGTTTTTAGGTGATGCCGTAATCTTCGCCACTCCTCGAAACTTGTGGGAGCGGGCTTGCCCGCGATGGCGTCTGTTCAGCCGACATCAAAACATCAGACTCTCCTTGGCCGCAGAGCCCTCCGCCAACCCCCAAATCCCGCCCACAAAAAAGGGGACTTTCGTCCCCTTGCGGTGTTGCCTTCTCAAGCGCTGCGTCTCAGTAAATATCCTTCGAAAGCAGGGTGAACGGCGTCTTCACCAGAATTTTCAGATCCAGCCACAGCGACCAGTTATTGATGTACTTCAGGTCGATCTCAACACGCTTTTCCATCTTGTCCAGAGTGTCTGTCTCGCCCCGGCAACCGCTGATCTGCGCCAGGCCAGTGATGCCCGGTTTGATTCGGTGACGGGCCATGTAGGCGAGGATCTTGCCCGAGTAGTAGTTGTTGTGCGCCACGGCATGCGGGCGTGGGCCGACCAGTGCCATGTGTCCTTGCAGCACGTTGAACAGTTGCGGCAGCTCGTCCAGCGAAGTGCGACGGATAAAGCGACCGACCGCGGTAATGCGCGAATCGTTGCGGCTGGCCTGCTTGACGTCACGGTCATCGTGCACGCGCATCGAGCGGAATTTCCAGACCTTGATCACCTTGCCGTTCCAGCCATGGCGATCCTGCTTGAAGAACACCGGGCCCGGCGAGGTGAGCTTCACCGCCAGGGCCACGGCCAGCAGCACCGGGCTCAACAGAATGATCGCCAGCAGGGCGACGGCTTTTTCCACCAGACTCTTGCTCAGCGCAGCGGTCGGGCGGCTGGTCAGCGGGCTTTCGTTGAGGTAGATCGCCGGCAGACCGTCCACGACTTTCACCGAGTGATTGAGCAGCGTCAGGCTGTTCAGGTCCGGCACCCAGACCACGTCAACGTTGGCATCCAGCAAGTCCACATACATCGCCTCGATTTTGGCGGCTTCCGACAGCGGCAGCGTGATGTACAAGCGGCGGATGTCGTGGGTCTGGATCAGCTCGAGCAGTTCGTCCTGAGCGCCGACAACGCGCGGGGCGTCCGCTTCCAGCGACGGGGTATCGCCGTTGCTGACCAGACCAACCAGCGGCAGGTTTTCATGCTGGCTCAGCTTCTTCGCCAGGCCCAGTGCCAGTTCGCCGGTGCCGACGATCAGGGTCTTGTGTTCGCTTTTGCGCGACCGCTGGTAGAACTTCGAGAACGCATGCAGCGGTGCGTACAGCAGCGCCTGACCGAGGAAACCGTACACCGCCCATTCAAGGATGACCTGGCGGGAGAACAGCGCATCTGCCTTGCAGATGAAGGCGATGAACGCCAGCCCGGCCATGGTCATGAACCAGCCCATGAACAGTCGACCCAGCCCGGTCAGGTAATTGTCTCGCTTTCGATACGCGCCGCTGAAAGTATAAGCCGGCACCGAGGCCAGTACCGCCAGGATCGTGCACATCCGATAGTAGAACTCGACGGTGCCGGTGTGCTGTTCGGCCAGTATGAACAACAGGGAAACAATGAAACTCTGTGCCAGCGCCCATTGGCCCCAAAAGGTCAGTCCCTTGAGGCCGGTGTTTCGATTGATACGAAGAGAAAGATCCATACGATATCCCCAAAAGACGTCCGTTCAGGTTTCGACAGTAGAAAACCGAGTTGTTAAGCAGACTTGTTATTGTTGTTTGAGTCAGTGTCCTGAGGTAACAACGCCGGAATGCGGAACTGTCGTCAGTCAATAGACTAAGTTATTGCCGGGGATGCTGTCTGACGAGTTCTAACAAGATGGCACAGTGCCAACTTATTTGAATTTCCAATATTCAAACGTTAGAAAAGGTCGAAAGGCAGGGGGTGAATAATCAATATTGTGTTTGCTATCGTAGGTGGGGTCAGGAGGCGGGTATAACCAGGGAGGGGCGAAACCAAACAGAGTGCTTTTTTATTTTTGTAATCGCACTTGTATCTGTTTGTCTTGTAGTGAGGGATGTTGTTTAGGCAACAACTTCCTGGATCAGGCAATAACCGCGATTGCGCACGGCACGAAACAATCGTTCACCGTTGCTGGCGTTCTTGAATTTGTCTTGAAGACGGCTCAGGCACATTTCCAGTCCCCGGTATTGCTCCGGCTCGCGGCCGATGCTGAGGATCAGATCGTCGCGACTGACAACACGATCTTCATGGTGCAGCATCTTGCGCACCAGTGCGGTTTCAAGCCCGGTGAGACTGATCTCGACGCCTTCTTTCGTCAATGCACCCTGATCATTATCCAGATGCCAGGCTTCGGTGCAGGGCGCGTCGGATTCGATCGTTCGGGAAGTGTCAGTGGGGTTTTCGGACATGGCCGTGGAATTGTGGAATGAATGCGCCGATTGTGCTGCCAGCCATTCCGATTCGAGGGTGGCCAGTATGCGCTGGGTATCATGTTCGATGCTACGTGCGACATGCTTCCTTGTGCCGCGTGGGTAAGTGAACTCCATCAGCATCGGAGTGGAAGAGGGCGAAGCAACACCTTCAATAAACATTTGTGCCTGAGACGTGCCAAACGAATTGAAACGCTCACTGGAGAGAATGTTCTCGAGTTCGCGCTGCGACGCTGAGCTGTTAGTCACGACAACAAAGTATTTTCTTGGGAGGGTCGTGCTGGTTTCCATGTCTCTCTCCTAAAGTACACACCAAATTTGGCGAAAAAATAATGGCAGGCGAGCAATGTTTTCCTCGGAATTAATCGATCAGGCAGGGTCTGGGCCCAAAGATGGCCTCGATAAGTTCCACTCGGTCTGCGTTAGAGTAATGGTTTATTGTTATGTTTAAGTGTTGCAGCGCTCATGCAATTGACAGCTTTTTATTAGATATGTGACGCGGTTAAAACTATGAGAAAGCGGATGTTTGAAGCGTTGCATCAGACGTTCCCTCGTATGCTGCAAAAGAGTGTTTTCCCTGAATCAAGGGGTTGAGATCAACCCCCTCATCAGACGATAGCCATACCCGCGAATGCTCTGTATGGCGTTCGTACCGTACACGTCCTTGATTTTCCCACGCAAGCGGCTGATGGATTTTTCCAGCGCCCGAGGGTCGTAGAATTGGGTGTTCAGCCCCATGATGCTGGCGATTTCATCGTGGCTGAGAATGTGATTGCCGGTCTGCGCAAAGGCTTGCAGGATCTTCATTTCGGCAAAGGAGATATCGAGTTTCTTGCTGGTGTCCGAGAGGCAGATGCGGGTGGGGTCCAGCACCAGATTGATATCGCGTTGCCATTCTTCACTGTTGAAGAACTCGCCCAGCAGCTCGCCGCTTTCATCGGACAAGGTATTGAGTTTGATACAGAAGTCGGCACCGGCCAGAAAATACTTGATCTTGTTGTGGGCGCCGCGACCTGTGATCACTGCACAAATAATCGGCTTCAAGTTGTCATTGCGCAGGTTTTCCACCAGCGCAAGGTTATCTTCGAGTGCCTGAGGGCTGTCGATGATAATGAAGATCGCCCGATACAGACCGTGATATTCGTTGTGCTGATATGAACTAATGTAGGCGTCGGCTTCAACAGCCACACCGCTCTGCACATGCTTTGCGATTAGCGCGCTAAAGTGTTCAGCCACGCCACGGGTACGACCCAGGGTGAGAACACCTGGTTCGTCGCTTGTGCGGTGCGGGCTTTTAGTCGCTAAGTTACCTGTGAGCATCATGCATTGACTCGAAAAGGTGCTGACATCGGGATGTTAAAGCACCGGTTCTCATCTGTGACTGACAATTGGTAACATTTGGACGAATTTTAGACGTGGCTCCCGAGTTTTCTAACAATAATTAAGCGATTCAAGCTTTTAGTTGATTTTTTCGGGGCTGTGAACTAACGGAATTGAGGCCGTTAGATGGTGGCAATATGGAATGGTGCCACTATTTTGTAATTATCGCGACCTGTTTTTATGTCCCTTGGCCATCACTCAACTGCATACGTATCAGAGCAGTGTGAGGTGGGTCACATTTTATGGGGAGGCCAGTCTTTTGGCTATAACGTCGACAACTTCACACACGGACGTTTATTAACATGCCTTGAGTGTGGCTTTTGATAAGACATATTCTCCGTCCTCGAGTCGGGCAATGGGTGCGCATCTGCCAATTGTTTTACTTCAGATACTCAATGCCTGAATGCATTTAACAGGGCGCCCGCAAAGAGCGCTCTGACGGAGGATTAATGGATTTACTGACCTTGTTCAAGGTGCTGATTCTTGGGGCGGTAGAAGGCCTGACCGAGTTCCTGCCCATTTCCAGTACGGGCCACCAGATTATCGTTGCCGACTTGCTGGAATTTGGTGGTGAACGCGCCATGGCGTTCAACATCATTATTCAACTGGGCGCCATTCTGGCCGTGGTCTGGGAGTTTCGCCCGAAGATCTTCGAGATCGTCAAAGGCCTGCCGACCCAAAGCAACGCACAGCGTTTTACCCGCAATTTGCTGATCGCCTTTTTCCCGGCAGTCATTCTCGGCGTGTTATTCGCCGACACGATTCATGAATACCTGTTCAACCCGATCACCGTTGCCGTTGCATTGGTGGTGGGCGGCATCGTGATGTTGTGGGCCGAGCAGCGGGATCATGTAGTGAGTGTCGACCATGTGGACGACATGAAGTGGGCCGACGCGCTGAAGATCGGTTGCGTACAGTGCCTGGCGATGATTCCGGGCACGTCGCGTTCCGGTTCCACCATCATCGGCGGTCTGCTGTTCGGCCTGTCACGCAAGGCCGCCACGGAGTTCTCGTTCTTCCTGGCGATGCCGACCATGGTCGGTGCCGCGGTATATTCCGGCTACAAGTACCGCGAACTGTTCCAGAGCAGCGACCTGCCGGTCTTCGCCCTGGGCTTCGTCGTAGCGTTCATCTTCGCGATGATCGCCGTGCGCGGCCTGTTGAAGTTCATTGCGAACCACAGCTACGCCACCTTCGCCTGGTACCGCATTGCCTTCGGCTTGCTGATCCTTGCCACCTGGCAATTTGGTTGGGTGAACTGGACGGCTGCCGCTGCCGCCTGATCATTGACTGCTGATCACCGCAGCGACGGCGAGGTCGCTTAACTCGGTATCGGGCGATTCATGACGAAACCGCTGCAAGGCTGAAGTGAAATACGCAGCCTTCAGCATTCCGTCGCTGGCTAGATAAAGCCGCGCGTCTTCCAGCTCCTCGGCGGAGTAAACGCGTTTATGGCTGTCGGTGGTTTCTTGCGAGGCTGTAAAAGGCGTGAGCAGCAAGGAAGCAAGCGAGAAACCAGACAACTTGGTCACCTCCCATGGCGTATCGGTGTTACCCAGACACAGCCCGTCGCAGTGGGCCTGGGCATTAGACGTGGCGCAAAACAAGGCAAGGAGGGTGCAACGCTTGAAACCAGAGAAATTCAACGCGGGCATAAACAAAAGACATCCTGTCAGTACATCAAAAGAATTACATCAGCGGGCAACAGTCATTCGTTGCCCGCACATTCAACGCATCGATCAACGACCCGCCAGCAACTCCGCCGCCTGATCCAGCAACGCCAGCGGATCCTTGGCCTTGTGGATATCCACCGACAGCAGCTGACGAAACTTGCGCGCCCCCGGGAAACCGGTGCCCAGGCCCAGCACATGCCGGGTGATGTGATGCATCGCACCGCCGGCCAGCAAATGCTCGGCTATATAAGGCCGCAACTGCGCCAGCGCCTCGGCCCGGCTGATCACCGGCGCGGTACTGCCGAACAGTTGCTGATCCACCTCGGCCAGCAGATAAGGATTGTGATACGCCTCGCGCCCCAGCATCACGCCGTCAAAGGTCTGCAAATGCTCATGGCAGGCCTCCATCGTCTTGATCCCGCCGTTCAGAATGAACTCCAACTCCGGAAAATCCGCCTTCAACCGCGCCGCCACGTCATAACGCAACGGCGGAATGTCCCGGTTCTCCTTCGGCGACAACCCCTCCAGAATCGCAATCCGCGCATGCACCGTAAAACTGGTGCACCCGGCATCCCGCACCGTCCCGACGAAATCGCACAGCTCTTCATAACTGTCCCGCCCATTGATCCCGATCCGATGCTTCACCGTCACCGGAATCGACACCGCATCCCGCATCGCCTTCACACAATCCGCCACCAACTGCGGATGCCCCATCAGGCACGCCCCGATCATATTGTTCTGCACCCGATCACTCGGGCAGCCAACGTTCAGATTCACCTCGTCGTAACCGTGCTCCTGCGCCATACGGGCACAGGCGGCCAGGTCCAGCGGAACACTACCGCCCAACTGCAACGCCAACGGGTGCTCGGCTTCGTTGTGACGGAGGAAACGCTCGTGATCGCCGTTGAGCAGCGCGCCGGTGGTGACCATTTCGGTGTAGAGCAGGGCGTTTTTCGACAGGATGCGTAGGAAGTACCGGCAGTGACGGTCAGTCCAATCCATCATCGGCGCCACACTGAAGCGGCGAGACGGCTCGGAACGGGGGTGGCTAGTGTTTACGGGCGATTGGGGTTTTTCGAAATTCATTGATACTGATCTTTTATACAGCGGTTTTTACCCATTTTCCCTTGTTTTCTGAAGTCGGTTGCTACAATGTAGCAAGCGAATTCGGCAATGTAGCAACGGGAAATGGGCACGATCACATCACGCAAGCGCAAGGACAACTCGACGGCCTACACGGCGCAGATACGGATCAATCGGGACGGGCGAACAGTTTATCAGGAAAGCCAAACCTTCGATCGAAAGCAGGTCGCCCAGGCTTGGATCAAGCGGCGTGAGACCGAGCTGGCCGAGCCTGGTGCGATTGAGCGCGCAAACCGTAAGGGTGTAACGATCAGGAAGATGATCGAGCAGTACCTGGATGAGTACGAGAAGATCCGGCCGTTGGGCAAAACCAAGAACGCGACGTTGAAGGCGATCAAGGATACCTGGCTGGGCGACCTTGACGACTCGGCTCTGAACAGTCAGAAACTGGTGGAGTTTGCACAGTGGCGGATGAGTAAAGAGGGTGGCGGTGTTCAGGCGCAGACGGTCGGTAATGATCTCTCGCACCTGGGCGCGGTGCTGTCCGTGGCGCGACCGGCCTGGGGCTACGAGGTAGATCCGCTGGCCATGCCCGACGCTCGCAAGGTTTTACGAAAGCTAGGTATGGTGAGCAAGAGTAAGGAGCGCAACCGTCGGCCGACGCTCGGTGAGTTGGACAGGTTGATGAGGCACTTTTTCGAAATGCAGGTTCGTCGACCTGAGTCGATCAACATGCCGAAGATGATTGCGTTTGCTCTCTTCTCGACGCGCCGGCAGGAGGAGATTACTCGGATTCGCTGGGATGATCTCGACGAGTCCCGGCAGGCCGTCCTGGTACGTGATATGAAGAACCCCGGACAGAAGATCGGCAACGACGTTTGGTGCCATCTGCCCGATGAGGCCTGGGCAATCCTGCAGAGCATGCCCAGGACTGAGCGGGAGATATTTCCGTACAACTCCAGATCCGTTTCCGCATCGTTCACGCGGGCGTGTCCGTTGCTGGGGATTGAGGATCTGCACTTCCATGATCTAAGGCATGAAGGCGTGAGCCGCCTGTTCGAAATGGACTGGGATATTCCCAGGGTTTCGAGTGTTTCGGGACATCGCGATTGGAATTCTCTCCGGCGATATACCCATCTGCGTGGCAGGGGCGACCGATATTCAGGATGGCAGCACTTAGAAAAAATCCTGCGATGACAATTGAATGGATTTAGGGAGATAGCGTGAGGAAGGGTATTTTCAAAAGAAAGCAGGGCGTCGTTACGAAGTGGAAGTTAAGGGGGGGACGGCTTTTAGGTCTTTTGATGACAACGGGGGCGATAGGTTTTATTGCAGCAAGTGCTTATGGTTTTTTTGTCAAGGATATTTCCTTGGATTTTATAAGGCCTTATGGTCGATATTATATATTTCAACTGAGTAATGAAACTCCAGTTGGTCAGCGCGTCAGCTCATTTAAAGTGATTCCGCCTGGTCCTCAATCTTTGATTTTTAGAATTACCAGGGATATTTATGGAGAGCTTGATATAAATAGATCTGCTACGCTTCCAGGAGGAAATATCAGCTGGATCCCAGCGGTTGAGTTTCATGAGTTAGATGGTAAAGAGTTGCAGGCCCATTCTGCGCATAAATTTCGCATGCCTCCGTTAAGTAGTAGGGATTATATGCAGCCTGTGGCTGCGATACTTGAAGTTCAATATGATGTGCTTCCAGCCAACGGGATACTGGCTGGGCTTGACAAAATATTGCGCGCTATCGGGTTGCGTAATTCTTCCACGAAAACTAGGTATCTAGTAGTTGATAACTATTGGCATGAAACTCGTTCTGAGTCACTAGGAGAGGCTATACGTATAGCTTGTCGTGATAATGATTCGCTTCGATCAGACTTGTGTGGTCGGGACAAAGCTGAATAAGCAGAAGGGGGCTGGCGCCCCCTTTTTTTATGCTTCTCTGCCCATAAACTTGTTTTGCTCAGTTCTGGCTTTTTCACGCTGCCTATCAATGTAATCGGCTAAGTCTTTCAAATGGATGCCGAGGGCTGCCTTCTGGCTATTAGCGCCCATGCGGATTACTGGAATATCAATTTCCCCATCTAATTGTTTGCGCTTGAATTTCTCCACGGTCAAATGCATGTAGTCTTCACATACTCGGCCGAGCGGAATGACTGCTTGCCCTTCATATTGAGCCATCAGTAAGAAGAGGGTATTCATGCAGCCTCCATAACTTTGTTTGTGTTTTCCGTCATATTTGCTTCAATCAAAGCCATCATCGGCCATGGAGAAACAGAATTGCCCACCATCAATACTTGATCTTTCTTGCTGAACTTCTGGCCGTCGTGGCCGTAGTCAATCACGTAGTTGTCCGGAAAGCCCTGGGCTCGGTAAAGCTCCCGTGGCGTCAGCATGCGCATGCCAATGTCGACGATAACGTATGGCGTGCCCTTGATCACCACGGTAACCAGGGCCAACCGATCTCGTGTGGTGATCGTGGCTGCCGGATCGCGCAGGTCGTAGATGTTGTCAGTGCCGTAGTACCCCATTAGGAAAGCGGCAACGCGTAGAGCGCCTTCCTCCACGTCTGGTGCGAGTGTGTACTCGAGCAGCGCGTGATGTTCTGCGCCGGCACAGATAGTAGAGATCGGCTCGTCCATCGCGCTGCCTACACAGTTCTTGCGCAGGGTCAGCAGATTGGCGGTCACCAACTGCTGTTGGCTGCCCGTCGTGGTTATCGCTGTCAGAGGCTGGTCTGGGTGCCGTCCCAACGTTTCGTTGAAACCACCGTTGTGCTGTGCGATGTAGGCCACGGCGAGCGCGAAGTGCCCCCCCTTTACCTGCGCGCAGATGGTCCCCAGCGGTGCATCTGCTGCCATGGTCCGCTGGGATGTTGCGTTGGCGTGCTCTGTGAGGAAGGGCGCGACTTGTGGCGTCACCAGGGCGAAGCCATGCGCGCCAGTGATGGTCTTGGTTGGATCTTGCACCGACTGGCATCGAGTTATGTCGTTGCCTGAATGGTTGACGCTTACGATGAACGGGTCGGCATGATCGACCACATAGCGGCGGGCACCTTTGCGAACGCGCTCCATGGTCTTGCTTGCCAATGGCCGGCGTACGCCAGCGGCACGGCCTTCTTCTTTCGTCAGAAAGATGCTCGGGCAGGGGATCGACCAATCGATGCAACTGGCAGCGTTACGCCAAGCTTTTTGACCCTTCGCGGGTTCTTTGAA
This sequence comes from Pseudomonas sp. B707, assembly GCF_022496685.1. NCBI lineage: Bacteria > Pseudomonadati > Pseudomonadota > Gammaproteobacteria > Pseudomonadales > Pseudomonadaceae > Pseudomonas > Pseudomonas sp. B707. Next base: position 90,344 of record NZ_WTVE01000024.1, on the reverse strand, counting down.
GTGGGTCGGCTGCGGCCAATACAGCGGCTTGCCATCGCATCGAGCGACCATGTAAAGGCGTTCGCGTGTGGTAGCGGCGCCAAAATCGCAGGCTTTGAGTTTTCCATGCAGGATGTCATAGCCCATGTTCTTGAGGATCTGTAGGAAGCGGCGCCAGGTCTTGCCCTTTCGTTTCGGATCAGGCACCAGGTATTGATCCTGGACCGGAACGCGCTCGCCTGCTGCGGCCACGCTCCCATCGCGGCGAATCACCCGGCCGGTGGTTTTGCATCGCTTAGCAATCAAGGGCCCCCATTGCAGGATCTGCCAGACGTTTTCCATAGTGATGAGGTCGGGTTTGACCTGCCCGGCCCACTTGACGGTGACCCATGACAGAGAGCGGCTGGCACTGCTGCGTGGTTGACCTCCTGCAGCAAGGCTGTGATGGGTACATTCGGGGCTCGCGTGTAGGTGTGCGACGGGGCGGCCTCGTGTCGCCTTTCGTGGGCACACCTCATAGACGTCCGAGATGTAATGCTCTGCGCCTGGGTGGTTGCGCTTGTGCATGCTGATGGCTTTGGGGTTGTGGTTGATCGCGATATCGACGGCTTTGCCCGTAGCCATTTCCTGGCCCATGGTTGCGCCGCCACCACCGGCAAACAGGTCGACGCGGATCTTGCCCATGAGGTCGAGGCCAAATTGGGTGATAACGGCAGTGCTTATTGGGGCTCGGGAAAAGGCGGTCATACGCGTGCTCCATGCGTATACCCCACGACAGGCTGCGCGAGCGGGCGATTTTGAGCGGTTAGCGTTGCATTGGGTGTGGCTGCCTCGCGCAGCTTTTCGTGGGGTATGAGCGCCTCGGTGGTGCTGCTGGAAGGAGCAATAATGCCCGCTGCTGCGCAGCAGAGGCTGTTTGTTTCTAGTGTGTCGACGCGGGTTTCCTCGCGGAGCAAAGCGGTCGTAGATTGGGTGTTGTGCTGGTCCTTTTGCATGCCGCTTTCCTCCGAGGTTTGATTGCGCGGTGGTTCGTCAACCGCTGATGAGGCGTGAGCCGGGTTGCGGTGGCTGTGGGGTTGGGAGCGAACTTGGCTCATGCGGCGCTCTCCTGATCTACCGGCTGCAGCAGGGCAGCCATGGCGAGCGCTTGGTCGCGGAGGGTGCGTGTGTCGCGTTCCAGCTTTTTGCCGGTGCGAAAGGCGCTGAATGTCTCGGATGCGATCCGAAGTTTTTCGGCGATTTCCAGTAAGGTGAGTCGTTCCTGTTCACCCATTTTTGACGCAGCGAGGGCGCGCTCGTAATGGGCGTAAAGTTTCTCGCGTTGGTCATTGGCCCGGCAGAGGGCGAGTTCCAGGTTACGGTTCTCTTCCCAGCTTTCAGATCGCTGAATGGCTTTGCCTTCATCCATTCCATCTCGATACCCAACACAGCCGCCAACGTCATAGCCTTCGCTGTAGCCCTGTGATTGGCCCTCGTCATGGCCGTTGTTGAATCCGTTCCGGTAGGCGAGCCAGTAAATGCCGGCGGTCATGAGGACGATTGCTATCAGCGCGCATATTTGAATTGCAGTCATGTGGTGTGCTCCTGGTGATGTTATTGGCTGGTGGTGGCAGCCGTTCGGCTTGTGGTTGTTACTCGGTGGATTCTTCCTGCTGTCGCTGCATGTCTTCGTCGGCCTTGTAGGCGCGGATGTCGATTAGGGAGGCGACGTGGCGGATGTGGGCGTACTTCGGTGCCTTGCGGCTGGTGTCCAGCGTGGTGATTGGGAGCTGGATGCGGCCGCTGCTGATCTCGGCCACGAACGATTGTTCGTTGAGGTTGCGGAAGTACTGCTCGCGCACTTTCTCCAGCGGGATCAGGACGTCGCCGAAGATGCGGTAGAGCAATTCGACGGTGGCTGACTCCGGTGCTGGGTGCAGGCGCAGCGGGTTTTGGGCTGTGTTACTCATGGCTTTGTTGGGCCTCCTTGCGTTGTTTTCGGGCCGGGTGGTTCCAGGCGTTCAGGCAGTGGGTTCTGGTCAGCTCGCGCAGATGTTCGGGCACTTCGAGGAGCGCGGCGTTGCGCTCCTCTCGTGTCCGCATGGCGATGATCTGGCGGGCGTATTCCCTAGGCCACGTCACGGATGTCTGCCGGGATGGCAGGCAGGTCGATGCCCAACTGTTCGGCCAACCAGCGGATGCCGGGTTGTTTCACCCGGGTCGACTGGCTGTACTGCATGCCGAGTTGGCCGTGGTACCACTGGCCGTCCTTAATGCGCAGGTAGTCGCGGTCACGGTTGGGGTAGGCCGGTAGGTTCTTCTCGTTGATCAGGCCTTTTTCCCGCATGCGTGCGATGAGTTTTGGCCGGGTGAGGCCGAGCTGGGTTGCGGCTTGGGCGAGGGTGCGTTCCATAGCATTCCCCTTATGCCGCGTGCGCGGCTGGGGTGGCCGCTGCAGCGAGGTGGTTGATGGACTCGGTGACCTTGCCGTAGATCTCGACATCGGTGCCGTACGCGGTGAAGCAGCGGGTGTGCGGGCTTTTGTTGCCGATGCTCAGGATGGTGGTGACGCCTGAGCGCGATTGGGTGCGGTGCAGCGCAACTTGCAGGGGGTAGTCGAAGCCCATGTCGAGGCTTAGCACGCCGCCGGTGCGTACCAGTTCGAAAACGCGTTGTTTGTCCGAGACCTCGAAGCGGCCATATTCGCGGCTGGCGTGCGGGCGGTGCACCAGGTCGCTGGTGTTGCTCGCATCGAACGGGCCGTTGGCGATCTCTTCGATGAAGTCGGCCAGCTTGAGGTGCGTTTTCTTATCGTTCTGCAGGGTCAGCGTGTGGCGTTCGCTGCCCAGCTCTACGACGAAGGTGCTCGCCGTTGTGCCGCGTTCGACCTTGAGACGGAACGCCAGGCACTCACGCTTGGGCGCTGTCCGGAGGACGTGGTTGAAGGTCTCGGTCAGGTTGACCTGGGCGTTGAGCAACTGCAGCGTGCGGTTGTCGATTTTGTACTTGATCATGCTGCATGCCCTCCGCCATTCGGATCGAATGGGGTAGGGGCGGGACGTGCGAGCTGTTTCGGTTTGCTGGTGGCAAACGAGCAGCCGCTCTCGCGGGCTAAGCGGCGGATTTCGAAGATTCGGAAGGGGTCAGTAGCGGCCGGGTGGACGTGCAGGGTTGCTGTGGTACGCATGATGTGCCTCGCTCTGTGGTGGAAGAGTGAGGATGATATTAACCTTAAAGGTTATCAAGTCAACAAAAACAACCTATATGGTTATTTTTTTGGCTGAGAGATTCTCCTTCTCGCGGAGTGACGGAATGAATAAAAAGTGATACTGATGTGCCAGCGGCCCTGCTTTCGCAGGCAAAAACTAAAAGGGATCTTTATGGCTAAGAATTACCCTGCTTTTGTGAACGCCACCTCTGCAGTCAGTAAAATTTTGGAGAAGATAAAAGTCGCTGCTACACCTGATCGATTTACTCAGGATTACCTTGCCACTGAACTCGGCTTTCCAGGAGGAGGTGCAAGAGCGTTTATTCCGTTAGCCAAAAAGCTAGGGTTATTGGGAAGCGACGGAACACCCACAGATTTGTATAGGCAGTTCAGAAATACAAACGCAGCTACTTCCAAAGCCGCTATGGCGAAGGCAATAAAAAATGCTTATTCAGATGTTTATGCTCGTAACGAATATGCCCATAGTCTGAGTCGCGCTGATTTTGAAGGGCTAGTAGTCGAAATGACAGGGCTAGAAAAAGGCAATGGTACTGTCAAGGCCATTGTCTCCACCTTTGAGGCCCTCAAAGCATTTGCAGAATTTAAAGCGGTAGATGCGGAGGAGCCAATAATTTCCATTGAGAAAAAAATCTCAGAGTCCTCATCTAATGAAGAATATCCCGATGTGCGCTTGGGTCTTTCTTATACGATTAATTTAGTTCTTCCGAAGACTGATGATGTGTCAGTCTTTAACGCAATTTTTAGAAGTTTGAGAGAGAATCTGTTGAGGAAATAAAATGGACGATAAGATCAAAGTCTTCGCTTTTTCACATCAAATGGTAGAAAGAGCGCTCGATGGGGTTGAAAAAGGACTCCAGATAGATCTCCTGCGAACGGATTTATCGGAAAGGGCGGGAGATAAGGATCAAGATTACTATCCACAATTTACAATGGATATTAGGTCAGAAGCCAAGGAAATGGCAGTTCATTATGAGCTCTTTTATTGCTTGGAAGTCTCGATAAGAACTTTGATAAAAGACAAGATGAAGTCTGAGCTGGGTTCTGATTGGTGGAATTTAAGTGAGATTCCTGAGCCTATAAAGAAAAATGTAAAAGATAATATTCAAAGAGAGCTGGACTCTTCTTTTACCCAAAGATCGGATGATGAGCTAGATTATACGACCTTCGGTGAGCTTGGGGATATTGTGAGAAAGAACTGGATTCATTTTGCTGATATTTTTTATAGTGAGAAAGCATTCAATAGAGTGATGAACAGTCTGAACTTACTGCGTGGGCCGATTGCTCATTGTAGTCCTCTGGCAGAAGACGAAGTCGTTCGTCTCAAGCTTACACTTAAGGATTGGTTTCGTCTCATGGAGTAATCATTTCCAGAATGATTTTTTCTGGACTTACAAGTCGGAAATTTTCCATCGTGCACGACCACAGATGATCCATTCTTCTGACATTCTAATGATTCTATCTGGCCAATCTGGATTGAGGGCGTATAAGTATTGCTCATCGCCTTCCTGTTTGAGTTGTTTAAGCGTTGCTGCGTGATCACTAGTTCTCTTGGCTGCTACGAAATGACCTGGTAGCGCTTCTAGAGCAGGGTCGATTACAACCTTGTCGCCTTCTACAAATTTCGGCTCCATGCTTATGCCTTCCACTCGCAGGATAAAGGCACGTGGACCTACAGGGCCTGGAACTTCGATCCACTCCTCTGCATCTCGCGGATCAAATTGGCTGTCTTGAGCGCACCAAGCTCCAGCAGCTATTGAGCCGATCACTGGCACTCGTCGTCCGGTATGGCTTAACGGCGTGGTGTTACTGAACTCGCCTACCCCAAAAGGTAAATCTAAGTAGCCGTCATGGAGACCTAGGGCCTTTTCTATTTCGCGAGCAATTTGATTGCCAATCCCTTTCGTGGGGTTTTTACCTCCGAAGGCACTCACCTGAGCGGGCGCTTTTCCGAGTAGGTCGGCGACATCTGTAAGGCGTAGGTGCCTTTCGGCTAGAAGCCTTCGGAAATTGTGCAGGCGGGTATCTGAAATTTTCATTTGACGATTTTGTCTGAATTAACCTTTTAGGTGAATGTCCTTGTGGGTGTTGATAAAAATAACCTAAAAGGTTAAATTTGGTTTCGGAGGACAACCATATGAAACTACGCGAATACATCAATCAGTTGGATTCAGAGGCACTTGAGGCTTACGCCGCTCGTTGCCGAATCGCAGTGAGCTATCTGCGTCTGCATGTCAAATATGCGAGCAAAGATCCTAGCGTTTCTTTGATCAAGTCTCTGGCCCGTGAGAGTCAAGGTATCGTTGGTCTCGCCGACGTGCTTGATCATTTCGGTATCACTGAGTCCAACCAAGGCAGCAAAGCAGCATAGATAAGAAAAAAGGCGACCCAAAGGCCGCCCAGTTCCTCCCGCCACGCACCACCACAGCGCTGTCGGGTCGCGATAAAAAGGTAGGCGGGCACACCACATGCAACCACCTCCCATTATCGCGCTTTTCCAAGGCTCGGAAGCCTTGGTGTTGCTGCCTTTTCCACCACAGATTGGGCAGCTGTTGCGCCAGGGGTGAGCAACGGATTGCTCGCCCCGGCACGGTGCCGGTGTCGATCCCGAAGATCTAGCCGGCGTTTGGGCCCTTTCAAGCCACGCGGCAAATGTATCACCACTGCATGCCGCGCGGCACTGGCAACTTACAAGGATTAATGCCATGAGCCGTATCATTCTGAGCTCTCTAGACCGGGCGCAGCGGGAAGTTTTGCCGCTCGATCTTGCGCTTTACCATGCTGCACGGGATTACCCCGGCGGCGCCGCTGCTATCGCCGCCACCACCGGCCGAAATGCGACCACGCTGCAGCACAAGCTTTCCCCAACCCACCCAAGCCACACGGTGAATATTCAAGAGTTCGGCGAGATTCTGGAGCTGACCAAGGATCGCCGCATTCTGGATGCGGTGCATGCGCTGGTTGGTGACACGACCTGGCAGGAGCTGGCTGAGGCGTACACCAACGACATGCCTGAGACGTTGACCACCGGCATCGCGGAATACTTCCGCAAGGTGGCAGATCTGGCGGACACCTGGGCCAGGAGCATTGGTGACGGTGTCGTCACTGATGAGGAACTGGCCGCAATTCGCCTGCAGGTGTTTCGTGGGATTCAGGGGCTGTTGGGGATGTTCAACCGCGCCACGTATGTCAACCAGACGACGCGGGGTATTGATCGTGGCTGACATTGCGGATTTCGCTAATGACCTGGTGTTGGAGCGTGTTGATCAGGCGCTCGCTGCACGCAATGCCGCCAAGCCTGCCTTGGCGGCGCATTCGTTTCTGTTTTGCGAAACGTGCGATGAGCCGATCCCGGAAGCTCGTCGTTTGGCGCAGCCAGGCTGCACGCAGTGTGTGGGGTGCCTTGCCATCGAGGAGATGATGGAGGCTCGCCATGCTCGATGAAGTGTTGGGGCAATTCGCGGATTACGGTCTGGAGCCTGCGCAGCCATTGGTGTTCGGTAAGCTTACCCGGTGTAAAACAGCACAGGACAAGGGCAAGGAAAAGAACGGCTGGTACATCGCCCATGAGCATCGCACCGAGAAGGGCGAGACGCTGATTTTCGGCGCGTTCGGTGACTGGCGTTCGGGTGAGTCGCAGAAGATCAAGGTCAAGGCCGGGCGGATGTCGCCGGAAGAGCGTGAGGTTATGCGCGCTCGACAGGAGGAGGCCAAGCGCCGCGCTGCAGAGATTGCGGCCAGCGCGGCACGTCGTGCAGCCAAGCGAGCGGCGGGAATGTTCAAGCGCATGCCGGAGAAGGGCCGTAGCGACTATCTGGATCGTAAGCAGATCGTCGGTATCGGTGTTCGCTATGCGCCGCGCACTGGTGCGTTTCTGGTGCCTATGTGCAACGTGCGTGACGAGATTGTCGGCCTGCAGGTGGTGTTTCCAGCCAAGCAGGAAGACACCGGTCGGGACAAGACGTACTGGCCCTATGGGATGTCGAAGGAGGGCGCTTTTCACCTGATTGGTCCGCATCCGGATCCGGGTGAGCCGGTGCTGGTGTGTGAGGGCTACGCCACGGGCGCAAGCCTGCAGATGGCGACTTCGCTGACTGTGGCCATCGCATTTGACGCCGGCAACTTGCTGGTGGTGTGCAAGGCAATGCGTGAGCGCTTCGCCGGCTGCCCGCTGATCATCTGCCGGGACGATGACTGGAAGACCACGAAGCCCAACGGTGATGCCTGGAACCCTGGTGAAGAGAAGGCCAATAACGCGGCGCTGATTGTCGGTGGCCAGGTGGTTGCGCCGATCTTTTCCGGTGAGCGGGAGATTAAATGGACCGACTTCAACGACCTGCATGTCGCCGAAGGTTTGGAGGCTGTGCGCCGTCAGGTACTGGCGGTGGTGAAGCCGCCGGCCGCTGGTGGCTGGAAAGACATGTTGGCTCGGAGCGAAAGCGGCGCGCTGATCGCGCACATGCAGAATGTCGAGTTGATCCTGGCCAACGATGAACGTTGGGCCGGGGTGATCAGTTACAGCGCGTTCAGTTCGAAGATCGTGAAGCTGCGTGCGGCGCCGTACGGCGGCGGCACGGGCGATTGGGCGGATATCGATGATGTGCGGGTGATGAAGTGGCTCGCGCAGCAGTACAACTTGCGGGTGAAGGCGTCGCATGTGATCGAGGCGGTGAGCGTGGTTGCGCATGACCATGCGTTTCATCCAGTGCGGCAGTACCTGCGCAAGCTTGAGTGGGATCGCGTGCCTCGCCTGGAAAGCTGGCTCACGGATGTCATGGGCGTGAAGGCCACCGATTACTCGAGCAAGGTAGGCAAGCGCTGGATGTTGTCGGCCGTGGCGCGGGTGATGAAGCCGGGCTGCAAGGCTGACTCGGTGATGATCCTTGAGGGTGCGCAGGGCGCCGGTAAGTCTACGGCAATGAGCATTCTCGGCGGCGAGTGGTTCATGGATACGCCGTTCGCCCTCGGCGACAAGGATGGCTTTCAGGCGATCCGGGGCAAGTGGATCGTCGAGCTGGGCGAGTTGGACAGCTTCAACAAGGCCGAGAGTACCAAGGCCAAGCAGTTTTTCTCGGCGTCCACCGATACCTACCGTGAGAGTTACGGCCGTCGCACGATGGACGTGCCGCGTCAGTGCGTGTTCGTGGGGACGACGAACCAGGACGAGTACCTGAAGGACGCCACCGGTAACCGCCGTTATTGGCCGGTGGCGTGTACCAAGGTGGATCTGGAGCTGTTGCGTTCGATCCGCGATCAGCTGTGGGCTGAGGCAGTGTTCTGTTACGACGCGGGCGACCTTTGGTGGGTGACGCTGGATGAGGCGGCGATGTTCGGCGAGGAGCAAGACGAGCGCTTTGTGGTGGACGAGTGGGAAGGGCCAATTCTGACCTGGCTGGAAGAGTCGCAGATCGGCGAGACCACCACCGGTAGTGACGTGCTGACCAGTGCTTTGAAGTTGGACTTTGGGCATTGGGGCAAGCCTGAGCAGATGCGCGTCGGGGCGATCATGCATCGGTTGGGATGGCGCCGTGTTCGGATGCCTCCGTTGGTGAAGAGTGGCCAGCGGCCGTGGGCTTACAAGAAACCGGCAGGTTGGGGCGGTGCTTCGGCGTTGAAGCGGGAACCGATTGAGGAGCCTTGCTTTGATTAAGGAGATCGATTCGCTGCTTCGGTTGTGGGCGCAGGAGCTGCATTCCGAACATTCGAAAGGGGGGCTTGCTGGGGGGAACATGGTTGCCATGATGATGGAGAGCAATGGGCAACTGATCCGTGGACGGCGGGCCTTTCGTGCGCCGCTGGAGAGTTCTCTCGACATCGAGCTGATCGTGACCAAGCATCTGGCGCCCGAGCTGGTGACGGTTGTGCGGGAGCATTACTGCATGCTCGATGTTGATATGCGCTCGCGTTACGCACACTGCGGTTGCGGCCGCGATACGTACTACCAGCGTCTGCATGACGCACACCTGCAGATCTTTGGGGTGATGATGGGGATTGCTGCGTGACCCCAGGCATTCGTCCGGCTGTTGCTGTCCCACTGGCCCGTCTTGTCCCGCTGCGTTTCGATGCAGTGGGACAGGTGCGGGCCTTGTCGTTGTTGGGCTGTCCCACCGTCCCGGTACAAAGTGCCTCCCGCCCGTGTAAGCGTAGCGGGCAGCAGTACGCGCGTTTCACGCGCATGCGTGTTCTTTAAGATTCTTCCTTTACACGAGAAAGGAGAGAGATAAGTAGGACAGTGGGGCGAAGCCCCGAATTTAGGCGCTCTCAGGCGTCCCACTTCGATTCCGAATGGTGGGACAGATGGGACACCGCCGAAACAGCAGAATGCCGGGGTGGGATATTCGCCGACATTCGCTAGGCGTTCACCCGGTGTTACCCACATATTCGCCGGGTGGCATTAAACCGGGGTTGCTGCCACCGGAATCGACCTGTAAAAAGTAGTCATCTTCGATAGGTGCGACCGCAGAGAGCGGCAGGCACCACACCACCAAACCCGGCCATTGCGCCGGGTTTTTGCGTTTAGGGGTTGGCGATGACAAACGAGCAACAAGCGCTGGCAGAGATGCCGATCTGGTTAGTGATCGTCCTGGCCCTGGTCGGCGGCGTATCGGGAGAGATGTGGCGGGCCGATAAGGATGGGGCGCGGGGCTGGGCATTGTTGCGCCGCCTCGCGCTTCGGTCCGGAGCCTGCATTGTCTGCGGGGTGTCGGCGATGATGCTGATGATCGCGGCCGGCATGACGATCTGGACGGCAGGTGCCTTGGGTTGCCTGACGGCGATGGCCGGTGCCGATGTGGCCATCGGGTTGTACGAACGCTGGGCCGCCAAGCGACTGGGCGTCAGCGAAGTCCCGCCAGCCGGAGGCGAGCAGGGGTGATGCACCGATCTGGGGCGCCGAAAGCCGCCGGGGACCCTAGGGATATCTGAAGGACACGGGGTCGGAAACCCGCGGGAAAGTGTTAGCGGGAGCGCCCCCAGCTTACTGAAATTCAATCCATTGAAATTTAAAGGTCTGCATTGAAAAGCCGTTGAAAGGAGGGCTTATGACAGAACCAACTTACCTGTCGAAAAGCGCCTTCGCGGCGCGGATCGGCAGGGCGCCGAGCTACATCACCTGGTTGAAGAACAACAACCGCCTGGTGCTGTCGCCGGACGGAAAACTGGTGGACGTGCCGGCCAGCGAAGCGTTGATTCGCGACACCGCTGACCCAAGCAAAGCCGCCGTCGCCGAGCGACACCAACAAGACCGGATTCAGCGCGACGTGTACAGCCAACTGTCCACTTCCGTCGAGCCGACTTCCACGGCTGCGCCGCCGCAGGTGATCACCGGCGACGGCAAGCTGCCCGACTTCCAGAAAGCCCGCGCCCTGCGCGAACACAACATGGCCAAGCTGGCCGAGATTGAGCTGGGCAAAGCCCAGGGCGCACTGGTCTCCAAGGAAGCGGTCGAGACCGGTGCCTACAACGCCGGCCGTTTGCTGCGCGACCAGTTGTTCGGCCCGTTGCCGCAACTGTCCCACGATCTCGCGGCTATGACCGATCCCTGGCTGATCGAAAAACACCTGACGGCCACCTTCCGTCGAACGCTGGAAGAAGCCGAGCGCCTCTCTTCAGCCGACCTTGAACACGCCATGACAACGGACTGAACCCATGCACACGGAATTTCCTGACGGTGCAGAGGTGTACCGTGAGGCATATTTCCGTGGACTGCGCCCCGACCCAGATCTCTGGATCGACCAATGGGCCGACGAGTACATGCGGATCCCGCGAGACACCGGTGCCCCCGAGCCCGGCCAGTACCGCACCTCACGGACACCTTACGCCCGCGAGCCAATGCGTTGCCTGTCGCCGGCTCATCCCTGCAGGCGCGTGGTCACCATGGTGGCCTCGCAGTTGATGAAAACCCAGATCGCATTGAACTGGATGGGCGGCCTGATCCACATGGCGCCGTCGAACATCCTGGCGCTGCTGCCCAGCCTCGGCCTGTCCAAGCGCGTATCGGGGCGGATCAGCAAGACTATCAAGGCCACCCCCGTTCTGCGCGAACGTGTCGCGGCCACCCGTTCGCGGGATGCGCGCAACACGATGGACACCAAGGAATTCGAGGGGGGGGCGCTGTACGTCACCACCGCCGGTTCTGCGGCCAACCTATCGGAGCTGTCGGCACGCTACATCTACGGCGACGAAGTTGACCGTTGGGAGAATGATGTCGGCCAGGAGGGTGATCCCATCAAGCTGGCCGAGACGCGGGCGACCAACTTCGGTCGCAATGCCAAGATCTATTTCTCCAGCTCGCCGACGATCAAGGGCGCCTCGCGAATCGCCGACCTGTTCGATTCCAGTGACCAGCGTTACTACTACGTGCCATGTCCCACCTGCGGCCATATGCAGGTGCTGGAATGGGAACGCCTGCTCTACAGCAAGGACTACAGCACCGTGCATTACCAGTGCGCAGGCCCTGAATGCGATGTGCTGATCGAGGAACACCACAAGAGCGACATGCTTGCTCGAGGTGAATGGCGTGCCCATGGCAGCGGCGACGGCAAGACCGTCGGCTTCCATCTCAACTCCCTCTACTCGCCGACCGGCTGGATGGACTGGGCCTCGCTCGCCGAAGAATTCGAGGACGCCAAAAAAGCCCAGGCCCAAGGCGACACGAGCTTGATGCAGGTGTTCTACAACACCCGTCTGGCCAAGGTCTGGGACAGTGCGCTCGAACAGACCAAAGCGGAAGTGCTGATCGCCCGGGCGCGGCAGGAGACCTACACCCTCGGCGCGATGCCGGCCGGTGTGCTGATGCTGACCGGTGCCGTCGACGTCCAGGCCAACCGCCTGGAAATGATGGTGATGGGCTTCGGCGTCGGCATGGAGCGCTGGGTGGTCGATCACCAGGTCATCTGGGGCGATCCAGCCGACGAGCGCACCTGGTCCGTACTGGACGAAAAACTCAAGGCTCGCTACCGGCATCCTTTCGGCGTCGGCTTGGGCATCCTTGCCGTTGGCGTCGACTCCGGCGGTCACCACACCGACGAGGTCTATCAGTTCTGCCGTGTACGTCGTTGGCGCAACGTTTTCGCCATCAAAGGCGCAAGCAAGCCGGGCAGGCCGGTCATCGCACAGCGCCCATCCCTGGTCGACGTGACCTGGAAAGGCCAGACCGAACGCAACGGCGCCGAGCTCTGGTTCGTCGGCACCGACACGGCAAAGGACTGGATCTACAACCGCTATCCGTTCCCGGACGGCCCGGGATCGCTGCACTTTGCCAATGACCTGCCGGACGAGTTCTTTGCCCAGTGCGTCGCCGAGCGCAAGGTCGTGCGCTACGTGCGCGGCCACAAACGCATCGAATGGGTCAAGGGTAAGGCCGAGCGTAACGAAGCGCTCGACCTGATAGTGTACTGCCTGGCCATGGCCCATTACCTCGGCATCAACCGCTACCAGGAACACGACTGGGACCGGGTGCGTCAGGCACTGGCCCAGTCTGGTCTGTTCGACGATGCCCTCGGCATCAAGCCAGTTCAGGGGGCGCGCGTCGACGACGGCGAAACGCCTGAGCCTGCTGCTGTACGACAGGCTCAAGCCGCGCCACCACCACCTGCCGCGCCGGTCGTGCAGACACGCCCAGCCGCACCCCCTCAACGCCGCAGTTCCACCAGCGGTTATCTGAAGAGACGCTGATATGTCCTTTACTCAAAAACATCTCGAAGTCATCGAGCGCGCCATCGCACGCGGTGAAAAGACCGTGCGTTACAGCGACCGAACGGTGGAATACCGCGACGTCGACGAACTGCTCCGCGCTCGTGAAGAAATCCGCAGCTCGCTTATCAGTGCTGCCCCTCCGCGCTCGCGGGTCGTGCGGATCAGTCACGGAGGCAAGGGGATCTGATGTCTCGACAATTTCCGGCACTGACGCGTAGCGGATTTTTGCTGCCATCGAACATCAAGGCCAGCTACGAAGGCGCCGGAGAGGGCCGTCGTTCGGCCAGTTGGGATGCTTCCGATAACGGCATCAACAGCATCAACACCCCGGCACTACGCAACCTGCGAGCCCGGTCGCGGGCAGCGGTACGCAATGACCCGTATGCGGCCAACGCGATCAACAAGCGCGTCAGCAACCTGATCGGCACCGGCATCACACCGCGCCCGAAGGTCAAGGACGAAGAACTGCGCACGCTGCTGCAAGAACTATGGGACGACTGGGCCGACGAGTCGGATGCGGACGACCTTTGTGACTTTTATGGGCAGCAGGCGCTGGTGGCTCGCACGGTCGAAACGGCGGGTGAGTGCTTTGTCCGGTTGCGTCCGCGCGGTCTCGACGAAGGCCTGGTCGTGCCACTGCAACTGCAGACCCTGGCACCGGAATTTGTTCCGCACGACAAATTCGAAACCACCCGCGACGGCAACATCATCCGCGCCGGGATCGAGTTCAACCCGGCCGGCAAGCGCGTAGCCTACTGGATGTATCGCTCGCACCCGCGAGACGCGTCGTCGCTCAACAGCGGCTACAACCAGCTGGTGCGTGTACCGGCCAGCCAGGTGCTGCACATCTTCGAACCGTTGGAACCGGGTCAGTTGCGCGGTGTGCCGCGCATGTCGCCGGTTCTCAAGCGGCTGCGCAGCCTGGACAACTACGACGACGCGGTGCTGTTCCGGCAGGAGGTCTCCAACCTGTTTGCCGGCTTCATCAAGCGCCCATCGCCGGACATGGGGCAGGTTCCTCGCGACCCGGTCACCGGCCAGTTGATCACCACCGACCGCGACGGCTTCACGCCGATGGTCGCGCTGGAGCCTGGCACCATGCAGGAGCTGGGAGCCGGTGAGGAGGTCGAGTTCTCCAATCCACCGGACGCCGGCAACAACTACCCGGACTTCATGCGTCAGCAACTGATGGCCGCAGCAGCCGGCACCGACACGCCTTACGAGATCCTCACCGGTGACATGAAAGGCATCAACGACCGGGCGCTGCGAGTGGTGCTGAACGAGTTCCGACGCCGCCTCGAACAGCTGCAATTCAACGTCTACATCCACCAGCTCTGCCGGCCGGTACGCGCCGCGTGGCTGGACATGGCCGTGCTGGCTGGGGTGATTGACCTACCGGACTACGCCAGTCGCCGCCGCGAATTTCTGCGCACTCGCTGGGTGCCGCAAGGCTGGGCCTACATCCAACCAGTACAGGACGTGCAAGCGCGAATGCTGGAGGTCAATGCCGGATTCGCCTCGCGCAGTGAGATGTGCCTGCGCACTGGCTACGACGCCGAAGCCGTCGATGCGGAGAACGCGGCCGACGCCCAACGTGCCCGCAAGCTGGGCCTCAATTACCGAACGCTCGTCGAGGTCGATACTCACCCTGACGACCAGGAGAAACCATGAAACCGCCGTTCCCACTACGGATCTTCAACAAACTGGACGGGCAACCGCCCATGCAAGACAAACACTGGTACAGCCTCCGGGCCAGCGGTGAAGCAGAACAAAGCACTATCGAGGTGTACGTCTACGGTGAGATCGGCACTTGGGGCATCACCGCCAATCAGTTTGTGCGCGATCTCGCCGAGCTGGATGACGGTACATCACCGATTGTTGTGGCGTTCAACAGCATCGGCGGCGACCTGTTCGACGGTCTTGCCATTAATAACGCCCTAAAGCGTTTGGGCGAACGCTGCACCGGCCGCGTCGATGCCTTGGCTGCCAGTGCCGCGAGCGTTGCAGTTTGCGGCGCTCATCGCGTGGTAATCGCGGAAAACGCCGCACTGATGATCCACAATCCCTGGACGTATGCCTCGGGTGATGCCGAGGACATGCGCAAGGTCGCGACCGCGCTGGATCAAGCGCTGGAACTCATCATCACGGCCTACAAGGCCAAGGCTCCGAACATCGACGAAGTCGAGCTGCGGCGTCTGGTCAATGCAGAGACCTGGCTGACGGCCCGCGAAGCGGTGGCCCTCGGGTTGGCCGACGAGGTCGGCGACGGTGTACAGATCAAAGCGTGCCTGGGGCAGGGCACGGTGATGCAGAAGTACCAGCACACTCCCCAGGCGTTGCTGGATCTGCTCAACGAACCCGCGAAGCCGACCGAACCTGTGATCGACGATCCTGAACCAACGGAGCCAGGTGCGGATGCAGCGGCGCTGGCTCTGCTGATCAGCAAGTCCTGTAACCAGGGCGGAATGAGCAACCTCATCGAGCCACTGCTGGCCACCACCAAGTTGGTCGATGAGGCGACGGTGAAGGCCGCCATCACTCAGGCCAAATCGATCCGCGATCTGTGCGTGGCCGCCCGGTTGCCAGAGTTCGCGGTGGAGTTTGTGCAGGCCGGACTGGATGCCAGCGCCGTGCGTGCGCGGCTCTTCGACAAAGTCGTGGGCAAAGGCGGGGGCTTCGAGATCGACAACAGCTTGCCGCAGAACGAAGACCCGCCGCTCAAAATTCAAGCCAAACAACCCGATCCGTCCTCGATCTGGGCGGCCCGTCAGGCCGCACAGTCCCCAACCTCGAAAGGAGCAAGACCATGACCTCCAAACTGGAACCGATGCACGCAGGCGAATTCCTGCTGTCCGAGGGCGCCGGCAACATCTCCCGCGAAGCGATCAACGTCGCGGCAGGCCCGGCGCTGGAGCCCGGACAGATCCTCGGACTGGTAACTGCGAGCAGCGAATTCGCCCCGTACAGCCCGACTGCAGAAGACGGCACGGAAAACGCTGTTGCCATTCTCTACGGCCCGCTCGGTGAGTCCGATGTCGTGCGGCGCGGTCGCGCGGTGGTGCGGCTGGCCGAGGTCAGCGAAGCCCATCTGACCGGCCTGGATCTGGCCGCCGAGAAGGCCCTCGCCACTCATTTCGTGATCGTCCGTTAAGTCGATCCCTCACTTATATACATCCCGCTGAGTGCGGGATTTTTCGTTTCTGGAGAATACTCATGGCCGATATCGCCATTTTTGAAGACGATGCTTTCAGCGTCCCCTCGCTGACCGCTGCGATCAACGAGCAGGAATACCTGCCGGGCCGCATCAGCAGCCTTGGCCTGTTCCGCGAGGAAGGCACCACCACCCTGACCGTGCAGATCGAGAAAGACGGTGACACCCTGGCATTGGTCCCAGCAGGGGAGCGCGGCACCTCTGGTCTGGTGGTCGGCGCAAGCAAGCGGACGCTGATCCCCTTCAATACTGTGCACCTGCCGGAACGCTTCACCATCAAGGCCGACGAGATTCAAGGTATCCGCGCCTTCGGAACGCGCACTGAGCTTCAGTCTGTACAGGATGTGGTCAACAAGCGTCTGGCAAAGGCGCGGCGGCAGTTGGATGCCACCCACGAATTTCAGCGCATGGGCGCATTGAACGGCCAGGTGTTGGATGCCGATGGTAAGACGGTGCTGTTGGACATCTACAAATCCTTTGGCGTCAACCGCCAGAAAATGTCGATGGGCCTGAACAATCCCGATACGAATGTGCGCGAGCGTGCCGGCGAAGCGTTGGACATGCAGGAAGATGCCCTGGGCAGCGTGACTAGCTCCGGCTCCCGCGCATTCTGCGGCAAAAACTTCTGGAGCAAACTGATCTCCCACAAATCGGTCACAGACACCTATCTGAATACTCTGCAGGCTGCCGCATTACGTGGTGATGCGCGAGAAAGCTTTGAATTCGGCGGGATTGTCTGGGAGCGCTATCGCGGCAAAGTTGCGGGCGTTTCGTTCGTCCACGATGACAAGGCGCTGCTGGTGCCGGAAGGCGTGCCTGATCTTTACATCTCCACCTTTGCACCGGCCGACTACATGGAAACGGTCAACACCGAAGGTTTGCCTTATTACAGCAAGCTCGAACCTCTGCCATTCAACAAGGGCGTGGCCGGTGAGGCCCAGTCCAACCCGCTGCACCTGTGCACTCGTCCTCGTGCACAGGTTCTTCTGGAGCTCTGAGCATGGCTTTCCGCGAGCTGCTGGAAGACATCGACGACACCGTGTTTGAAACGCTTGGCGACTCGGCACGGATCGAAGGTTATGACGAACCGGTGCTGGGCATGTTCGCCGCCCCTTGGTTGCAGCCCAAGATGGGTAGCCTCAGAACAGCGTTGCGGGAGCCGAAGTTCGAGATCCGCGTCCGTGATTCGCAGGGTTTGAAAAGAGGGCTGCTGGTCAGCGTGGATCTGCCGGAGTTGGACGGCGGCGGTGACTATGACCTGATGCATCTGGAGCCGGGCGGTGACGGATTGGTCGCCTTGATCTTGAGAAAACGACCATGAGTGTTGGCAGCTACTTCAAGCCCTCGGCCGGCGGCGGGATGATCTCACTGCAGACCTCGCCGGCAGACCTGAAAGCCTTTCAGGATTTCGCCGCCCTGGTGCCCAAGGCCGCTGCTGCTGCACAGCGCCGAGCCATCAACAAAACCCTGCGTTGGCTCGCCACACAAATTGCTCGCGCCGTTGGCCGACAGGAGCGCATTGCGGTGGCTGCTGTGCGGCAGCGGCTGCGAGCTTACCCGGTCAGCGGTGGCGCGAACAGCGGCAAGCTGTGGTTCGGCCTCAACGCCATGGAAGCCAGCCGCATCGGTCGTCCTCGGCAGAGCCGGTCCGGTGTGTCGGTGGCCGGTCGACGCTTTCAGGGCGCGTTCTTCAAGAAGGTTTATGGCAACAGCGCGGACGTCTGGATCCGCACGGCCAGCAAGCATTTCGACGCCAGTGACTACCCCGACAGCGATGTCAGCGGGGCGGGCGGGGCCAGTTCGGGCTGGATCGCCGAACACGGCAGCCGCTTTCCACTGGCGAAAGCCAAGGTGTCGCTGGAGCAGGCGCGGCCACACTTCGAAAGCTGGATCCGCAAGGCCGACGAACAGTTGCTGCACGTTCTGCAGCAGGAACTCAACTTTGAGCTGCAGAAGCACCTGAGGGGGAAATGACATGACGGATCAAGTCGACGAGCCGTTCAGTCTTGAGCAGTTGTATCACGCCATTGAGCGGCGCATTCAGGATCACTTCCCGGGTCTGCAGGCCGTGGCCATGTGGCCGGATGACCTGGATCGCCTACCGCTGCCGGCGGTGCTGATCGAGCTGGCCGAGATGGAGCCGGGCCTGGATCCGGGCACTGGCGAAACCGGCTTGGCCTGCAAGTTCGAGGCGCGGGTGATCACCGATCCCATCCAGCCGGATCACCATCAACAGGCGGTGTTTCTTGCTGGTCATCTTAGCGCGTTATTGCGCATGCAGAGCTGGGGTGTGGCGGTCGAACCGGCCGAGTTCGTGCAGGCCATGCCAGACTGGACCAAGCCCGAGCTGGACGGCTACACCGTCTGGGTCGTGGAATGGACGCAACAGATCTACCTCGGTGAGTCTGAATGGCCATGGCCGGATCAGCCACCGGGCACTCTGGTGCTGAACTTGGAACCGGGCGACGGTCCTTTCCGTCCGGAAGACGTGTCATGAGTTCGGGTTATGTCGCCGCGCAGCACGACCGCATGCTCGCCGGCCTGGTCAAGGATTGCTACGTGGTGGCTGTGGATCTCGCCGCATCACCGCCGGCGTGCCGTGTTTCGGACGGTGAGTGGGTCAGTGGCTGGGTGCGCTGGCACAGCGTTGCCGCCGGCAAGGCAAGACATTGGCGGGCGCCCAGCCTGAACGAGCAGGGCACCCTGATCAGTGCCAGCGGCGACGTGGCTCAGGGCACATTCATTCCTGGCCTGTACGGCAACGGTGGCCCACCGCCGGACAACCGCGATCATGTCGAAGTCTGGCATTTCGAGGATGGCGGGCGCTTAGTCTACGACTGGCAGGACAGCATTTACAGCATCACCCTGCCGACCGGCACGGTCACCATCAAGGTCGGGGCGACCCAGGCCGAGGTAACCGACAACGCTGTCACCGTGAAGTCGGGAACGATCGAACTCGAAGGGAAAGTGAACATCAAGGGACCGGTCAATATCGACGGGCCACTGCACGCCACGCAGAACATCACCAGCGACGGCGCAATCCTGGACACCACCGGCAACACTGCCAACCACAAACATTGATCACCCCATCCACCCAGCCCGCCGTGCGCGGGCTTTTTCATGCCTGGAGATATTTATGACTAAGGCCAAACCTGAAGTCGAGGCGCTTGTGGATGCCCAGCCAGTATCAGGGCTTGTCCCTGTTGCTCAGGGATTCCCCGGACAAACCTCTGACCAGTTCATCAAGTTCCGCGACACCCTCTACAGCTCACGCACGGTGATCCTTCCGGACGGTCGCACGCTTCCCGTGATCAAGAGCCTGGTCTCGGTCGAGGCGGGCGATGACATCGCGCTGAAGTGTCTCAAGGCCCACCCTGAATACGAGCAGCTCAAGGAGTAGACCCGATGATCGGAATGGATCGCCACACCGGGCAGCCCATCTCCGGTATCGAGCATTTACGTCAGTCGGTTGGGGACATCCTCGGCACACCGCTGCTGAGCCGTCGCGAACGGCCGGAGTACGGCAGCAAGCTACGGCGCATGGTCGACCTGCCCATCAACGAAGGCTGGAAAAGCGCGGCGCAGGCTGAGGCTGTGCGGGCGCTCAACCAATGGGAGCCACGGCTCAAGCTTGAGCGCGTCGTGGTGGTCTCCGTCCTGGGCGGTCAAATCAATTTCAAGATCAGCGGCGAGTACCTCGGTGAACGCGGCACGTTGGAGGTGTGGGTATGAGTACCCTGGTGGATCTGTCGGAGCTGCCGGCGCCGGACGTGCTGGAGCCGCTGGACTTTGAGGACACCTACAGCGAAGCGCTGGGCGTGTTCCGTGGGCACATGGGGCAGAACTGGACGGCCTCGCTCGAAAGCGACCCGGTGACCAAGCTGCTGGAGGTCGGCAGCTACATCAAGCTCGGCAACCGGGCGCGGGTCAACGACGCGGCCAAGGCTCAGTTGTTGGCCTATGCCACCGGCACTGATCTGGATCACCTGGCCGCCAACGTCAACCTCAAACGCTTGGTTATCCAGGCGGCGGACCCGTTGGCCGTGCCGCCGGTGGAGGCGGTGATGGAGTCCCACGATGCGCTGCGTGAACGGGTGCAGCTGGCCTACGAAGGACTGACCACAGCCGGGCCGCGCAACAGCTACATCCTCCATGCTCGGAACGCCTCGGCGCTGGTGGCCGATGCGACGGCCGAAAGTCCGGCGCCGGCCTGCGTCGACGTCACGGTGCTGGGACTGGAAGGCGACGGGACGGCCGGGCCGGAGTTGCTGGCCTTGGTCGCGGCGGCCGTGAATGACGATGACGTGCGCCCTGTCGGTGACCGCGTCACCGTGCGCGGCACCGAGATCCTGCGTTATCGCGTGGATGCCGTTCTGCACATGAAGGGCAGCGGCCCGGAGAACGACGCCGCGCTCACGGAGGCGATCCGTCGGTTGGAGGCCTGGATCAATCCTCGGCGCCGCCTGGGCGTCGAGGTGGCTCGGTCCGGTGTCGATGCGCAGCTGCATGTCGCCGGCGTCGGGCGGGTCGAGCTCAAGGATTGGCAGGATTTGAAACCCACCAAGGCACAGGCCGCTTACTGCACGGGTTACACCGTCGTACTGGGAGGTTAAATGCGCAGTCTCTTGCCGCTCAACAGCACTCCATTGGAACGGGGTATCGAAGCGACCTTCGCTGAGACCACGTTGATTCCGTTACGCACGCTGTACAACCCCGACACCTGTCCCGTGCATTTGCTGCCACACCTGGCTTGGGCCTGGTCCGTCGACCGCTGGGATCCGGCGTGGCCGGAGCCGGTCAAGCGCGCCGCGATCAAGGCATCGTTCTATATCCACAAGCACAAGGGCACCATCGGCGCGCTGCGCCGGGTGGTCGAGCCGCTTGGCTACCTGATTGAGGTGCTGGAATGGTGGCAGACCAAGCCGGAGGGCGTGCCGGGCACCTTCGCGCTAAAGGTTGGTGTCCTCGACACAGGCATCACCGAGGAAATGTACCTCGAGCTGGAACGCTTGATCGATGACGCCAAGCCGGTCAGTCGGCAGCTCACCGGGCTGGCTATCAGCCTTGAAACTCAAGGTCATCTGAACATTGCAGCGTCCCTCTACGAAGGCGACGAGATCGACGTGTACCCACCAGTGATGCGTGACATCGAAGTCACGGGCAGCTTCGGCGTGGTTGGGCGCGAACACACCATAGACACTCTGGACATCTATCCATGACTGATGCGAATACGCAGTTTTTCGCCATTCTCACAAAGGTGGGGATGGCCAAACAGGCGAATGCCGACGCGCTCGGCATAGCCTGGAAAATCACCGAAATGGGCGTGGGTGATGCCAACAACGTCGACCCAGTCATTCCCTCGGAGGGCCAGACCAGGCTGACCAACGAGTGGCGGCGCAAGCCGCTCAATCGACTTTTACTCGACCCGGTCAACCCGGCAGTGCTGATTGCCGAGCAGGTCATCCCGGCGGACGAGGGCGGGCGGTGGATTCGCGAGATCGGCCTGTACGACGCCGATGGCGACCTGGTCGCGGTGGCCAACTGCGCGCCGAGCTTCAAGCCCCTGCTGTCGCAAGGCTCGGGCCGGACGCAGATCGTGCGGATGAATTTTATTGTCAGCAACACGGGCAATATTCAGCTCAAGATTGATCCGGCCGTGGTGCTGGCTACCCGGGCCTTCGTCGACGCGGCAATTCTGGAGGTGCTGCCGTTAAACAAGGAGGCCGGCACCTATACCAAGGTCACGATCAACGCGCGCGGCATTGTGCAAAGCGGCTCCAGTCCCACCACGCTGGCCGGTTATGGCATCACCGACGCGTTGACCACTTCGGGCGGTGACGTTGCCGGCAATATCCGCATGCTTAACGGCAGCAGTCTTGATGTCATCGCCGTCGCCGTGCCGTCCTGGGAGGGGGGCGTTCACGCGCGAAGCAATGCCGGTGCTTGCCCTGTTCTGGGCGGGCTGGGTGCATGGGGTAATAACAACGCGCTCAACTGCATCTACATGGGATTGGGCCAGACACCGTGGGCCTCCGGTACGGGTAACGGAGTGCGCGTCACGTCGACCGGGGTCTATGTCGAGGGCGTGCTGTATGGCAACGGTGGCGGCCTCTCGGCCCTGAACTGGTCAACGCTAGTCGCCACGCCGACCTCGCTGGCCGGCTACGGTGTGTCCTTCGCGAGTCAGGTCGAAGCGGAAACCGGTGCGGACACCAACAAGCCCATGAGCGCGTTGCGGGTGTTCCAGGCGATCAACGCCAAGGTGGTACAGGCCACTGAAAGCATATTGGGGCTTGTGCGCATCGCAAGCCAATTGGCAGTCAACACGGGGACGGACGACAGCACGGCCGTGAGCCCCAAAAAACTGCGCGCCGGCGTTTCGATGATGATCGGCGATAATGGTTATGTCGCGCTACCGACGTGGCTGGGCGGCTTCATTCTGCAATGGGGCGTACTGACCGATATCCCACAGGCGTCCGCCACGGTGGGCGCTATAGGGCCTGTACGTGACGTATCGTTTCCGATGGTCTTTCCCACGGCGGCGTTGCGCGCTTTTGCGAACATGGATTATTCGACCATGAGCACCACGTCGGCCTTTGCACCTGGTGCGGTCATCATGTCCAAGTCGGTGCTGAGGCTGCAGAACAACTACACGGCATCGCCGGGACGAATCTCCTGGTGGGCCATCGGATACTGAGGGGGCGGTAATGTCCGTTTTTTACCACGCGCTAAGTCGCAGTTTCTTCAACACGGCTACGCACTCTGCCAAAAGTATTCCGGCAGATGCGGTGGAGATTTCCCCGGCGCTGCACGCGCAGTTATTGGCAGGGGAATATGCCGGGAAGGTCATCCAGCTGGATAAAAATGGCCAGCCCGAACTGGTGGAGGCGGTGGCCGACCCTGGCACTGAGCTGGCCCGTGAACGGGCGTGGCGTGATGCTGAAATTGAAAGCATCAAGTGGCTGCGTGAGCGTCACCGGGATGAGTTGGAGTTCGTCAGCAAGACCACGTTGGACAGTGAGCAATACAAGGAGCTGATGACGTACCTGCAGCAGCTGCGAGACTGGCCGGTGACGGAGGGTTTCCCCGATGCCGCTGCCCGACCTGTGCGCCCCGTGTGGATTGCCGACCAAACACCATAGACGCCCCGCAATGACGGGGCGTTTTCTTTTCCACCCTTAAAAACTCTCAGAGCCTCGCGATGCGGGGCTTTTTCGTTTCTGGAGATTGACCTCTATGAGTTTCTTTCACGGCGTCACGACTACTTCAGTCGATACTGGCGCACGCACCATCTCGTTGCCGTCCTCGTCGATCATCGGCTTGTGCGACACCTTCACTCCCGGCCTAGTCGGCGGCGGTACAGCTAAAGCCGGTGAACTCAAACTGATCACCACCGAGCGTGAAGCCATTGCCGCCTTCGGCGCGGGGGCTGCGATCACGAAAGCCTGCCAGGCGATCTACACCAAGGCCAAGGCGGTGATCGTCGCCATCGGTGTGCCGAAGATGGACGACCCGGCGCTGCAGACCTCGGCGATCATCGGTGGCGTTCTGGTCTCAGGTCAGCGTACCGGGCTGCAGGCGCTGCTCGATGGCAAGAGCCTGTTTAACGCACAGCCGCGACTGCTGATCGCACCAGGTCACTCGGCTACTCAAGCGATAGCCACGGCGATGGATGCCCTCGCGCAAAAGCTGCGGGCCATCGCCATCATCGATGGGCCGTGCACCACCGATGAGGCCGCCATGGCCTACGCCGACAACTTCGGCAGCCGCAACCTGTTCATGGTCGACCCTGGCGTGCAGTTCTGGGACACCGATGCCAGCAAGACCGTTGATGCGCCGGGATCGGCGTGGACTGCCGGTCTGTTCGCCTGGACGGATGCCACCTACGGCTTCTGGGCCTCGCCTTCGAACAAGGAGTTCACTGGCATCACCGGTACCACTCGCGCGGTCGAGTACCTGGACGGCGACGAAACCTGCCGAGCTAACCTGCTCAACAACGCGAACATCACCACGATCATTCGCGACGACGGCTACCGGCTGTGGGGCAACCGCACCCTGTCGAGCGATCCTAAATGGGCGTTCGTCACCCGCGTGCGCACGCTGTTCATCCTCATGGACGCGGTGCAGGCCGGCCACAAGTGGGCGGTCGACCGCTCAATCACCAAGACCTACGTCAAGGACGTTACCGACGGCCTGGAAGCGTTCATGCGCGACCTGAAAAATCAGGGCGCGGTGATCAACTTCGAAGTGTTCGCCGATGAAGAGCTGAACACGGCCAGTCAGATCGAGCAGGGCAAGGTGTACTGGCGAATTCGCTTTACCGACGTACCGCCGGCCGAGAACCCAAATTTCCTCTTCGAAGTCACCAACCAATGGATGACCGAAGTGCTTGAAGCCGCCTAAGGAGGCCACCCGATGAAGCCTGAAGTTTTGTCCAACTGCGCGGCGTTTATCGACGGCGTAAGTTTTGCCGGCGATGTGCCGAGCGTTACCTTGCCCAAGGTCGTGCTGAAAACCGAAACCTATCGTGGCGGTGGCATGGCCGGTGAGATCGAGATCCCGGTCGGTATCGAAAAACTCGAGTCCGGATTCACCACCAACGGCGTGCGTCGTGAGGCGTTGAAGTGGTTCGGACTGTCCGACCGAACCGCCTGTAATGCCGTATTTCGCGGCACGTTCAAGGGCCTCCAGGGCAAGGTCACCCCGGTGATCGTCACCATGCGCGGCGGCCTGAAAGAGGTCGACATGGGCGACTGGAAGGCCGGTGAAAAAGCCGAGACCAAACACTCAATGGCATTGACCTACTACAAGCTCGAAGTCGGCGGTCGATTGATTTACGAGATCGACATGGTCGGCATGGTGCTGGTTATCGACGGCGTCGACCAGCTCGCAGACGAACGTTCCGCCCTAGGCCTTTAAGGAAAAAAACATGAAGCAAGACATGCAATCGACTACTGAATCGCCCCTGCCTAAATGGCTGCAACTGTCCGACGACGGTTTTCGCATCACCCTCAAATACCCGACTGAATTGTCCGGTGTGACCGTCGACACGCTGATGATGCGCGCGCCCTGCGTGCGGGATGTTCGGGCGGCACAAGCGTCGTCCAACGGTGACGCGGAGCAACGTGAAATGTCGCTGTTCGCTTCGCTGACCCAGACCCCCGAAGCAGATCTGATGGGACTGAAAATGGTCGACTACCTGCGCCTGCAGGCGGGCTATTTTCGCCTGGTCACGGACGAGTAAATGCGACGGCTCGACGTTGAAGCTGCTGGCCAAACGTATGGCCAAAGAGACCGGGTTCTCGGCGGCTGAAATTACGGCCATGCCCTTCAACGAACTGGTGTGGTGGCTCTCCGACTGAGCCACCGCTCAACTCTTTCCGACGTATAAGGCATGCTCATGGCGAAGAACCTCGCGCTCGGCTTTGTCATTGGCGGCGCCGTCGATCCGACGGTAGGCAAAGCGTTCAAGGACGTCGAAAGCAAGGTCAAACATCTGGACTCGGTGGGCAATAAAGCCCGAGTCCTGCAGAACACCATCGGCGACACCATGCGTTTGCGTGATGAATGGCGCAAGGCGCACATGACCGGTGCCGCAGGTGCAGACAAGCTGCTGAGCAAATACGAAAAGAACCTCGAACTGCTGAAGAAACAGGGCGTCGAGGTGGGGCGATTGAGCAAAGCTTACGCCACCATGGGCCGCGTGGCCGCCGGTGCCGAACTCAAAGCACTCGGGCATCGACAGATCGAGGAAGGTCGGTCTGGTCTGAAAAGCACCCTCGGTCAGGCCGGTGCGCTGACCGCCGCCGCAGCCATTCCGACCAAGGTCAGTGCCGATTACGGCGCGATCATTCGTGACATCGCGATCAAGGCCAACATTGCCAACTCACCGGAAGAAGCGCAGTTGTCCAAGACGGTGATCGACACGTCGCGCGATACCGGCATGGCACGCAATCAGGTGGCCGAGGTGGTCAACGCCCTGGTTGGTGCCGGCATGGAACTGGACAAGGCGCTGGCTTATGCCCCGACGGCGGCAAAGTTTGCCATCGGCCAAGGATCGGAAGGCACCGAAACGGCCAAGATGATCAACGCCCTGGGACAGAACGCCAAGATCACTGATCCCAAGGTAATGGAAAAGGCGTTGGAAGCCATCGCCTATCAGGGCCAGGCAGGTAGCTTCGAAGCGGTCGACATGGCCAAGTGGTTCCCTGAGCTGCTGGCCGGCATGGGCAAGTTGGGCATCACCGGCATGGACTCGGTAACGCAGCTCGGCGCGATGCTTCAGGTGCAGATGAAGACCGCCGGCGGTTCGGACGAAGCCGCGAACAACCTCAAAAACTGGATGGAAAAAATCGGGTCCGGCGAGACGGTCGAGGCCTACAAAAAGGCCGGTATCGACTACAAGGGGTCGATGCAGACGGGCTTGCAAAACGGCATGTCGACATTGGAGTCCAGTTTCGCCCTGGCCCAGAAATACATCCAAGCCACCGATCCGAAGCGAGCCGCCGAGATGGCCAAGGCCACGGCGGCGATCAGCAAAGAGGCCGATCCCGAGAAAGCCAAGGCCATGATGAAGTCGCTGGAGGAGGCTTTGCGCACCGGTGACCTGTTCGCTGACATGCAGGTGAAAGCAGCCTTGACCGCGTACATGCAGAACAAGGATCTGTACAACCAGCTGAAAAAGGACTCGGCCGGAGCCACCGGGATCCTCGACAAGAACTTGGCTGAACGCCGGCAGACGTCTGCGCAGAAGTGGTCCGAGATGGCCCAGTCCATGGACGACGCCATGCGCAGTATCGGCGATGCGATCCGACCGGTCACCGACGCCGTGGCCGACGGCATCAACAACGTCAGCCGCAAGCTGTCGGTTTTTGCCGATGAGTTTCCACGGGTCACGCTGGGCATTGGTACGGCCGTCGCTGGACTGGTGGCGTTGAAGGGCGCCGTCAGCGCGTTCAAGGTCGGAAAGGGCCTGATGAACCTTGGGCGTGGCACCTTGATGGGCAACCCGAATATTCCGCAAAAGGTGATCGTCACCAACCTGCCAGGGGCTGGGGGTGGGCTGGATGTCGGCGATATGAACGGCGGGGAGGGCAAGAAGAGCAAAGGTGGTAAGGGTGGCGGCAGTAGAGGTGGTGGGCGGGGTGGCCAAATCACCGAAGGCATGAAAGGTCCGGTGATCTTCGCGGCCATCGACGCCGGTTTCAAGGCCTACGACACCTACCAGAATGCCGAGACTCAGGACGAAAAGGCTGAAGGCTACGGGCAAGCGGCCGGCAGTCTAGCGGGCACTTTGGCCGGTGCGGCTGCCGGGGCTGCTATCGGCACGGCGGTACCGATCATTGGCAACATCGTCGGTGGAGCGATTGGAGGGTATATCGGTTATATGGGAGGCGATGCGGCCGGCGGGTTTTTGGGCAAAAAATTGTTCGGCACCGACGAGTCGCTCAAGCGCGTTCCGGACGCAGGCCCCTTGATGATGGCCAACGCTGGAAAAAACCTGCCGCCGGTGATGGGCGACATTGCCAAGTCTTTCGAGCCCAAGCCAGCCTCTGGTCCATTGGCTCCTGCAGCGATGGGCGATGTAGCCCGGTCGTTGGCGGCGCCCGCCAGTGCCCCGGTTCCGCCGGCACTGCTGGCCGCACCAACGCCTGTCGCCAGATCTGAGGCGCCGAAGATGGAACAACGGGTCGAGATCTCGGCACCGCTACACATCACCGTGCAGGGCGATGCCAAGGATCCGGCGCAGATGGCGCGGGAGCTGCAGCCCTTCATCGCGCAGCAAATGCAGCAGGCCACACAGCAGCTGCAGAACCGCCAACTGTACGACCAACCGGATGTGTAAGGAGGACTGATGGCCTATATGGAGCAACTGCAGTCAGGGCTCAAGCAACTGGCAGCAGCAGGGGAGACCGGCCGGCGCAGCCTCGACGGCATGATGGGGCCGATCAACGGTGCGATTAGCGAGATCAGCGGTGCGGCCTCGGAGCTGGAAGGCATTCCATTTGTCGGTCCGGCAATTGGGGAAAAGCTGCAGCGCGTGATGCGCGGGGTGAATGCCGCCCAGGCCAAGGTTGGGCAGGTGGTGGCCACCTACAACAAAGCCACGCGAGCGGTGTCCCAGATCGATGAGCGCATGGGCCAACTGAAGGAACAGGCTGCCCGGGCGTCGACCGCGATCAACAAGATCGCCGGCAAGGTCAGCCCGTCGCTGGGGAACATCCTGCCGACCGGATCGATGGCCGGGGACGCGACGCCGGTACCGGAAGCGGTGAAGCCGTTCCCGCACCTGCTGATCGTGCAGCCGCTGGATCCCAAGGCGGTGCCGTATTACTTCAACCTGGATACCGCCGCCTTCGACGAGCTGCGGCGCTCGACCGAGTACCGCTGGGCTTCGCAGGAACGCCTGACCCGGCGACCGGCGCAACAGGCGGTGGGCATCGGTGAAGAAAAAATCACCCTTAAGGGCGCGATCTTTCCGGGGTTCAAGGGCGGCATCAAACAACTGGACACCCTGCGTAGCCTCGGCGCTCAGCAGCTGCCGCTGACGCTGACCACCGGCTATGGCGACGTGCTCGGCACCTGGTGCTTGAAGAGCGTCGATGAAGAACAGAACGCGCTGCTGCAGGGCGGTATCCCGCGCAAGCAGGCGTTTACACTGGAGTTCGTGCGTTATGGCGATGACTTGCAGAACGTCTGACGGGGATCTGCTCGATACCTTGTGTTACCACGCCTATGGGCATCTCAGCGGAACGGTCGAGGCCGTTCTCGATACCAATCAAGGATTGGCCGAGGAGCCGCAACCTTATCGCGCTGGAATCGTGATCCTCTTCCCAGATTTGCTCCAACCAACGGAGGAGGGGATAGCGCTGTGGGATTGATGAACTACAGTCACCGCGTAACGCCCGCTGCTCCTTTAGCTTCATCCCCTTCAAAGCCCGCCTTGCGCGGGTTTTTTTATGGAAAAAATAAATGACTCCCGCCTTTCGCGTGGTCGCCGACGGCGCCGACATCACCCAGCGAATCAATGACCGCCTCCTGCAGCTGAAAACCACAGATAAACCCGGTATGGAGTCCGACGAGTTCGAACTGCGCATCGACGACCGTGACGGCGCGGTGGTGCTGCCTCCACGCGGAGCCAGTATCGAGATTTACCTGGGCTACGCAGAAACCAAACTGACCCGCATCGGCCGTTACGTCGTTGACGAGATCGAACTATCTGGGCCGCCGGACACGTTGGTGATCACTGGCAAGGCCAGCGACATGCGCGGCAGTGGCAAGACCACTCGCAGCGGCAGCTGGGAAAACGTGCTGTTGTCGCGGATCGTAGCCGACGTCGCCGCTCGCAATGGCTGGCAGGCGGTCTGCCCAATTCAGACTAAGGTGCCGCGTGCGGATCAACTCAACGAGTCGGACTTCAATTTCATCACGCGCCTGGCCAAGCAATACGACTGCACAGCCAAGGTGGCCGACGGCAAGCTGCTGGTGATGCCGCGTCAGGGCGGAGAGAGCGCGTCGGGCAAGGCGCTCGGCGTGGTGACAATCCGCCGCCCAGACGTTAGCCGCTTCCAGTTCAGACTCGGTGACCGCAACACCCACAAAGCCGTGTCGACCAAGCATCAGGACAAGAAGACCGGCAAGCTCGCCGTGGTCACTCTCGACAATGATGAATCCCCGGACGGCCTGCCGCCGGTGCACACCGACCGGCACATCTACCCGAACAAGTCAGCCGCCGAAGCGGCAGCTCAGGCGCGTCTCACCGCGTTCAACCGCTCGACGGCCGGCGTTCGGCTGGAGATGGCAGGCCGCATCGACCTGTTTGCCGAACGATCAATCAACGCCCAAGGCTTCAAGGTCGGGCTCGACGGCGAATACCTGATCGACTCGGTGGAGCAGGTGTTCACTCAGGCCGGCTGGAGCACGACGGTCGAGTGCAATGGCGGCAAGAAGGGCAAGGCGAAAGCCAAAGGCAAGAAAAAGCCGGCGAAGGATCTGAAGGTTGTTCAGATCAAACAGTAGTGCCGAAGACCCACAACCGAGGAGAACCCAATGTCACTGACAGAGCAACAGCTGCAACGCATCATGCCCAACGCCCGCCGCCAAGCGGGCGTTTTTGTTTCTGCGCTCAATGCGGCGATGGTCCGCCGGCAGATCAACACACCGCAACGGCAGGCGGCGTTTCTCGCCCAGGTCGGACACGAATCCGGCGAACTGAATTACGTGCGTGAGCTTGGCGGCGACCAGTACTTGAGCAAGTACGACACTGGCACTCTGGCCGCGCGGCTGGGCAACACGCCCGAGGCCGACGGCGATGGCCAGCGCTACCGTGGTCGTGGGCTGATTCAGATCACCGGCCACAACAACTATCTGCGCTGCAGCTTGGCGCTGTTCGGCGACGAGCGTTTGCTGCGCACGCCGGAGCTGCTGGAGCTGCCGCAGTGGGCCGCCGAGTCGGCCGCGTGGTTCTGGTGGGTTCGTGGGCTGAATGCTCTGGCGGATCAGGGCGCGTTCGAGGAGATCACCCGCAAGATCAACGGCGGCCTGAATGGTCTGCAGGAGCGCCTGCAGTTGTGGGAGCGGGCGAGGGCGGTGTTATGCGCCTAGGCGAAATGATCCCGGTGCCGTATCGGCTGTTTGGCAAAGTGGTGCTGCTGACCACTCTGGTCGGCGGATCCGCTGCTATCACCTGGCAAGTGCAGGATTGGCGCTACGGCAAACAACTCGCCGAACAGGCCCGCCTCCACACTGAAACCCTCAATCAACTGGCCCTGGCCTCGGCCGCGCAGCAGCGTGCCGAACAAAACAAACGCCTCGCGCTCGAGCAGCGCCTGGCTACCAGTGAACAAACCCATTACCGAGCCTTGAGCGATGTCCAACGTGATCAGGATCGCCTGCGCGATCGCCTTGCCACTGCTGATCTGCGCCTGTCAGTCCTCCTCGATGCCACCACCGGCAACGGATCGATGCCAACCGCCACCACCACCGGCAGCGTGGCTCATGGCACCACAAGAGCCGAACTTGACCCAGCGCATGCTCAACGAATTATCGGTGTCACCAACGACGGCGACCGGGGGCTGATTGCCCTCGCGGCCTGTCAGGCATACGCCAAAGAAGTATCAACACCGAAGTGAAAAAGAGCGGCCGGTCCGGATGCGTCAACATTCAGAACGGCCGCCGTCCCTGCAGATGGTCCCTGCAAGTCCAGCCAAGGCTCTTGCTCCGTGCACAAAGCGCGGCGAGCCTAGCACCTGTTTATCCATACAGTAAAGGTCTTGCTTTCATGTCTACACCCATCATTCCTTGGATGGGCGGCAAACGCCGCCTGGCCGACCGCCTCATTCCGCTTTTTCCGCCGCACGAATGCTACGTCGAAGTCTTTGCCGGCGGTGCCGCGCTGTACTTCATGAAGCCGCAACCATCGCCCGTCGAAGTTCTCAATGACATCAACGGCGACCTGGTCACGCTTTACCGTGTCGTGCAGAACCACCTCGAAGAGTTTGTGCGCCAGTTCAAATGGGCGCTCAGCTCGCGGCAGGTGTTCGAATGGCAGAAAATGACCCGCCCCGAAACCCTCACCGACATCCAGCGCGCCGCCCGATTCTTCTACCTGCAGCACCACGCCTTCGCCGGCAAGGTCTCGGGGCAGACGTTCGGTACGGCGACCACCGCCCCGGCCATCAACCTGCTACGCATCGAGGAAAACCTCTCGGCCGCATGGCAGCGCCTGTCCGGCACCTACGTCGAAAACCTCCCCTGGCTTGAATGCGCGGAACGCTACGACCGTGCCCACACCTTCCACTATATGGATCCGCCTTACTGGCAGACCGCCGGCTACGGCGTGGAATTTCCGTTCGAGAACTACGAACGGATGGCTGACTTCATGCGCCGCTGCAAAGGCAAAGTGATGGTCAGCATCAATGACCACCCGGACATCCGCCGCGTGTTTGCGGGCTTCCACTTCGAAACCCTGGACATTCGCTACACCACGACCAACCAGCGGCAGGGGAAGGCTGAAGTCAGTGGCGAGCTCGTAATAATGAACTGGGAACCGGTAGCGTTGGGCGGGTTGTTCTGACGGTTGCCGGTAATCATTTCCCTACTTCCTACCTACCCGTCTATCCGAAATTTCGTATAGAAATTGACCGAGCGCCGCTCTGAACGTTAACTGTATATTCGTACAGTATCGGAAGTCGTGCGTCATGAGCTTTTCAATCCTAGGCCCTATTGTTGTGGGCGGTCGGAAATTACCTCTTTGTCTTTTTCGGGTGCCGGCAGGTTTTCCTTCGCCGGCAGCGGATCACATCGAAACCCACATCTCACTCGACGAAGTGCTCAACATTCGGGCCCCGCATGTTTACTTGGTGAAAATTGCCGGAGAGAGCATGCAGGGGGCAGGAATCTTTGACGGCGATTTGGCGGTAGTGGATCGTTCACTGGAGCCGGCTCACGGGCATATTGTTGTTGCGCTGCTTAACAATGATCCGCTTTGCAAGCGGCTGTGCATCCGTGGAAAGGAGGTGATCCTCCTGTCCGAAAATCCCAAGTATCCACCGCGCTACGTGCTGGAAGGCGATGAGCTCGCGATCTGGGGCGTGATCATTGGTAGCGTGCGCAGTCATGTCTAAGCGGGTGCCGGTGTTCGGCCTGATCGATTGCAACAGTTTCTACGCCAGCTGCGAGCGAGTGTTCCGTCCTGACCTGGCAAAGGTCCCCATCGTTGTCTTATCGAATAATGACGGCTGCGTCATCGCCCGCAGCTACGACGCCAAGCCATACGTGAAAATGGGCGAGCCGTACTTCCAGATCAAACACAAGCTTAAGCAGCACGGCATCGTCCCGTTCTCCTCGAACTACGCGCTTTACGGTGACATGAGTGAACGCGTCATGACGCTGATTGAGTCCATGGTGCCCGCAGTCGAGGTCTATAGCATCGATGAAGCCTTTGTCGAACTCACCGGCATCAATGATTTGGACGGCCTCGGTCGACAGATTCGGAGTCAGGTGCTGAGGTGCGCTGGCATTCCGGTGGGGGTGGGAATCGCTCACACCAAAACCTTGGCCAAGCTCGCCAATCATACCGCCAAGCGCCTGCAGGCGCAGACGGGCGGTGTCGTCAATATTTGTGACCCCACTAAGCGTGACTGGGTACTTCGCAACACCGATGTTTCAGAGGTGTGGGGCGTAGGGCGTCGAATGAAAGCGCACCTGGATACCATGGGAATCAAAAGTGCGATGGATTTGGCAAAAGCCGACCCTTGGACTTTGCGCAAAAACTTCAGTGTGGTGATCGAAAAGACGGCGCGAGAACTGGCCGGCACTCCCTGTCTGGAACTCGACGAGCCCGATCCTCCGAAGCAAGAGATCTGCTGCAGTCGAATGTTCGGCACCCGGCTGACGGAGCTGGCACCGATCAAGGAGGCGGTGGCCACGTACATGATGCGAGCCTCAGAAAAGCTCAGGGCGCAAAACTCGCTGTGCAAGAAAGTGCGCGTGAGTATTCGCACCGGAATGTTCAATCCGGAGGAGGCGAAGTACGCCAATGGTGTGGTGATCGATATGCCTTACCCCACGGATGACGTCCGGCTACTGACCAAGGCTGCAGTCGATGCGCTGGATCGGGTATATCGCCCTGGTTTCAAGTACAGCAAGGCGGAGGTGTTGCTGATGAACCTGTGTCGGCCAGGTGAATACACGGACGATCTGTTTGCGGCTTCTCAACCGACTGAATCTACCAAGGTCATGGCCGTACTGGATCAGATCAACGAGCGGTGGGGAAGGGGGACGCTGCGAGCGGCGAGCGTCCCTAGCAAGCCAGAGTGGGCCATGCGGCGCGAAATGATGAGTCAGAGCTTCACGACTCGATTGGACCAGTTATGGACGATCAACTGTAGGTAGTAAATCGTCCGCTATCGGCCAACAGCGGTCTCTTGTCGATGTCCGCATCGATCCGATAGTAGCTGCTCGCGTATGGACGCTTTCGGCCGAAAGCGTCTTTCCACAAGGCCGAGCATTCAGCCGGGGTTATAGCCACCTTGCCTAACGAGTGGTGGTCACTGGATCACTCACTCGCAATTTCTGCGAAAAAAAGAGCGTTACTGCATCCAATCCGAACGCCGCCGCGTATACCAAGCACGGACAGAATCTCCTGGCCGATCTTCCTCACAAAGGATCATCACGATGAAACGCATTTCGATCAAAACGCAATTGATTGCGGGCCTTCTGACCTTGGTGGCAGGTAGCGGATTAGTGTTCAACGCTGCGCATGCTGCATCGATGAGTCACGACAGCGTCATGGTCGGCGGTCAAAGCATGTTGCCGAACAAGGACATCGTCGACAACGCAGTGAACTCGGCCGATCACACCACCCTGGTCGCCGCTGTGAAAGCTGCCGGTCTTGTCGACACCCTCAAGGGAAAAGGACCCTTTACTGTGTTTGCACCAGTCAATTCGGCCTTTACTGCTCTGCCCGCAGGAACCGTCGATACGTTGCTAAAACCGGAAAACAAGGCAACCCTCACCAAGATCCTTACTTACCACGTCGTGAGCGGCAAACTGGACATGGCCACTCTTGCCGAAAAGATCAAGGCCGGAGGTGGCAAGACCGAACTGACCACCGTCTCGGGCGGAAAACTGTGGGCAATGATGAATGGTCCGCACAACATCACCATCAAAGATGAGAAGGGCGACGTCGCCGACATCAGTACTTATGACGTATACCAGTCGAACGGTGTGATACAGGTCATCGACAAAGTCCTGATGCCGAAAAGTTGACCGGCGTCGCCGGTCGATTTCAGCATGACCGGCGAGTCCTCCGAGGAGCCCACCCGTGAATGGAACAACCGCGCGCTGTGGGCTAACCTCTGGCTGCAATCGACTTGTAGAACCTCACGATCCATTCGTTTGGAGAAAGGCTATTCCCATCGCCGACACTGACCAACTCAAACACCTTCTAGCCCAGTGTTCCTTGGGTGACCGACGCGCTTTTGAAGCGCTGTATCGTAGCGTGAGTCCGCGTCTGCATGGCGTGGCGCTGCGGTTCATGGGGCGCCCAGATCTGGCTGAGGAGGTGCTACAGGAAAGTTTTGTGCGTATCTGGAACAATGCTTCACGCTACCAATCGCAACTGTCGGCGCCGATGACTTGGATGATCAATATCACGCGAAATCAGGCCATCGACCAATTGCGAAAGCGTCGCGAACGTCCCCTGAGTGACCTCGACGCGCAGATGCTGGTAGACGACAGCCCCTCGGTACATGAACAGTTGAACAGCTCCCGTGAGACCACTTCATTGAATCGGTGCCTAGATGAGCTCGAAGGGATGCAACGTCAGTCAATCACCATTGCTTATTTTGAAGGGCTTTCCTGTTCAGAACTGGCGGAGCACCTGTCGGCACCGCTCGGGTCGGTAAAGTCTTGGATCCGCCGAGGGATGGAACGTTTGCGCAGGTGCCTTGAGTCATGAACTACCAAACTCCAAGTCTTCGTCGCGCACTTGCCGCAGATTATGCCATTGGGTTGATGCCACCAGCCGCACGCCGGCGCTTTGAGCAGCTTTTACTGGAGGACTCGGAACTTCGCGCAGAACTTTCGCAATGGCGGGAAAGCCTTGCGAGCCTTACCCAGTCTCTGCCTGAATCACCTGTACCGGATCGTGTATGGCGCGGAATTACGGCGCGTATAGATCCGCAAACAATGCAGTTGCCTGTAAAGCGACCATTCTGGAGCTGGCTCTGGGTGACGATTGCAACATGTTCACTGGTAGCAGCGGTAACGCTGAGCGTTATCTATAACCGTGACGAAGTTCGCTACAGTGCAACGTTGCGTAGTGCCGGCGCACAGTCGTGGATGAGCATTGAAGCGCACGAGAATTATCTAAAAATCAAAACGCTGGCTTTGGTGAAGATAGAAAAGAATCGTAGCTTGGAAATGTGGGTTATTCCTTCAGATGGAAAGCCTGTTTCGCTTGGGGTGATTCCCCCAGGCGGAGACGGGGAGATCAAGTTGGGCGGTGCGCAGAAAGCGTTTATTGGTGAGTCAATCACGTTGGCCATCAGTCTTGAACCCGAGGGTGGATCGCCAACAGGACAGCCGACTGGTCCTGTGCTGTATCAGGGCGTGCTTTCGGCTCTATGACTCAGGGCAGCAAACCGTTAATTTTCGTGAGTAAACGGCTCACTGATCGGTCGCCCAGAATTCTGCTTCAACGCAACGCGCTCATGAACATAAACGGCAGCTTTTGGCCGAAAGCAGCCGTACGCGAATAGCTGCTATCGACCCAAAGCAGACGTCGAACACCAAAATTTTTGCCGTTTAAAAATCGATTTTGCATCGTGCTTCAGCGGCCTGTATTCGTAATGTAAGACCAGACTCGAAGCACATGACAAGATGATGATCTGGTTGGATGTGATCTGTCAGGTAAAAGGCCTGTGTCTCTGCGTTGGACTCCACGGCTCCGATCGAATGAATAACACTATCGTCGCCATCGATTGGGTAATCATCCCGCCCACTTGATGAAAAGTAATCGACCTCATGGAAGCTGATAGTAATCTTGTGTGCTTCTTCGGTCGGCACCCAGGCTTCAGTCCGTCGAGTAAAGATGAGTACAGCCGACCTATCCACGATGTCGTAATTAATGGTGCTGGCGTGGTAGAAGTTATGAAGGTCATACGCACGGTTTTGAATCTCAACCTCAATATGCCCGAATTCGAAACCATGAAATTGCATGGGTAAGCCCTAATGATCTAACGGCAGGCGTGTATCGTACGGCATCGTCGCAATGACTGCTTTTGGCCGGTAGCGGTCGCTTGTGAACGTCCGCTTCTGGCCGAAAGCTGCCGCTCACGGAGTGCCGATTTTGGCCGATTGCTGCCTGCAAAGGCGATATTAGGATTGCCGTATCCGCATAATCGCATCTGTGATCGCTTTTGCATTTGTGTCTAAGGTCTCCATAGCCATCACAGCGTTATCTGCAACCACTGCCGCGCCACTGGCTGCAAGCCAAACGGCAACCTCCTCGATTGCCGCCGCCAGTGCATGCTGGTTGTGCAGGAGCAACGTCAGGGCGTCAGCAGTGGCGATATTAGAAGCTGAGTTATTTGGCATGCGATCCATCCTGGAAATGAGGTGTTCGCGAAGCCTAGCTCATGCGGCCGCAGCAGAGAGGCACTTAGATACCGCATGCTTAAAAATTGCTACAACGCGCAGATGATTTGAGACTTCAGCCAATCAGTTGGGGGGGGGAGGCGGGCTACTGCATCCAATCCATCATCGGCGCGACGGAGAAACGGCGTGAGAGTGGGGCGGGTGTGGCGGTGATTGGGGGCATTGGGGGTACGGAATCGGTGTGGCTGGGAGGTGGGGGAGTTTATCAGGAATGGAAGAGGTGGGCTTAGGGGGATCTAAATAGCATGGATACAAGTCTGAAGCGAAAGAAGGGGGCAGATAAGAGAATCAGTCCCCCATTTTCAGTCGGAAAAATCAAATTGTCATGTTTGTCCACCCGTCAAATATGACTTTCGTTGTTTGATAAAAAGATCATAAATTGTTTTTGATTTTGGGGAGGCGTTTTGCGAGCTAATATTATCAGCAAATAAATTATAATATTGGTTGAATTTTTTTTTGTCTGAGGTGTAATTTTCGACCCACTCGTTTTCAGGGATTCTCGATACTAATTCATTGAAAAGATGGTTGTTTAAGCTTTTAACCAAGGTTGTGCAAATTAGAATCGCCGATTGCAAGGCAGTATAATCCAGCGTTAATGGCTTTTCTAAAAGCTCTTTATGTTGCTCAATTCCCAACGCCATTGCATTTGAGGCGCCAAGTCGGCCAAATCGATGAACGGTACAGTGTCTTAAATGACAAACGCGAACATAGTCCTTGATAGCGGATTCTACTGCGGTAGGTATTGACCCTTTTATCCCCAAGATGTCTTTTATTGTGTCAACTATACTATGTTGGCTTATGAATGAAATGCGCTCCAGGATGGCTTCAGGCAACATGTCCTTATCAAGGTGAACTGCTGCGGCATAAGAAATGTCTCTTTTGTACGCATGTTCTTTGGATGAAGCATCCATAGATACAATTTTTCGAAAAAGTGTTCTGAGATAGCTTTCCACCGCAGCGATTACGCCCAGAAGTACAAGTTGTCCTTGAAGTGCATCAAAGTTTGTTGGGTGTGGTGCAAGTCGATTAATAGAGTGAAGTCGCTCTAGAAATTGATCGATTGGGGATTGTGTAGGCTCTGTGTGACTAGTATCAAATAGTAGATGCGTTGTTAATGCCGGGTTGGACGGCGATGGTGTTATTTCTACTTTTGATTTGAAAGGATTTGCCATTATGATAGAAACTCATCTACAGCCAACGATACCTTGGAGATAAACTCATTTGCTCTAATAGGCCCAATGTATTTTGCTTTTTGCAGTTCCATAGAGGCATTTTGAGAAGCAATGACATCACCAACTGTCCTAAGCTTCGTGTCCTTGTGTACTCTGCGGATAAGTGCCTGACTAATGTCCGGTACCTCATTTAGTGGGAGCTTCATGCACCCTTCGAAAAGTGATGCTACAACGAGCTTTTCACCACAGTTATGGCAAAATTGCTGAGAGTCATTGAAGCGAGCGGTTTCGCATACTTGGCATGGCGGAAGATCTAACTTCAGGTTTGCAATCTGTTGATCAGATAGTAAGGATTTAAAATCTCTTCTCAGTGGGTGTTTCGATGAAGGTGAAAGCATTACATTTGAAATGCTTTTGAATGTGCTTTTTCGGCCTTCGCGAAAGGCTCCTTCTTGGTAAAGAAAAGCCAAGTGAGGAATGTAGCGGTCGTATTTTCGATTTGCGCCGTGAGAAACTGCGTGTAAAGGGAATAGTAAGCCGATCTCAATTAAGAATTTCAGCATTCGCTCTGTAAGTGGGTGTCGATCAGATGTTTGTTGAAGTCCTAGAGTTATATTTTTTTTTGTCAGGTCGGCAGCTTGGGCAGAGGCTACTTCGCTCACCGACTTTATTAGGAACTGCTTTCCTGTTTTAACTACGGATGAAAATTGTTTTAACTTTATACCGAGAGAGTCATATTCCGCACCAATTAATTCCACTTGGCGCTCAATGATTTTGTTGACTTTTGATTGGGAGTTTGTAGAGCTTTCAGTAAGAAATTCTCTAAGCAGTCTTAAGAAAACTCGTGGAACTCCAAACGCAATATATTTCAACAGTTCAAGAACGTCCGGAGAAATATTTTTTGCCTGCTCTGGGGTTAGGCGGCGATTTGCAATGTCTCCCATTATTTGAGAGTAGTTACTATCCTCAACAGATAACCAGAGTGGTACTTCTTCTACTTCGTGCGATGCGTGGAATGTCGGACCGTATTGAGTTGAACCAGGGTAGACAGAGGCTTTAGGAGCAATTCCTTCGACCTTTAGTACCCTAAATATTTCAAAAAATGCGATGAGATATTGGTCAGATAAGCTTAGAGCCGCATCATCTAGCAGTAAAACAGCCCTGCTACGGCCAAATTTTGCGGTAAGGATTTTTATTGCTTTGATTACAGCGTCAACAGTTATTCGTTGCCCAAATTCTTCGTAGAGAGTGTCTCCGCTTCCACGTTCTAATAGAGCTACTAGCTCTCGCAATTTGTCTTGATCATAGATTTCGTCGATTTCTAACATGAACTTTGAGTCAGAGCTCAAGTCATTAAGGAAGTCAAAGGCGCTAACCAATAATTTGGCTAGAACCCAGGAGTGAAATCTCTTTAATGCATCAGGGGTTTTTTTTAGTAATGGTTCCAAATGCAGGTATTTGTTAAAGCTTGCGTATAATGCTAGGGGAGCTGCTTTGTCTAGTAAGGCTTGAGTGTAGGTATAACGCATTAAATGCGTTTTTCCTGTGCCGCGGGGGCCGATTAGAAATTTTGCGCCGGAAGCTAAAAGTTTTTGCCGAGCTCTTACTAATATTTCTCCATCCGCCAAACTTCTATTAATTTCCTCGTTAGAAAGCTGGTCGGCACGTTCTTCAAATTCCATAAATATCCTTATTGGTTAACTTGTAGAGGGAACGATAGTAAGTCGAGTTTTGTGAGGTGTTTTGCAGCTACACCATAGGCGTGAAGTGAAAGCCACTTCCGACCTTTTTCGCTAGATAATGCGGAAAGTAGGACTGCCCGAAGGTGTTCGGGCACTCGAATACGGTATATGCAATCAGTTAAAATGATGGTTCCTTTAGATATACCTAATATTTTTGTTTCCAGATTGCGACCGACTCGAGCGATCAGGATGTCACCTGGTTCTCCAGTGATAAGATTTTTTTTGGGGTCGAAGTTTGGAGGAGCGTCAAATCTTGAAAGATCTTTCCATATCCCGCAATCCTTTTCGCTGATATCAGAAGTGTGGAATACCGGTGCTTTGTATTGTTTAGCTTCGGAGCTCGAAAGAGTGCCTCTGTTGATTATAGCCTTGACGCTTTCAAGAGTGGTGATATCGCTGCTTCGATTCTGGTTGATTGCTTGACAATGGAAATTATAATCCAGCCGTCCAAATCCTGATTCGGTCGGGATTTGAAGTCGTCCGCTAAGTTTTCTGCTTTCGTCAAGTTTGTATATTGAAATGAGACCACTGCCGGTATTGGTTTTTTTAATGATGAAAATACTGGCAAGCGCATCTGTTCCATGGAAGGATCCACGAGGTAGTTGAATGACTTTGACTACTTCGTAGTTTGTCAGTAAATGCTGTCTAAATTTTTTGTATTTGGCTGCCGTTATGAAGCTGTCTGGCAGTATAATTCCTAATGTTGCATTTTTTCCGATAAGACGAAGGTTTTGAGCTAGAAATAGTACAGCCGCATCGATGCTGGATTTTATTGGGAGGCATTGTATGAATCCGGTTTCTTCTAGCAGGTCACTATAATCGCTTGTCCATTCTGGAGATATAAATGGTGGGTTACAGACTGCAGTGTCAATGGGGTTGGAAAATGTATTCAGCAGCGATGGTAGATCATTGGATAGTGCGTCTGTATGGAAATGCTTATGTGAGGAAAGTTTGAGGTTGGAATTTCCTAAGTTTGTTTTATAACCATCGGCCGCCCTCGCGTCGATATCGACTGTTAGTAGATCTAAATTACCCCAGCGTGATGCGGCTGCAATAGATAGCGATCCTGACCCCGCACCCAGATCCAATAACCTACGAGGGTGATGATCTTCAATTTGATCGACCAAAAACTCGCTTATGTCGGTTTTAGTATAATAACGACCCAATGCGTCTGAGTTTGAGGAGCGGGTAACGGTGATCGGGGGCATGATCGCTTGTTCTGTGAGCAAAGGCCTATGTTACCTTGGGAAGCCGTGACAGCAAAAGGGTTTCATCTGCTTCGAATGGTAAATTGAAGTGACTGGCAGGCAGCATCAGCCCTATGCGTCGCCCGGAGGCCAGCTTCGTCAAGATCGCAGATTCTGCTAGCTTGGTCGGTTCGGGGTGTTCCTGCTTGCCAGGGCTGGAATCTAGGCTAAACGGAGCTTTTTTCGAACAGTGACGCAATAATTCTATCGAATCAGACCAACCACCTTCCAGTTTTGATACCAAACCTAACCTCTATCTAATAATTAAAAATATATCGTTATGTTTAGTGCGAAAAGGGAGGGTGTTTTTTCAATTTTTGTGGCAAATAAATCTGTCCCTTTCTTTTTTTTTGGCACTCCATGCACATCGTAAATATTTTCATCGGGCTGATATCTTTAGAGTAAGGTGGTAAGTAGTATATAGGGGCAGTATAAAAGGACAAGGGCAAGCTGGGTGGGTTTATTTGTTTTGGGTTTCTAGGTGGTTAATAAATCTGTTCCTATTTTTTTGCTCATTTTCCGTTGAGTTGGTTATTGTTGATACTTTTTAAGATTTCTT
The DNA here is from genome assembly GCF_022496685.1 of Pseudomonas sp. B707. Lineage (NCBI taxonomy): Bacteria > Pseudomonadati > Pseudomonadota > Gammaproteobacteria > Pseudomonadales > Pseudomonadaceae > Pseudomonas > Pseudomonas sp. B707. Next base: position 48,371 of record NZ_WTVE01000024.1, on the reverse strand, counting down.
TCCAAATATAGCGATAGCTGTAACGAAGCCAAAGAGTCTTCAGTTTGTCAAAGGTTCGCCGCATCTTACTTCGTTGACGAGCTCGCAGTTCTTTTTCAATCTCGTCCAACAACCACTCATCCTTGAATCCCGTCCAAATTGGCGGCACAGGTGTCTCAAGATTGCCAAAGCACACCGGAGCTACTTCTGAATATAGTATGTCTTCAACAATTTTCAGATCGTAGGGTTTAATTCGCTCCGCGATATATGCATAGTCGACTTCGTTGTCAACAAAGGCTTCAGCCAATGCTATCTGGATTTTGGCTTTATCTTCCGGAGTCAAAATACTTCCCAATGGGAAAGCTCCTCTAGTTCATCGTCAAAAGTATCTGCAACTACGCTTCCGGCGATGCCACCTGCCATGCTACCTATTAAAACCACAGCTACAGCGCATGCTGGTGCTGCTGGGCCGCAAATTGCGCTAACACCCAGGCCCGCAAGGAAGCCGCCGGCGGCGCCCGCGCCAAGAATTGTTGCTTGTCGTGCGGTTTCTTTTACTTTGTTGTCGGCGTTCAGTATTTCGTAGGTAGCAAGGGCGGCTGTCATGATGATCCCAACCTTGCCCATGACGGTCATGATTTTTGTACCGGCTGTAAATTTGGCGTTGTCTCGGCCTGATCCTTCGAGAGCTTTATAAAGGATTTCTTTTTGCTGGGTCTTTGAAAGTTGGTTGTAGTTTTTGTTGAAGCCGGTTCGAGATTTTTCATCGAGAATATCTGCGTGCGTTTTTCCGCCTTTTTTCTTTTTTTCGGCAACGGCAACGCCTTGGGCGGAGGTGAACTTACGATGTTCAAACATTATTTTGTTGCGCATTTCGTTGCTGAATTTTGTACCGTCTTCAACGGTGATATTGCCAGCTCTAACGTCTGCCAATACCTGTTGCGCCATTCGTTTGATATTGCGCTGGTAGCTGGCGCGGACGCGTTCGTCTTTGATCGCGTTGATCGAAAAGCGTGTGGCAGCGCCTTCCATGCCCGCGATTGCCATTTCAAGTGGAGACTGGCTTAGGGTGTGCTCACTCTTGACAACATAAGAGCCGGTTACGAGGTACGGTTCAGTCATGAGAAGTCCTTATCCCAAGATATCTTTAAGCAGTGCATCAATGCTTGATGTAGTGCAGGTGTTTTCGTGCTCTGCAAATGCGATCGTATGGCACATTTTGCCGGTTGGGTTGGCAAATCGGACTGTGTTATTTGAGTCGAAGGATCCAGTCATTGATGACCCGTCATCAAAGTGTGCGGTGCATGTGAATCCTTGATAGCTCTCAGAAGCTGGGATCTTAAAGGCGATCCAGTTCCCATGAATAATCATCGGCGTCGGTGGCGTAAACGGCGCAGGCGTATGTGAGTCACCAATAATCACCGTTCCCGATCCTCCGATCACAACGTCTCCATGTGAACCGACTGTGCCTACCAGCGCGGCATTTTTGCCGTTGATGAATACTGTGCTGGATACGGCGGAGGCGAGTGCGCTGCCGCAGGTGCAGGTGTCGTCTTTTCGGGCGGCAGCAAGTCCGTCGAAGAACACGTCCGGGGATCCGGAGGCAATGGCTTTGGGGCCGTGTCCGGGGATGGGGCAACTGGTGGGATCGGTGATGCGTGCAGCGGGCTTTGCCATGTTTGACTCCCTGTCAACGGATTAGCTGGCACCGACTGTATCAGAGTTGCTTTGGTGGTTGCCTGACGGCGATGTGCCTGGTGTTGATCGTCCATCTAAACAGCAAAATTTGAGTGTGTTTAAACGAAGCTATCTGACACTACTTCGGCCCTACACATCCTTGCGCCACCCCCTACACCTAAGACAGAATCCGCCGGCTTGTGCCTCTAGCACGGGGGTTCTATCGTTCCTGGGTCACTGAAAAACAGTGATCGGGTTTGGTAGCCCGGATTCCGTCAGAAGCACAAGACTACTGTCTTGCGGAGGCTTTCAGTGCCTTCGTTTTATGGTGGTCATGCGCAGGGCATCTTCGGATGCGCCGGGGTTCCTGACGGCCGGTCTACCAACCTGCGTATGGCCTCCACCCTAGTTTGGTAGCGAAGGTGGCGGCTCCTAACCTCTTATCCGTCGGGAGTTACTCCATGTTCAAACCAACACCCAACCCACCAGAAACCGATCCAGTCTCCCCCTACAAATTCCCTGATTCACGAACCCTGAACGAAGCCGCCGAACGCGCCCTCGATCATTACCTCACCCCACAGCAACGGATCATGGGCAGCCACACCCAGCATGACCCGATGTACTTCGCCAACCCGGCCTACGACACCGAATCCCTGCTCGCCAACGCCAGCGAATCCTTGGGATCAGCCTCCGAAATGCTCAACAACTTCGCCGCCACCCTGGAACCCGCCCACCGCAAAACCGCCATCGGCATTGCGCAGTTGGTGATGTTGGGGTCTTTGGCGGTGAATCAGGCGCTGGATAACGTCGAGCCGAAGTAGGTCGTTGCGGCCCTCTGTCGCGGAGGGCTGATTTTCTGTGCCTCAGGCACCAAAGTTAAACGCAACTGAAATCCTCGGCCTCGTCCCTTCAAATCGTCGAACCGAGTGCATCAGCCACGACGGAAACATGATGAAAGTGCCGCTGCTGGCGGCGCAGGTGCTGCTGAAGCCGGCGGTTATGCAGTCTTCGACGCGCATTCGCAGCGCGGGGTTGTAGGTGGAGGCGACCATGCCGCGTGGGTCGGCGAATTCCAGGTCGCCGCCGACGGTCGGGTCGTCTTCTCGGCCGCCGGCGTCCACCCAGTAGACGCCTGACCAGAAGGCGCCCGGATGTCCATGCAGGGCGTTGCTGTGGCCTGCGGTATTTACGTTGGCCCAGGCGTTGAGTTTCCATTCGAAACTCGGTTCGGTCAGTCCGAATTGTTCGCTGTGCACTGCCGTCATTTGCACGGCGAACGCTTTGGCGAACTTCACGAGAGCGTCGCTGGCTTCTTCGCCCCATTCATGGAAGTCGTTCGCGGACTGCCAGCCGCCGTCGTTGCTGCGCTGGGCGCCGCTACGATCCTGCGCCATGCGGGTTGTGATGATGGTTTTCAGTTGGGAATTAAGTTTTGCGGCATCGGGGTACTGGAGGCTGGCGAGGGGCGTTGTGAACAGCCGTCGAATCTTTATCAGGTCAGGATTTACCAAGTGGCTGGTCGACGGCATTGCGGGTTCTCTAGGTCTCGTAAGTTGCAAAAAACTATACCGAGCGAACTGAAAAACCGATGTAAACCTTTGTGAAAGGCCGAACCTGAACCCACGCTGAAACCCCCGCAAGTTTCATCTTCCCGCCACCCGCACAGGCCTACGATCCCTCTACAAGATCCGAATCCTACCCGAGCGCCACACACCATGAACAATCCACTCAAAGCGCTGTTGATCGTCGCCACCATCTCGTTCCTAACAGCCTGTTCCGGTTCCGGTGGTTTGACCACCACCAGTTGTTTCTCCAGCGACTGTCAGTCGCCGGAGGCGCGGAACGTGAATACGTTGAAGTTTGGCGGGAGCAATATCGGTAACAGTTTCAACCAGTACAGCTCCGGCCTGATGCATGACGACTGAGGGTTACTGAGCCGCGGGTACGGCGATCCATTCGCTCAGGACTTTCTGGTATTTGCCGGTGACTTTGCTCAAGTGCAGCCACTGGTCGACGTAGAGTTTCCAGCTGATGTCGTCGCGCGGCAGCAGGTAGGCTTTTTCGCCGTATTGCATGAACTGGCTCGGGTTGACGGCGCACAGGCCGGGTTTGAGTTTTTGTTGGTAGAGGGCTTCGGAGGCGTCGGTGATCATCACGTCGGCCTTGTTGTCGAGCAGTTGCTCGAAGATGGTCACGTTGTCGTGCAACGCCAGTTGCGCCTTGGGCAGAAAGGCGTGGACGAAGGCTTCGTTTGTGCCGCCGGCGGGTTCGACCAGGCGCACGTTCGGCTGGTTGATTTGCTCGACGGTCTGGTATTTGGACTGGTCGGCGCAGCGCACCAGCGGGATCTTGCCGTCGACGTCGAGGGTGTTGCTGAAGAAGGCTTTTTTCTGGCGTTCGAGGGTCACCGAGATGCCGCCGACGCCGATGTCGCATTTGCCGGCCTGCATGTCCGGCATCAGGGTTTTCCAGGTGGTCTGCACCCATTCGACCTTGACGCCGAGGCTGTCGGCCAGGGTTTGCGCCATGGCGATGTCGATGCCTTCGAAACCGCCGTCCGGGCGTTTGAAGGTGTAGGGCTTGTAGTCGCCGGTGGTGCAGACGCGCAACTGGCCTTGTTGCTGAATGGTGTCGAGGTGCGAGGCCGGTTCTTGTGCCTGGGCGGCGCCGGCGATGGCCAGCAGGCCGCAGAAGATCATCGTGCTTTTTGGAATTGTCATGGAGATCGGGCTTGTGCAGTGGGAGTGCGGGCCAGTGTAGTGAATGCGTTTGCCGGGTGTCATCCCGGTTCCGGGCTCAACGTGCCCAGCCACGCCACCAGTCCCACGATCAACAGCGCAATCACCAGCTCCGATGCCACGCTGCGGCGCAAGGCGTTGGCCGCCACTTGATGCTGCCCGGCGCGCAACGATTGCTCAAGCAACGGCCCGAGGTGGAAGCGGTTCAACGCGGCCAGCACCAGCATGCCCCCGAACAACACAACCTTGATCGCCAGCAGAATGCCGTAGGTGCCGAGCAGGATTTCGCCCAGTGTCGGGCCGACGATGAACAGGTAATTCGCCACGCCGGTGACCGACAGGATGAGCACAATTGCCGCGCCGACGCCTTCGAAGCGTTTGACGGAGTCTGCCAGCGAACGAACGCGCGCCTCGCTGCACAGTGCGTCGAGCCGCGCCATCAAGATCAACGCGAGCATGGCGCCCAGCCACGCACCCGCCGCGAGCAGGTGCAGGATGTCGCTGAGCAGATGCCACGCGTTATCCATCGCGCCGTGTCCGCTCCAGGCCAGGGAGGCGAGGGCGACGGCGCCGGCCATCGATGCCAGCCACAATCCCGGCCAGATCACCACGGCGATCAGCGCAATCATCCGCAGCGTCCACGCCAGCCCGACGTCGGTTTCCAGCACCATCATTTGCAGGTGCGGCCACAGCGCCGCGAATTCCGTTTCGCCACTCATGGCGCGGGTCATCAGCACCAGTCCCGCCACTGACAGCAATGCCCCGATCAACGCCATCCCGCGCAGCATCGGCCGAAACCGCAGCACCGCTTCAACGCTGTACAGCCCGAACAACGCCAGTCCGAACAACAACAGCAAATCCACATACAGCGCCAGACGCAGGAGGATGTTGATCAGTTCAGCCATCACTCATTTCACTTTGAACGTGACGTTGCCGGTGATCGGGTGCGTGTCCGACGACACTGCGCGCCATTCGACCTTGTAGGTGCCGGCGGGTAGCGGTGCGAGCGGGGTGACCAGCATGGTTTTCGGGTCGCTGCCGGCGCTGACTTTGGCCTTCATCGGCATTGGCGAATGGGCCATGCCGGGCATCTCGGTCATGACCAGTTTGGCGCCGGAGAACTGGGTCAGCAGATCCTCCGAAAACCGCAGTTCGATCTTGCCGGGCGCCGCGCCGTCGGCACCTTCGGCCGGGGTCGACGACAGCAGTTTCGGATGGGCCTGAGCCAGGGTGCTGAAGAGCAAACCGCTGGCGAGGACGAGGGATATTTTCAGTGTGCGCATGCAAGACCTCGGTGGTGTTTTTTGATGGGATTCAGAACCACAGCCGCACGCCGAGGACGAGTCGCGCTTCGCTGCGATCCTCGCCTTCTTCCCGTGCGTAATCGGCGGTGTTGCCGTAGGTGCGGTTCCAGGTCACGCCGATGTACGGCGCAAATTCACGGCGGATTTCATAGCGCAGGCGCAGCCCGGCCTCGGTGTTCGCGAGGCCGGAGCCGATCCCGCGTTGCGGGTCGTTTTTGCCGTAGACGTTGAGTTCGGCAGTCGGCTGCAGGATCAGGCGATTGGTCAGCAGGATGTCGTAGTCGCCCTCCAGCCGCACCGCGCTCTGGCCGTTTTCGCCGAGGAACGCCGTGGCTTCGGCTTCGAAGTTGTACAACGCCATGCCTTGCAGGCCGAACGCGGCCCAGGTTTGCGGAGCGCCGGGTTTGAAGTCCTGACGCACGCCGCTGACCACGTCCCACCACGGCGAAATCGCGTGGCCCCACAGCGCCTGGATTTCCGCGTCTTCGGTCTTGCCGTTGCTGCGTTCGCCCTCGGAGCGCAGCCACAGCCGATCGATGTCGCCGCCGATCCAGCCGGACAAATCCCAGGCCAGGGTGCTGGCGTCGTCGGCGTCCTGCCATTCAAGTTTGTCGGCGAGGAAGTACGTGTTGATGGCGCTGTCGTGGACCTGATGCCCGGCGTGGCTGGTGAACACGGCGGCGCGGTCGGCGTCGGTCAGTGCCGGGATCGGCGTGCGGCTTTCGGTCGGCGCGGCGGGCTGCATCATGCCGTCGTCCATGCTCTGCATATCGCCCATCCGGCTGTGATCCATGCCCTGCATGTCGCTGGCGGCGAAGGCCGGAGCCATCGACAGGAGCGACAACGAAAACACGGCGAATCGGGTCATGGTCGGCGTCCTCATTCTTCCACCCGCACTTCGCGGAACATGCCCATTTCCATGTGGTACAGGAGATGGCAGTGATAGGCCCAACGGCCGAGCGCGTCGGCGGTCACGCGGTAAGTGCGGCGGGTGCCGGGCGGCATGTCGATGGTGTGTTTGCGCACCTGGAAATTGCCGTTTTCGTCTTCCAGATCGCTCCACATGCCGTGCAGGTGAATGGGGTGGGTCATCATCGTGTCGTTGACCAGTACCAGGCGGATTCGCTCGCCGTACTTCAACAGCAGCGGCTCGGCGTCGGAGAACTTGATGCCGTTGAACGACCAGGCGAATTTCTCCATGTGGCCGGTGAGGTGCAGCTCGAGGGTGCGGCTCGGGTCGCGGCCGTCCGGGTCTTCGAACGTGCTGCGCAGGTCGGCGTAGGTCAGCACGCGGCGACCGTTGTTGCGCAGGCCGAGGCCGGGGTCGTCGAGTTTCGGCGCGGTGGTCATGGCTTGCATGTCCACCAGCGGGTTGTCCTTTTCGCTGTCGGGGTGCGCCTGCATCGGGCCCATGTTCATGCTCGAGTGATCCATGCCGCTCATGTCCATCGAACCATGATTCATTCCACCAGAGCCCATGCCGCCCATGCCCATGTCGTCCATGGTCACCAGCGGTCGCGGATCCAGCGCCGGCACCGGGGCCGACAATCCGGCGCGGGCGGCGAGGGTGCCTCGGGCGTAACCGGTGCGGTCCATGGCCTGGGCGAACAGGGTATAGGCGTCGGCGGCGGGTTCGACGATCACGTCGTAGGTTTCCGCCACGGCGATGCGCAATTCGTCGACGCTGACCGGTTTGACGTGCAGGCCGTCGGCGGCGACCACGTTCATTTTCAAGCCGGGGATGCGCACGTCGAAGTAGGTCATGGCCGAGCCGTTGATCAGCCGCAGCCGCAGCTTTTCGCCGTGGCGAAACAGGCCGGTCCAGTTGTTATCGGGGGCGTGGCCGTTCATCAGGAAGGTGTACGTGGCGCCGCTGACGTCGGCGATGTCGGTGGGATTCATGTTCATCTGCGCCCACATCGTGCGATCGGCGACGGTGGCGCCCCAGCCTTTTTCGCCGACGTCATGGATGAAGTCGCCGACGGTACGCTTGTGGAAGTTGTAGTAGTCGGACTGTTTTTTCAGGGTCTTCATCAGGCTGGCCGGGTCTTCGTCGGTCCAGTCGCTGAGCATCACTACGTAGTCGCGGTCGTAGTGGAACGGCTCCGGTTCCCGGGCGTCGATCACCAGCGGCCCGTAGACCCCGGCCTGTTCCTGCAAGCCGGAATGGCTGTGATACCAGTAGGTGCCGTGCTGGCGGACCTTGAACTGGTAGACGTACACGCCGCCCGGCTCAATGCCCTTGAAACTCAGGCCCGGCACGCCGTCCATGTTGGCCGGCAGTAGAATGCCGTGCCAGTGGATCGACGTGCTGTCCTTGAGCCGGTTGCGCACCCGCAGCGTCACGGTGTCGCCTTCGCGCCAGCGCAGCAGCGGGCCGGGCAGGCTGCCGTTGATGGTCAGGGCGGTGCGAGGCTGGCCGGTGAAGTTGACCGGTGTTTCGCCGATGAACAGCTCGAAGTCGGTGCCGCTTAACTCATTGACCTGGCCGGGGCTGTTCAAGGCCCAGACCGGCGTGCGCCACAGGCCGAGGCCGCCGAGCAGACCGCCGGCGGCGAGGCCTTTGACGAAGGTGCGTCTTGAGGTGGTGGAAGGCATGCGCTGGAAGTCCCCGTTTGACCAATGACGGGGAGACTAACCAGCGGCAGCTTTCAGTTGGCTGAGGCGCGGATTACAGTTGCGTCAGGTTCAGTTCGGCGAACTCTCCAAGATCCATACACATGCCGCCCTCGGCCTGCCAGTCGAAGCTGTTGGCTTTGGCAGTGCGCAGTAGCGGCAGCCATTCCTGTAAGGGGCCAAGATTGTTTTTGAAGCCCGGAATATGACTGGCACTGACGTATTGCATGAATTCGCCATGACCTTCTGCTGAATAGAAAACCGGTTCCCTTGCCCCGGTTTCCTCGGCAAATTCGAACTTATCACCCTGGTTGGAAAAGCTGATGATATGTGCATGTTCCGGAATCGACTGCCACGACTCCCATGCGAACGCCGGCCGACCCTGGGCTTGTGATTTTTCCGTCAAGGCCCTACTTCCCTTGGTCGACATTGCATGAATATCCACCGCTACAAACCAACGCCTGCCCTTGAAGGCTTCGGGGTTCTTTATTGCGGCTGCAATCAGTGAGTCTGCCTGGGAGTCTGGTAAAGGACGAGACTTCTGGCGTGCAATCCAGTCGGCCTCGACTTGTTTGAACCAGTCACTGTCTACGTCGACAGGTTGAGCAATGGACCATAGGTCGGCGAACCAGGATTTTGCATGCTCGACGGCTGTTGTATCGTTGGACAGGATACCCAGTTCGATCCACTGGCTTGCAGCGTGTCCCTCGATACCCAACCCGTTCGCCGACGCGTTGGCACTTCCGACGACCAATTCGTTTTCGCCAATGTACGTTTTGGCATGCAGACGCGGGACACAGCGGATCTTTGCTGGGTGCGATTCGAGCAGTTTCCGCACGACAGACGGATTGGTCGCTCCTGCGGACAGATCAAGCAAAATACGGACATTTCGCTGACTTTGATCTAGTCCAAGGGCTGATATAGACCCCTCTCCCCAAAAGGCCACGGCAATATCGAGAGGCCCTTTCGATTCGCGTACCCAAAGGGCCAATTCTTGCTGGTTTTGAATCAGTCGAGTCATCAGTTCGGCTCTTGAGTGAATGTGTGGAGTATTGGTCGGAGTTTGATTGCCTAAAGTCCCAAACCTTCCTGGACTACCAGCAGCAGGTTGTTTTCCGTCAACGCAATCGCATCCAGCTGTTGCCCGGTTTCGAGCGTCTGCAACCACCAATGGCTTTCACCGTGCTCATCGACCGTGCGCAGCAGCGATGCTTCGCGCCCCGGCAGGACGATTTGCACGCGCCCCGAGCCGTCTTCGGTGAAGCGGGCGATGGGATCGAACGTCAGGCTGTGATGGTTGGCTTCGATGATCAACTGGTCGATGGCGTAGTCGTGGGTCTCGCCATCCGGCGAAGTTTCGCAAACATGGGTAGGATTTCGCCGAATCTTCAGGCCTACCTCGGTCACCGGTTGCAACCAGCCCTCGATGCGGTGATACAACGCGTAGACCTGAGCCGGCCAGCAATCGATCTCCAGTTCGGCGCAGGTGATTTCGTCAGCATGGGTGTGCCGGGTTTGTTTGAGTTTCGCGGCGAGTTCGTCTGCTTTACTCATGTCGGTTCCCTGTGGTGATTTCAACATCATCGTAGTCCTTTCAAAGTAATGCAGGTTTTGCCCTGCGTCATGCGCCTGCAACACGGGCATGACTCAATCAGCGTCTGGCCAAGTGACGGTCAGACCACAGAAACCACGGACGCACGCGTCCCAAGGAACGGGAACATGAAAAAGCTTTTTACAATTATGGCGCTGATTGCGCTGACGGTCGGTAGCATCGGCCTGAGTTCGGCGCGCCAGTCGTCTGCCAGCAAGGCGGAATCGGTGGCGGGGGTATTCGATTACTACCTGCTGACGTTGTCCTGGTCGCCGACCTTTTGCCTGACCCACAAGGATGACCCGCAATGCACCGGCAAGGGTTATGGTTTTGTCCTGCATGGCCTCTGGCCGCAATACGCCAAGGGCGGCTGGCCGGAGTCCTGCCCGCCGCTGACCAACCTGTCGGCCGCCGAAACAGCCAAAGGGCTGACGCTGTTCCCGACCAAAAAACTCCTCGATCACGAATGGAGCAAGCACGGCACCTGCAGCGGCCTCGGCGCGATGGGCTATCTGGACGAAGCGGACAAGGCCGTGGCGGCGGTGAACATCCCGCAAGAGTTGCAACCGTTCAGTAGCTCTTATTACTTCGAAGCGCAGGAAATTGCCGATCTGTTCCGCAAGAGCAATCCGGGCATCCCGTCAGACGGTATCGCCGTGATCTGCAACGGCCCGGAACTCTCGGAAGTGCGCGTGTGCATGGGCAAGGACCTGCAATTCGGCGCCTGCGGCAAGGGTGTGAAAACCCAGTGCCGGGCGGGGGATATTCGAGTGCCGCCGTCGCGTTGACTGGAGCGGTTACCGGCCATAAAAAACAGGCGCCTTTTCAGGCGCCTGTTTTTTTGCAATCGGGTTTGATCAATGGAAGGACTTTGTTCATGCTGCGCGCCCCACGGATGATGACGCGATACTGCAAGGAGCTTTTCATGAGCGGAAAACCCGCTGCCCGAGTGACCGACCCGACGGCTTGCCCGTTGCCGGGGCATGGCACCAGCAGCGGTAAGAAAACCTTATTGCTTGTTCTATTGACCATCTTGTGTTCAGCCTGCGCTAAAAACCATACGGTCCAGCCTGCAAATCTCAATTTTCTGACGATAGAGAGAGAACCCAGCAGCCTGTATTACGAAATTTACTACGCCTCTGATGTAAACCTTTTGGATCTGTTTGGGAGAGGAATGAGGGAAGGCGCCGCTTCGACAATGTTGGAGTGTGCGCTGGGTGACGATCAGGACTTCTCTATCACTAACCGCTTCAGGTATTCGGCGTACGGACTGATTGATGTAGATGAGGCCAACAAGGCAGGTGGGAAATACAACTACGTGACGAGTGCAACTTTAAGGCAGACCGTAAATAACGGTTCAACTCAGGAATTTCTTTCAACTCAGGAGTTGAATGGCCTGTTGTCCGGAAAGCTCCAGGTCCCCTGCAAAGTCGTCATTACCGCTTGGGGCTACAAACCCTACTACTCAAACACCATGAACCTCCCGGTCGCCGACCTGCTGCGCGAAGTCAACAAGCCCTGAGCTCAGCGCCCATCGGGGGGATCAAGCAAATCCCCCCGCATCCACCCCCAATTCCCCCCGCAGAAACTCCACCAAACCCCGCTGCAATCCACTCAACACCCCTTCGCGGCTGACCAGCGCCAGCTCCGTCGGCGGCAATGGCGGCAAGTCCGTGCACACCCGATGCTCCGGCAACACCGCCGACGCCGGCAGCACCGAAACGCCGAGCCCTGAGGCCACCGCCGCTTGAATGCCGGTCAGACTGTGGCTGCCGAAGGCCACCCGCCAGGGGCGTTGCGCCACGTCGAGCAGGCGAATCGCCCGTTGCCGGTACAGGCAGCCTTGGGGAAACAGCGCCAGCGGCAACACGCCGCCGGAAGAATCGAACTCCACGCCTTTGACCCACACCAGTCTTTCCGGCCAGGTCGCCCAGGCGGGGCCGCTGTCGGGTTCGCGTTTGATCAGGGCGATGTCGATTTCGCCGCTGTCGAGGCGTTGGCGCAGGTCGAGGCTCATGCCGCTGACGGTTTCCAGTCGCGCTTGCGGGTGGCTGCGGGTGAAGCCGGCGAGGATCAGCGCCATGCGTCGGGCGTCGAAGTCTTCCGGCATGCCGATGCGCAGAATTTCCAGATCCAGGTCGCTGGCCAGGGCTTCGCTGGCCTCGGCCGACAAGGCCAGTAATCGACGGGCGTAGTGGATCAGCAGTTCGCCGTGCTCGGTGACGCTGACGTTCAACCCGGTGCGGTCGCGCAACAGCAGGGCGTGGCCGACCAGGTCTTCGAGTTTGCGTACCTGTTGGCTGACCGTGGATTGGGTGCGGTGGACGCGTTCGGCGGCGCGGGTGAAGCTGCCTTCATCGACCACGCAGACGAAGGTTTTCAGCAGTTCCAGGTCCAGCATGGCGGCGGCCTCGATATTTGTTTGGCAACTGACGGTCGGCTATTTATTTAATTTCACACTATCACCCCGAGTTCATAAGCTGAAGCCCTCACTTGCAGAGGAATTCCCCATGACCTTGATCAACACACCGCGCCCGCAATGGCTGACATTCGATTGCTACGGCACCTTGATTCAATGGGACGAAGGCCTGCGCGCCGTGGCTGGGCGGATCCTGAGCGAGAAGGGCGAACACCGGGTCGACGCCGGGCGCCTGATCGAGGTTTATGACCGCCACGAACATCGCCTGGAACAGACGCCGCCGCATCGCTCGTTTCGCGAACTCAGCACTCTCGGCCTGCAACTGGCCCTGGAAGAACTGGGCCTGGCGAGTGCCAGCGAAGACAGTCAGCGTCTGGCCGCTGCGATCCCGCAGATGCCGCCGTTCCCCGAAGTCGTCGAGACCCTCGCGCAGCTCAAGGCCAAGGGTTTCAAGCTGTGCATCGTCTCCAACACCGATGACGACATCATCGCCGGCAACGTCGCTCAACTCGGCGGCCACATCGACCGGTTGATCACCGCGCAACAGGCCGGCGCCTACAAACCGGCGCCGAGGCTGTTCGACTACGCTCATGAGCAATTGGGCGTCAGCCGCGATCAGGTGGTGCACATCTGCGCCAGCCCGATGCTCGACCACACGGCGGCCCGCGACATGCATTTTCGCTGCGTATGGATCGACCGCGGGACCGGTCGTCAGTTGCTGCCGGACTATCGGCCCGACGCGATCCTCAACACGCTGGACGAAGTCCTTCCGTTGTTCTCATCCCTTGGCTGGTCATAAAGGAGTTTCGCCATGGCCCATACCCTGACCGGCAGCGCCCGACCCGCGCGTTACGCCTCGTTGCACCTCGACAGCGAAGCCGTCATCACCGCTCGCAAAGAGCTGGCGGCGTGCTTTCAACTGGCGGCGCTGCACGGGCTGGAAGAGGGGATCTGCAATCACTTTTCGGCGATGTTGCCGGGTCATGCTGACCTGTTTCTGGTCAATCCGTACGGCTATGCGTTTTCCGAAGTGACGGCGCACAACCTGCTGGTCTGCGACTTCGACGGCAACGTGGTGGACGGCGAGGGCCAGCCGGAAGCGACTGCTTTCTATATTCATGCGCGCCTGCATCAGCGACTGCCCCGAGTAAAAGTCGCGTTCCACACCCATATGCCGAACGCGACGGCGTTGTGCCTGCTGGAGGGGCCGCCGCTGTTGTGGCTGAGCCAGACCGCACTGAAGTTCTACGGGCGCACGAAGGTGGACGAGCATTACAACGGGCTGGCGCTGGATGAGCGCGAAGGCGACCGGATTGCCGAGGTGATGGGCGAGGCCGACATTCTGTTTTTGAAGAACCACGGTGTGATTGTCGCCGCCCCGACCATCGCCGAGGCATGGGACGATCTGTATTACCTGGAGCGTGCCGCGCAGGTGCAACTGCTGGCGATGGCCACGCAACGGGTGTTGAAACCGGTACCGCACGCGGTTGCGCAACGGGCGTACGAGCAGATGCGCGAGGGCGATCCGGAAAGTGCGCGGGCGCATCTGCACAGTGCGATGCGGCGGTTGTCGAGCCGGGGGTAAAAGCGAGGAAAACGGGCAGGCAAAAATAATTCGCGCCGCAGGTCATCCAATTGCCCTGCGCGCCGATAGCAACTGGGTCGGGATCGTAGCGAGGGCACTTGGTTGCCCCACACAACCCGGTGGGCTACGCTCACAAGAACAAGGGTTTCGGGCTTTTGCCCCTGTCGTACCTGCCCAGGACACGCTTTTGCCTATCCCCATTCACGATCCGCATCAGGCCCCCGGCGGCACCCTCAAGCGTTTGCCCCTGCGCAAGGCGGCGGTGTTGTTCATCGTTGCTGTGTGTCTGTGCCTGTCCGGTCTGCTGTATTTGCAGATCGAACAGTCGCGGCGCCAGGATCTGGCCAACGCACAGGTGTCGTCGGCCAACCTGACCCGGGCCATGGCACAGCAGGCTGAAGACACTTTTCTGGCAGCGGATCTGGTGCTGACCAGCCTGGTCGACTGGGTTCAGGACGATGGTTATGGCGCGGCGCAGAAGCCACGTTTGCAGAAAACCCTCGCGCGGCGGGTGCAGCAACTGGAGCAGTTGCACGGCATGTTTCTGTTCGACCGCGAAGGGCAGTGGGTGATTACCTCATTCGCGGATCTGCCGCGCGGCAATGGCGTGGCGGATCGCGAGTACTTCAAGTTTCACCAGCAGAACGTCTCGGCCGTGGCGCACATCGGCCCGGCGATCCGCAGCCGTGAGAATGGTGAGTGGATCATCCCGATCTCGAAACGGGTCAACGACCACGCCGGCAATTTTCAGGGTGTGCTGCTGGCCGGGATCAAGATGTCCTACTTCGACCGGTTCTTCAAAAGCTTCAGCCTGGACGACAACGGCACCATGTTCCTCGGCCTGACCGACGGCACCTTGCTCGCTCGGCGACCGTTCGACGAGGCCCTTATCGGCACCTCGCTGGCCAAGGGCGAGATCTACCAGAAGTTGCTGCCCAATGCGTCCGCCGGCACTGCGATGATCGATTCGGTGGTCGATGGTGTGACGCGTCTTTATGGTTACCGACAGCTGGAAAGCTACCCGTTGGTGGTCGCGGCGTCTTCGTCCCGGGACACGATCCTCCAGGGCTGGTATGACCGGGCGTTCCAGTCCAGCGTGATCGTGGCGCTGGTGATGCTCGGCGTGGGGCTGTTTGGCTGGGTGTTCATTCATCAGGTGCGCGATGGCGAGCGGATCGAGAAAAACCTGCGCAAGGCCCAGCGGACGCTGGAGCAGATCGCCACCCACGACAGTCTGACCGGGCTGGCCAACCGGCGTCTGTTCGAGCGCTCGCTGGAGGTGGAGTTTGCCCGGGGCGCGCGGCAGTCGAGCCCGGTCAGCCTGATCATGCTCGATATCGATTTCTTCAAAAGCTACAACGATGCCTACGGCCACGTGGCCGGCGACCATTGCCTGACGCAGGTCGCGCAGGTGGTGAAGAACTGCTGCCAGCGCAAGTCCGATCTGGCGGTGCGCTATGGCGGTGAGGAATTCGCGGTGTTGCTGCCGGACACCGACATCAACGGCGCGCTGGCGATTGCCGGGCAGATCCGCCGCAGCGTCATGGACAAACACATCACCCACAGCGGCTCGCCCACCGGTTATCTGACGGTGAGCCTGGGTTGCTATGCATTTATTCCGCTGGGCAACGACAGCCCGGAGCTGTTCATCCAGCGCGCGGATGCAGCGCTGTATCAGGCCAAGAACGCCGGCCGCAATCGCGCGGCCGTGTTGTCGATGGACGTCGGTTTCGGCGAATTGCTACGTTCGGATCGCTGACAAAAAACGGTAGGGTTCAGACACAGGCCATGGCGTTTACCACGGCCTGCTCTTGTTCGTTCAGCCGCCAGTGCCACCGCCGGCACCGCCCGTGCCGCCACCGGCCGAACCGGTGCCACCTCCCGCGCCTGAGCCCGAACCGCTCGCACCGCCGTTGGTGCCGGTGCCGCCACCCGCGCCGCTGCCGCCGGACGGCGAGCCCGGCGTATTGTCCGGTGGCATGGGCGAGCCATTGGTGGAGCCGGATTTGGTGCCCGTGGCATCGGCGCCGTCGTTGGCGGCGAATGTCGCGGCTGAGCCCGTGGCCAGCAGGCCGATCAACAACAGCGAGGTGAGTTTGCGCGTCATCATGGTCTGTCTCCGGAAAGGGGATTACCTGATATTGGTCAGACGCGCCGAACCCTTGGTGCCGGCCGGATGACGAGCGGTCAGAAGTCCACGGTGGCCGAAACCTTCAGCGTACGCGGCGTGCCCTGGGTCAGGTAACCGCCGTTGGCCGAGGCCCAATAGGCTTCGTTGGCGACGTTCTCCAGATTGGCCCGCAGCGTGATCTGCTTTTCATCCAGCTTGAAGGCATAACGCGAGCCCAGATCGAAGCGGTTCCACGCCGGAATGCTCTGGGTATTTGCCGCGTTCAGGTACTGGCCGCCGGTGCGCAACATCCGCGCGCTGAGGGCGGCGCCTTCGAGGCCCGGAATGTCCCAGTCGGCGCCGAGGTTGAACTGGAAGCGCGGCACCCCGACGGCACGGTTGCCGTCATTCACGCCGTTGCTGCTGCCTTCCAGTTCAGTCTTCATCACGGTTGCGCCGCTGAGCAGGCGCAGACCGTCGAGCGGTTCGCCGTAGACGTTGAGTTCCACGCCTTTGTTGGTCTGCTGGCCGTCGACCCGGAAGATTCCGTCCTGGGTGTAGCTCGACGGTTGTTCGATGCGATAGACGCCGAGGTTGGCGCCGTAACTGCCCATGTCCAGGCGCACGCCGGCTTCGATCTGCTTGCTGCGCACCGGGGCGAAGGTTTCGTCGCGGTTGATCGCGGTGGTCGGCGGCGTCGGGCCCTTGGCCAGGCCTTCGATGCGGTTGGCGTAGAACGACACGTGCTCCCACGGCTTGATCACCAGGCCGTAGACCGGGGTGGTGATCGACTCTTCATAGCTCGAAGTGCGGGCGCCGGTGGCGGTGCTCCAGCCGTCGACTTTCAGTGCCTGGCGACGCACGCCGAGGGTCAGCAGGATGCGGTCATCGACGAAGCCGAGGGTGTCGGAAATCGCCTCGCTGCGCAGGATGTTCTTGCCGGTGATACGCGGGTCGTTGATGTCGCTGGCAAACGAGGTTGGCGCCGGGCGCGGCTTGTCGGTGACGTTGTACAGGTTGGTGCTGTAGCGCCCGGCGGTGCTGATGGTTTCAAACGCCGAGCGCTGTTCGCCCCAGATGCCCGCCCAGCCGAGGTTCAATTGATGGGTGACGGGACCGGTGTCGAAGCGGCCGTTGAGTCCTGCCATGGCGCTTTGATTGTCCTCGTCGTGGGGCGAATAGAGCATGCCGCCACGGGCGTTGCCGTTGAGGTCGGTGACGGTCAGCGACGAGTACACGCCGTTCTCGCGGGTGTGCTTGGCGCCGCCGGACACGTAGGCCGTCCAGTTGTCGTTCAGGTCATATTCGGCGCGGGCCATGCCGAAGGTGTCTTCGAGTTGCGAGTAGCTCCAGCTCTGGGCGTAGCTGGCATTGGCGTGCGGCACTTTGGGGGCTTTGGTCAGGCTCGAATCGACATAGATCACCGAGCGACCCTGGTTGATGACCTGCTTCTGGTAGCCGAAATCGGTGGAGACCCGCAGGCGATCGCCGCGATAGTCCAGGCCGACGCTGAACAGCGACGAGCGCTGATCTTCGTCATCGACCGCGGTGTCGCCTTCGCGCTGCATCAGGTTGACCCGCGCGCCGAAGCGGTTGTCCTCGCCAAAGCGCTGGCCCAGATCCAGATGCCCGCCGACCCGACCGTCGGCGCTGTAATCGAGGGTGACACTGCGGGTCGGCGTTTCCATGGCGCGTTTGGGTTGCAGGTTGATCCCGCCACCGATGCCGCTGCCGCTCGGGGTCACGCCGTTGACGAACGCGTTCGGGCCCTTGAACAGTTCCACTCGATCCAGCGCTTCGACGGCGATGATCTGCCGGGGCAGCACGCCATAGAGGCCGTTATAGGAAATGTCGTCGGAGGCCAACGGCAGGCCGCGGATCATGAACATCTGCGAGAAGTTGCCGAAGCCGTTGGACTGGCGCACCGAGGCATCGTTGAGCAACACATCGCCAACGGTCTGGGCCTGTTGGTCGGCCATGGTCTTGGCGGTGTAGCTGGTGACGCTGAAGGGCAGGTCGTTGACCTCCTGGTTGCCGAGCATGCCGATCTGCGCGCGCCGCGCGACCTGTTCGCCGCCGTAGGTATCGCCGCTGTCGTCGCGCAGGGCGCTGACGTTGGTGGCGCCCAGTTCCAGCGCGCCGTCCGCCGCGACTTTCGGGGCCACGGTGTAACCGTTGTGGCCGGTGCTGATCAGCTCGAAACCGCTGCCTTCCAGCAACCGGGCAAAACCGCTCTGCGCGGTGTAACTGCCTTGCAGGCCGGGGCTCTGGCGATTGCCCAGTTGCGCCGGATCGAACGACAGCGGCACGCCGACGCTGACCGCAAATTGCGCCAGCACATGGCTGAGCAGGCCGGGGCCGATGTTGACGGTGCGGCTGGCGCTTTCACTGACGCTGTCGGCGGCGTGGGCGGCGCTCGGCAGCAGTGCGCTGAAGGCCAGGGCCAGGCTCAGGTTCAGGGCCTTGAGCGCAAACGTGGCGGGGCGGGGCGATGGCATTGCGGTCATTCGGTGTTCCTGTCGGGGGCGTGGAATTGAAAGGTCTATCCACTCACCGGACGAGTCGCGAAAAGGTATCAGCAAATATCGAAAATATTTTCCGAGGGCTTAGACACGGGGCTCTACCGACAGCCAATAGCGGGTCAGGCTGTTGATGTTCAGCGGCAACGTATCGCTGAGCAAACGCAGGCTGGCGTCGGTGTCGCGCAGGGAAAACGCCCCGGACACGCGCATCGCCGCCACGTCCGAATGACAGCGCAGCACGCCCCGGCGATAGCGGCTCAGCTCTCCGAGCAATTCGTCCAGACGCATGTTGCTGGCCAGCAGCATGCCTTTGTCCCAGGCCAGGGACGCGGTGTCGAAGGTTTCGGCGCTGTCGAAGTTGTTGAGCTTGAAGCGCTGCCGTTCGCCGGCCTTGAGAATCGCGCTCTGCTTGAGCAGTTGCGGGGTGATCTGAACTTGGCCTTCGAGCACCGACACTTGGCTGCGCGAACCCTCGGTGCGCACGCAGAATCGCGTGCCCAGCGCGCGGGCCACACCCTGCGGGGTTTCGACAATGAACGGACGGGCGCTGGCGTCTGCGGCGGTGTTGATCAGCACTTCGCCGTTGAGCAGCAGGACGCGACGCTCCACCGGGCTGAAAGCGATGTCCACGGCGCTGTCGGTGTTGAGCACCAGTTGGGTGCCGTCCGGCAATTGCAGGTTCTTTTGTTCGCCGACGGCGGTGCGCTGGTCGGCGGTCCATTGCTGCCACGGTACATGCTGCGAGGCGATGCCCAGCGGCCCGGCCATCAACAGCAGGCCGAGGCGGGTAAGGGTCTGACGACGGCTCAGGCCTTCTTTGCGGGACGCGCGTTTCAAGGTCTGGATCGCGACGTTGGCCGGCACGCTGCGTAAATCCCCCAACAGCGCTTCGGCCCGTTGCCAGGCCATGGCGTGCTCGGCGCTGCGGCTGCGCCATTGGGCGATGGCCTGATGGTCGGACGGGGTGGCGGTGCCGGAATGCAGTTGCACCAGCCAGTCGGCGGCTTCGCCGAGAATCTGCGGGTTGATCATCGACGAATTCATCAGGCGACACTCAGGCAGGCAATGAACGCGGCACGCATGTGCCGTTTGACGGTGATCAGCGAAACCCCCAGGCGTGTGGCGATCTGCGCGTAGGTCAGGCCTTCGATCTGCGACAGCAGGAAGGTCTCGCGGGTCTGTTCCGGCAGTTCGCGCAGCAGCGCTTCGATGCGCCACAGGGTTTCGAGAATCAGGTAGCGGGTTTCCGGCGACGGCACTTCGGCGGCGGGCAAATGCGCGATGGTTTCGAGATACGCGCGCTCCAGGTCCTGGCGCCGCCAGCGGTCGATCACCAGACCTTTGGCGATGTGCGTCAACAGCGCCCGGGGCTCGCTGCCCAACGGCTTGATCACCTGACGGGTGAGCAGGCGCAAAAATGTGTCGTGCGCCAGGTCGGCCGCATCGCAGCGGTTGCCCAGCTTGCGTTGAAGCCAGCCCTGCAGCCACCCGTGGTGTTCGCTGTAGAGCCTCTGGACTTGCTGATTCAACGGCTGATCGAGGGACGACATGGAGGGCAGGTACTCGTTTCGGGCGTCCGTTGCCAGAGATGCAATCGAGAGTGCAATTAAGAATTGATCGCATTCTAGTGGCGCGCAACGAGTGATGGCAATTGTCCTTTCACACTTTCTTTTCTGACACCGACGCAGTGGCCTACCCATCTTTCGGGAGATTGGCTATTTGCCGGTCCGGGCGCCGGGACTAACGTAGCTCCACATTCACTTGCCCCGGAGATCCCCGATGAAACCTCGTATCGATTTCTACACCGCGTCCCCCGATGCCCTGAAAGCGATGATTGCCCTGGAAACCGCCGTCTCGAAACTGCCGCTGGAAAAGACCCTGATCGAACTGGTCAAGCTGCGTGCTTCGCAGATCAACGGCTGCGCGTTCTGCATCGACATGCACACCGCCGACGCGATCAAGGGCGGCGAAACCCCGCGCCGGTTGTTCGCCGTGACCGCATGGCGTGAAGCGCCGTTCTTCACCGAACGTGAACGCGCCGCGCTGCTGTGGACCGAATCCCTGACCCAACTGAGCCTGACCCACGCCCCGGACGAAGACTACGAAGCCGTCGCTGCCCAGTTCTCGCCCAAAGAAATGGTCGACCTGACTGTGGCGATCAGCACCATCAACAGCTGGAACCGCCTGGCCGTGGGCTTCCGTAAAACCCCGCAAGCCTGATCGATCAATGTGCATCGGCACTCGGCGCGGCCGGTGGTTGCACCTTGCGCATCAAGGGCACCATCGCTGTGGCGATGCCGAAGCACACCATGATCATCAGGAACGTGTCGCCGTAGGTTTGCGTCTGCGCTTCACGGTAGGTCAGCAGCCATAGCTGACGCAGGCTGGCGGTGAGGCCGACATCGCCGCTCTGACCCAGCGCGGCAAAGTTGCCGCCGACCTGGGCCAGCCACTGATTCACTGCTTCGTTGCTGCTGTTCAGATGCTCCGCCAACCGGGTGAAGTGCAGGTTGGTGCGGTCGTTGAGAATGGTCGCGCACGCAGCAATCCCGATTGCACCGCCCAGATTGCGCATCAGGTTGAACAGGCCCGATGCATGCTTCAGCCGAGCCGGTGCCAAGCCCCCTAGAGTCAATGTCACCGCCGGTGGCACCGCCAGTTGCTGGGCGATCCCGCGCAGGGCTTGCGGCAGCAGCAATTCTCCGGCGCCCCAGTCGTGGGTGATCGGACTGAATTCCCACATCGACAACGCGAACAACGCCAGGCCCGCCATCATGATCCAGCGCAGATCGATGCGATTGGCGAGAAAGGCGTACAGCGGAATCGCCATGATCTGGAACACCCCGGTGGAGAAAACCGCCAGACCAATGTCCAGCGCGCCGTAGCCGCGCACCCGGCCGAGAAACAGCGGCGTCAGGTAAATCGTCGCGAACAGGCCGATCCCGGTGACGAACGAAAAGAAGCAGCCGAGGGCGAAGTTGCGATCCTTGAGCGCGCGCAGGTCGACGATCGGATTGGCCACGTGCAACGTGCGGCCGATGAAGGCCAGGCCGGCGAGGCCACTGATCCATGCGGTGGTCAGGATCGTCTGGTCGCTGAACCAGTTCCAGCGCGGGCCTTCTTCGAGGGTGTATTCCAGGCAGCCGAGAAACAGCGCGAGAAACACCATGCTCAAATAGTCCGCGCCCTTGAGCAGCGACAGCTCCGGCTGGTCGATCTTGACCAGCATCGGCACCGCCACGGCGACGAAAATCCCTGGCACGAGGTTGATGTAGAACAGCCAGTGCCAGGACGAAATGTCGGTGATCCAGCCGCCGATCACCGGGCCCAATGTCGGTGCCAGCGACGCCACGGCGCCAATGGTGGCAGCGGCGATCACCCGTTGTTTGCCGGTGAAGAAAAAGAACGCCGTGGTGAACACCAGCGGAATCATCGACCCGCCGAGAAACCCTTGCAGCGCGCGAAAGGCGATCATGCTCTGGATGTTCCAGGCGATGCCGCAGAGCAGGCTGGCGAGGGTGAAGCCGACTGCTGAAGCGCAGAACAGCCAGCGCGTGGAAAACACCCGCGACAGCCAACCCGACAGTGGAATCACTATGATTTCGGCGATCAGGTAACTGGTCTGCACCCACGCCGTTTCATCGGTGCCGGCGGACAACCCGCCGCCGATATCGCGCAGCGAGGCCGAGACGATCTGGATGTCCAGCAGCGCAATGAACATGCCGATGCACATGGTGGCGAAGGCGAACACCTTGGTCGCCGTCGCCATTTCGGCAGCATTGAACGGCTGCGCGGAGGCGGTGAGGGCGGTGCTCATGGCGCGCTGGCCACGGCGGTGGTTTCAGGTTGGGCACGGGTGTCGACTTCAGCCGTCACCGACAGGCCCGGACGCAGGTGGCCGAGCACGCCATCGGCCGGGTCGAGCAGAATCCGCACCGGCACGCGCTGGACGATTTTGGTGAAGTTGCCGGTGGCGTTTTCCGGCGGCAGCACACTGAATTGCGAACCGGTGGCCGGGGCGAGGCTGTCGAGGCGACCGTGGAACTCCTGGCCGGACAACACGTCAGCACGGATGCTCACGCGCTGGCCGGGTTTCATCCGCGCCAGTTGATCTTCCTTGAAATTGGCATCGACCCACAGACCACTGGCCGGCACCACCGACAACTGTTGCGAACCGGCCTGCGCATAGGCGCCGACCCGCGCGCGGCGGTTGCCGATCACGCCGTCGACCGGGGCGCGCAGTTCGGTGTAGCCGAGGTTGAGTTGCGCCAGATCCCGTTCGGCCCGGGCTTGCTGGAGGGCGGCGCGGGCCTGTTGTTTCTGGGTTTCGATCACGGTGAGCTGGCGCTGCGCGGCCAGCAGTTCGGCCTGGGCCTTGGCGCTCAAGGCTTGCGCGGTCTTGAAGGTGGCGTCGGCCCGTTGCGCGCTTTCTACCGAGACCGCGTTGGTGGTCACCAGACGTTTGTAGCGCGCGTTGTCATCCCGCGAACGAGCGGTTTCAGCGCTGGCGGCATCAATGCCGGCGCGGGCCTGACCGATCACCGCTTGCTGCAGTTGTTCGGTGGCATCGAGGTTAGCCAGCAGCGCTTCCTCAGCGGCGACCGCGCCTTCTGCCTTGGCCAGATTGGCGCGGTAGTCGCGCGCGTCGAGGCGGATCAGCACGTCGCCGGCCTTCACCTTCTGGTTGTCGCTGACCAGCACTTCCTCGATGTAACCGGCGACTTTCGGCCCGATCACCGTGACGTCGCCGCCGATGTAGGCATCGTCGGTTTCCTCGAGAAATCGCCCCGTGCCCCACCAATGCACGGCGTACAACCCGGCGAACACCAGCGCCGCCAGACCGGCAGTGGGCAATAACAGGCGTTTGAGCAGGGGAGGTTTGGGAGCACTGACCGGAGCGGCGAGATCGGGTTCTACGGTGGGCATGCTGGTCATGGCGTAATACCTGAAGAAGCGGAATGGCTATTACGACCGTAATATGACGCGAGTAATATTTTGTGGCAATTGATTTTTTCCGCCGATCGTCAGATGAAGACTGTCGAAAGAAGAAGCTGACCATTTGTTTAAGAAATGTAAGCGCCGTAGGAAGCGTCTTGCAATTGTGTAGGAAGGCTCTGACTATCACCGCTATTGATGGGGTGGCATTAAGCCAGTTGATTGCAAGGATGTTGAGTGCCGTATTCGCTTTGCGCTGTTTCTCGTAGTCGTTCCCTGCCGCGCCCGCTGTTGTCGGCCTTGTTGTTGAGTGTGTGTGCGCCCAGCGTTCTCGCCGCCGAAACTCCAGCCCCTGGCCAGGAAGTGCTGCGCCAGCAACAACTGCAACAGCGCGATCTGCAACAGCTGCAACTCGAACAGCGCAAGCGGCAACTGGAGCGCGGCGCGTTCGGCCCGACGCCTGCCACTCCGGCCATTCCTGAGTCGATCAAACCCGATGAGCGCTGCTGGCCCTTGAGCGGTACGCGTATCGGTGGTGTCACGCTGATCGGCAAAGACAAACTCAACGCCCGGATCAAACCGCTGCTGGCGCCGTGCATGGGCGTCGGCCAGATCAACCATCTGCTGGCGACCATTACCGCGCTGTACGTGGAGAAGGGCTACATCGCCAGTCGGCCTTACCTGAGCAGCGCGCCGGTAGCCGGGCAATCGCTGGATATCCTGATCGACGAAGGCTACATCGAGTCCATCGAACTGGCCGACCAGAGCCTGCCGGTGTCCCTCGGCGGTGCATTCCCGGGCATGCTCGGCAAGCCGCTGAACCTGCGGGATCTGGAGCAGGGTCTGGATCAGTTGAACCGCCTGCGCTCGCTCGATCTTACCGCCGACATCGCCCCCGGCAGCCAGCCCGGTGCGTCGAAAATCATCTTGCGATCGCGCACCTCGGGGCAGTCGCGCTGGAGCTTGGGCCTGGGCGTGGACAACCTCGGCAGCGCCAGTACCGGTCGTGATCGCGACACACTGAGCCTGACCCTCGATAGCCCGCTCGAACTCAACGACCTGTTGAGCCTCAGCGCCAGCGACACCCTCAATCAGGGCGACCGCTACAGCCGCAACGCCAGCCTCTATTACGCGATTCCCTACGGTTACTGGACGTTCAGCACTTTCGCCAGCCACGCCGAATACCGCGCGCCGTTCAAGCTCAGCACGCTGACTTTTCACAGCACCGGCATCACCGATCAACTCAGCCTGCGCGCCGACCGGGTGTTGTGGCGCGACCAGAGCCATCAGCTCAGCGCCAATCTGCAACTGGCGCACAAGGATGTCGACAGCTATCTGGAAAGCGTCCGCCTCGGCATCCAGAGCCCGACCCTGACCGTGGCCGAGGCCGGGCTCAATCTGTTCTGGCTCGACCGCGCGGTGTGGAACCTCGACGTCAATTACGCCCAGGGTTTGCGCTGGCTGGGCGCCGACGACGATGCCGATCGTCAGGTCAAAAACCTGCCCAAGGCACAGTTTCGCAAGTACCGCGCCGGCCTCAGCCAATGGCGCAACGGCCAGCTCGGCGCGCAAGCCTGGCAATGGCAGAGCCAACTCAATTTGCAGTACAGCCCCGACCCGCTGCCGGCCATCGAACAATTGCTCGGCACCGACGATTCCGCCGTGCGCGGTTACCGTGTCAGCAGCGCGTCTGGCGCCAGCGGCGCGATCTGGCGCAACACCTTGCGCCTGCCGTTGCGCACCGATTTGCCGATGCAACTCACCCCGCGTGTCGGCCTCGACCACGGCTGGATCAAGGCCGATCACGGCGCCCCGGTTCAACGCCTGAGCGGCGCCAGCATCGGCCTCAACCTGGGCTGGAAAAACCTGCAAGTGGACGTCGATTATCAACGCAGCCTGAACACCCCGACCGGCCTGCACCGCGAGCCTGAAACCTGGCTGATGCGGGTCGGATTACAGATATGAACGTCAGTGAACAACAGCCATCGGACCTGAGCGCGACAGCCGTGGCCTTCAACTCAACGCGCAACGTGATGCCGCACTACATGGAGAGTTTTTTATGCCAATGAATACCTTTGCGTTTCATCTTTCCCCACGGGGCAAACTGCGTTGGGCCATCGCCAGCCTGTTCCTGGTTGCTCACCTGCCGGGCGCCATGGCCGGCGGCGTGGTGGTCGCGCCCGGCCCCGGCGGCACCGCGCAACTGCAGACCCAGGGCGGCGTCCCGATCGTCAACATCGTCGCGCCCAACGGCTCGGGGCTTTCGCATAACCAATTCCTCGACTACAACGTCGACCGACAGGGCTTGGTGTTGAACAACGCCTTGCAGGCCGGGCAATCGCAGCTCGCCGGGCAACTGGCGGCCAACCCGCAATTGCAGGGCCAGGCCGCGAGCGTGATCCTCAACGAAGTGATCAGCCGCAACCCTTCGGCCATCAACGGCGCCCAGGAAATCTTCGGTCGCGCCGCCGACTACGTGCTCGCCAACCCGAACGGCATTTCGGTGAATGGCGGCAGTTTCATCAACACGCCGAACGCCAATCTGGTGGTCGGCCGGCCCGAGCTGAACGACGGCAAGCTGCAAGCCCTGAGCACCCGCGACGCCACCGGTCAGTTGCAGATCCAGGGCGGCGGGCTGCGTAACGGTGAAGGCTCGATCAACCTGATCGCCCCGCGCATCGACAGCCAGGGCGCAATCAGCGCTCGCGATCAACTGAACCTCACCGTCGGGCGCAATCAGATCGACTACGCCAGCGGCCAGGTGAAAGCCGTGGACCCGGCGGGCAACACCACCGATCAACGGATCGACGCCAGCCTGTTCGGCGCGATGCAGGCCGGGCGCATCAACATCGTCAGCACCGCTGAAGGCGCGGGCGTGAAGGTCGGCGCGGTGCAAGTCGCAGGACGTGACGGCGTGCAGATTCGTTCGGCGGGCGACTTGAGCGTCAGCGGTCAGGCGATTCCGGACAGCCTCGACGTGACCCGCGCCGGCATCCGCAGCAGCCAGGGCGACGTCGGCCTGCACAGCGGCAAGGACCTGACGCTGGCCGCCGCCGACGTCAGCGGTCGCGACGTGACGGTCGATGCCAAGCGCAATCTGACCCTGACCACCGTCGAAAGCCGCAAGCTTCAGGAACAGCGCGAAAACTGGAACAACAGCACCATCGGCATCACCTGGGAAACTTACGAGCGCACCAAGACCGACAGCGATTCGCGCCAGCACGGCAGCCAGATCGTCGCCAGCCGCGACGCGCAACTGTCGTCCGGTAAAGACACCGAACTGAAAGCCGCCAAGGTCGACGCGAAGAACAACCTCAGCGTGCAAAGCGGCGGCGATCTGCGCCTGACCGCCGCCACTGAAAGCCACACCCAGACCGATCAGGGCAAGCACCGCAAACACCTGTGGAAAGCCGATTGGGACAGCAGCAGCGAAGAGCAGCGCAGCATCACCAGCCAGCTGAAGGCCGGCAACATTGCCCTGCAAACCGCCGCACTGTTGCGCTCCGAAGGCGCTGAATTGAACAGCGCCGGCGATCTGCAACTGGCCGGCAAACAGGTGGAAATGACCACCGCGACCCGCACCAACCGCAGCAGCGACAACCGCTATTCCGGTGATCTGGTCGGCGGCGGTTTCTTCGGCAAGACCGGCGACGCCGACAAGGGCCAGACCCAGCATCAGGGCAGCAAGGTCAACGCGGCCGGCAAACTGTTGGTCAAGGCTGACGACGTGCGCATCAGCGGCAGCCAGGTGCGCGGCGCCAAGGACGCGAGCGTGATCAGCGACAACGGTTCGCTGACCATCGACGGCGTGCAGGACACTTCGCACAGCAACAACCACGACAAGGACAGCAAGTTCTTCGGCATCACCAAGGACGAGTCCCGGCAGAACAGCAAGGACAGCACCACGGTGCGCAGCGAGCTGGCTTCCGACAGCAACCTCAAGCTCAAGAGCGCCAAGGACATCGAACTCGCTGGTTCTACGGTCAAGGCCGGCGGTTCGCTGACGGCGGATGCGGCGGGTGATGTGAAGGTGCATTCGACGCAGAACACCCACGACAGCAGCAACAGCACGCAGACCCGTGGTTTCGACGCTTACGCCAAGGAGCAGACGGCGGAGCAGTATCGCGCCGGCGTGCATTACGAAGACAAGGCGCAAACCGTCACCGCCAACGACGTCACCCAGCAGGGCTCCAGCCTCAGCGGCGGCACTGTGCAAGTGAAGGCGGGCGGCGATGTGACGCTCAAGGGCGCCGAGGTGAAATCTACCGCCGGCGACACCACCCTGAGCGGCAAGAACGTCTCGCTGCTGGCCGAGCAGGACAGCCACAACACCTCGACCGAAACCCGCAGCACCGGCGGCGGTTTCTACTACACCGGCGGCCTCGACCGCGCGGGCAGCGGCGTGGATTTCTCGCACAGCACTTCGCAGGACACCACCGCTAAAACCACCGCGCAAACCACCGGCGTGCAGAGCAGCGGCAGCCTGAACATCAACGCTGACAAACTCGCCACCGAAGGCGCGCAACTGAAGGCCGGCAACGGCCTGAACGTCGCCGCTAACCAAGTGGACAACCGTGCCGCCAGCAACACCGAAAGCAACACTCACAGCGAGAGCAACTGGTCGGCGGACATCGGCGCCAACGTCGAGTACAAAGACATCGCCCGGCCGATTGCCGGTGCGGTGAAAGACGTGCTCGGCGGCAAGGTGCCGGACAAGGACGCACTGACCAATCTCGGTCAGCCGAACGTCGGTATCGACGTGGCAATCGGTCATGCCAGCGCCGATAAAACCGAGCAAGGCAGCAACGCTGTGGTCAGCCGGTTCGACGGCAAGACCGTGGACGTGAAGGTCGGCGGCACGCTGCACGACCAGGGCACCCAGTACAACGCCAGCGTCGGCAAAGTGAACATCGGCGCCGACAAACTGGTGGCCGATGCCGCGAACAACACCCACAGCAGCACCGAAAAAACGGTGGATGCCAAGGTCGACGTGCGCGTCTACACCAAGACTGGTGAAGACGTGAACGTGGCCGGCAGCGGCGCGGGTGGCAGCAGCCAGTCGAGCAAGGACAGCTCCACCGCGGTGGTCGGCGGTTACGCTGGCAATCAGGGCGTGAACATCAATGTCGGCGGCGATGCCCAGTTCGAAGGCAGCCGTTTCGATGGCGGGCAGGGCGGTGTCAGCATCAAGACCGGCGGCGATCTGGCCCTGAATCAGGCCAACGACCGCCAGAGCAGCGACAGCTCCAGCCTGCGTGGCAACGGTTCGCTGACGGTAGGCACCTTGCCGGGCACCGACGGCACCAACGTCGATCTCGGCGCTGGATTCCAGCTCGATCACAAAGGCAACCAGACCACCGACAGCCAGGCCCACGTAGCCAGTATCAATGGCAACGGCCCGGTGCAATTGAGCAGCGGCGGCAATCAGGTGCAGCAGGGCACGAAGATCGACAGCGTTGGTGCTATCGACCTGAAAGCCGACGGCAAACTCGACCTGCAAGCGGCCACCGATTCGCACGTCGCCACCGGCAGCAATCTCGGCGGCGGCCTGAAGGCCGGCGGCAGCAAAACCAGCAGCGAGAAGAGCCGCGATCAGGGCGGCAACCTCAGCGGTAATTTCAACATCGGTCGGGTCAACGAGAACACCCAGACCCTCAGCGGTGGCCAGCTTAACAGCCAGAACGGCATCGCCCTGAGCGGCAATTCGGTGCACCTGCAAGGCACTCAGGTCGGCGCGCCGAACGTCAGCATCGATGCGCAGAAGGGCGGTTTCGTTCAGGAATCCGCGCAGTCCAGCGACAACCGCAACAACTGGAACGTAGCGCTGAACGCCGGCGGCAATCTGAGCAAAAGCACACCGACCACCGCCGATGAAAAAGTCAGCAGCGATCACGGCTTCAATGCCGGGGCCAAGGTCGGCGTGGACTACCTGCAAGGCACCACCCAGCAGAACAGCCAGATCAAGGCTGACAGGGTGGTGTTGAACAGTGGCGGTGATGCGAGCCTGAGCGGCGCGCGGATTGATGCGCGCAACGTCAGCGGCAATGTGGCGGGTGATCTGTCGGTCGAAAGCCGTCAGGACTCCAGCACTCACGCCAAGGTCGACGTGGATCTGAGCCTGACCGCCAAGAAAACCCCGGCCGACGACAAGGGCAAACTCGCGGGCACCGACTACAAGCCAACGCTGAAAGCCGGAGGCGAATACGCGCACAAGGACAGCGTCAAACAGGCCTCCGGCATCAGCGTTAGTCAGGGTGTGAACCTCGCTGTCGGCGGCGCTACCCAGCTGACCGGCGCGCGGATTTCCGCCGCCGAAGGCAAGGTCGATCTGGGTGGTTCGAAGGTCAGCAGCAGCGATCTGAGCAACCTCGACTACGGCGTGAAAGCCGGCCTCGACCTGCCACATAAAACCGAAGAAAACGCACCGAAGGTGTCCCTTGAAAACGGCAACCTGAAAGTCAGCCCGGTGACCCTGAGCGGTCATCTGGACAGTCAGCCCCTGCAAGCCGGGATCGACGAAAAAGGCTGATTTACCGTCAGTGAAACCGGCGGGAGCGAGCGTGCTCGCTCCCGTTTCTGATGGACACCCGGCTCAAAACGGCAGCCACTGTCGTTTCCCGTCAAGTCGATGAAAGCATGCGCTCTACACTCGGGTGAAACCGGGAGGCCGCGCCATGCACGACAACGTCGAACACCTGAGAATCCTGCTGGCCTGCGCCCTGCGCTGGGCTGCGCGTTTGAACCTGCACGAATCCATCGCCAATCACTTCAGCGTGGCCACTTCGCAGGACGGTCGCGAGTTTCTGATCAACCCCTACGGCAAACACTTCTCGCGGATCCGTGCTAGTGATCTGCTGTTGCTCAATGCCGACGATCCGTCCAGTCTCGACTGCCCGGACTCCCCGGACAAAACCGCGTGGGCCTTGCACAGTGCCTTGCACCGCAACCAGCCCCAGGCCCGTTGCATCCTCCATACCCACAGCAGATACGCGACGACGCTAGCATGCCTGAAGGACTCGCGCCTGCCACCGATCGAGCAGAACAGCATGCGGTTTTTCGAGCGGGTGGCGATTGACGAAGGATTCGATGGCATGGGTCTTGGGGAAGAGGCGGAGCGGGTGAGCAGGCTGCTCGGTGACAAGCCGATCCTGCTGATGGGCAATCATGGATTGCTGGTCGCGGCGCCGAGCGTGGCTCAGGCGTTTGATGATCTGTATTACTTCGAACGGGCGTGCGAGGTGTATATCACCGCACTGGCGACCGGGCAGGAATTGCGCGTGGCCAGCGATGAAGTGGCGCGCAAGACGTGTCGGCAATGGCTGGATTATCCGGGGTTTGCGGATAAGCATTTCAATGCATTGATGGGCATCCTCGACGAAGAGGAACCGGTCTACCGCCAGCTGAATTAGCGATGGGTTGTCGGATGGCTGATCCAGAACCCGCGCGGATTCGTGCCACAGTGAAATTGAGTTTGGCTGGAAAGAACAAATTGTTATAGCGAATGGGTATTGAATGACTGTCAGTTCTGACAGTGTGCAAAAAGCTGATAAGGGACGACGATTGGCTTGAGGCGCGTGGTTTCAATTTAACCTGTGCGAGCATCAAACCAATCAATTCATGGAGCAACAGAAATGGCTGATATTCATTTTAAAGACTTGTTTAACGGTGTGATTAACTGCAGCTCAAAACCTCAAATTAACGGCATTTCGGTAGAAGTGGGGGCGT
The DNA here is from genome assembly GCF_022496685.1 of Pseudomonas sp. B707. Taxonomy (NCBI): domain Bacteria; kingdom Pseudomonadati; phylum Pseudomonadota; class Gammaproteobacteria; order Pseudomonadales; family Pseudomonadaceae; genus Pseudomonas; species Pseudomonas sp. B707. The sequence goes on along the minus strand of NZ_WTVE01000024.1, from coordinate 17,170 downwards.
TGTCAAATGAGGCGAAAGTGGGTGACGAGTTCATCGGCAAATTTCAGGGATGCAGTGATTCCGAAGGTGAGGTACCCATCCAGGGCGCTTCGACATCATTGAGCCGAAATGTAACACGGGCTGACATCGAGAATGGCTCCGTTGATTGCTTTAAGGAATGGAACAAAATCAAACTCATTGGAAATGGCTCGGTTCGTTATAACTACCTGATCAATGGCGTAATGGGGAACACTGCATCGGTAGTGGTCCGGTTAATGAATTCAAGTGGTCAATCGTGCGACGAGGTCCGAACGCACAACTGAACGTCCGAGTTTCAACAATGCCTGCCTGTTGCAGGCATTTTTTTGCCAGCAAGGCTTGCGCAACGTCACGGGTGAATGGCCGCTCTTCGTTTCAAGGTGCCTTGCTCAACGGCTGGCGCATCACCGGCGCACTCCACGCCTGGCGCCGATCCTCACTCGGCGGGCAACCAAAGCGTGCGCGGTAAGTGCGGGAGAAATGCTCCAGCGAGCCAAACCCGGAACACGCCGCCACCTGGGCCACGCTCATCTGCGTCTGTTGCAACAGGTTGTGCGCCCGGGCCAGGCGCAGGGTGATGTAGTACTTGAGCGGCGAGAGCCCGGTCTGATGTTTGAACTGGCGCTCGAGTTGCCGTCGCGACAGGCCAACTTCGCTGGCAATCGCCTCGCAGTCCAGCGGTTCTTCCAGAGCCTTTTCCATCAGTTGCACGGCACGGCGGATCTTGTTGCCGTACATCCCGCTGTTGCCCAGACCGCCGTCGAGCTGATTGTCCGCCGGCGCGCGCATCTGGCCCATCAACAGGTGCAGGCCGATTTCCCGGGCCAGATCCGCATCGAAACGCTGGCCGATCCAGCCCAGCAGCATGTCGAGAATGGTGGTCGCGCCGGCGCAGGTCAGGCGCTGACGTTCGAGGGTATAGAGCTGCGGTCGGGCGCGGACCTTGGGGTAACTCTCCTGAAAACCCTGCAGGTTGTCCCAATGCACCGCCGCTTCGTAGCCGTCGAGCACACCGGCGGCGGCCAGCAGTTCGGTGCCGGTTTCCACGCCGATCAAGATCGCGCCGAACAGCGCCTGCTTGCGCAGCCAACTCTTGAGCGCCGGATTGCGGCTGTGTTGATGCACCTCGAAACTGGCCAGTACCACGCAGGCGTCGAAGGCCTGCTCGTTGTTCAAGCCGTCCTCGGCGATGCTCGCCAGACCGTTGCTGGCCGTCACCGGGCCCGGCTGCAACGACAGCAACGTCCACTCGAACAGCGTGCGCTGGCTCAACCAGTTGGCGATGGCCAGCGGTTCGAGCACTGCCGCCAGACCGAAATTGGAAAACGCCGGCAGCAACAGCACCGCCACTCGCAGCGGTGCTTCATTGCGCGGTACAGCTTCAGCGGATCGGGTCATCGCCATCTCTGCTTCATCGTTGTTCGGTCTGCCAGTGCGGGTTGATCCACACCGGTACATCGAGGGCTGGCAACGGCGTGAGGTTACGGATCAGGTCGCTGGCCTTTTCCGCGATCATCACCGTCGGTGCGTTAGTGTTGCCGCTGACGATCGCCGGCATGATCGACGCGTCCACCACCCGCAAGCCGTCGAGGCCATGCACTCGCAGTTGCGGATCGACCACCGCTTCAGGGTCGCCCGCCGGCCCCATCTTGCAGGTGCCGCTGGCATGGTAGCCGGTTTCCGTGACCTGCCGCGCCCAGGCATCGAGTTCGTTGTCGGTCTGCACCGAACGGCCCGGCACCAGCTCTTCGCCCTTGAACGGCGCCATCGCCGGTTGCTCGATGATTTCCCGCACCAGCCGAGCGCCGGCGCGCATGTCGGCACGGTCCTGCGCGGTCTTCAGGTAGTTGAACAGAATCCTCGGCGGCCGCCGCGGTTCGGCGCTGTGCAGGGTCACGCTGCCCAGGCTGGTGGGGCGCATCAGGTCGATGTGGATCTGGAACGCGTGGGTCGGCACCAGCTCGACGCTGCCCGGTTGCACCGCCAGCGGCATGAAGGTCAGTTGCAGGTCCGGGTGTTCGACGCCGGCTCGGGAACGCAGGAACGCACCGGCCTCGAAGTGATTGCTCGCCGCCAGGCCGTCGTGACGGACGAACCAGCGCGCGCCAATCCACCATTTACCCGGCGCGGTGGTCCAGCGATACAGCGACACCGGTTGTTTGCAGCGAAATTGCACCACCGCGTCCGGGTGATCGTTGAGGCGTTTACCGACGCCGGGCAGGTCGTGCACGACGCCGATCCCGAGGTCACGCAGTTCCGCCGCCGGGCCGACGCCCGAGAGCAACAGCAACTGCGGCGAATTGATCGCCCCGGCCGTCAGCAACACTTCCCGGCGAGCGCGGACGGTGTTCGTTTCGCCGTTCTGTTCATAATCAATCCCGACCGCTCGCCGGCCCTCGAACAGAATGCGTAGCACCAACGCATCGGTGACCACGCGCACATTGCCCCGAGCCAGTGCTTCGCTCAGATAACCGCGCGAAGCGCTCCAGCGCCGACCGTTGCGTGTAGTGCGATCCACCGGGCCGAAGGCTTCCTGACGATAGCCGTTCAAGTCCTCGCTGACGCCATAACCGGCCTCGGCCCCGGCCGCGATGAACGCCGCGCACAATGGTGTTTCTACATCGCCGGGAGTGACGTGCAAATGGCCGTCGCCGCCGCGATAGTCATCGCCACCGCCGGCGTGAGTCTGCGCTCGCTTGAAGTACGGCAGTACCTCGCGATAGCTCCAGCCAACGCAGCCTTGCTCGGCCCAGCCGTCGTAATCCCGGGCATGGCCACGGATGTAGACCATGCCGTTGATCGACGATGAACCGCCGAGGGTGCGGCCTCTCGGCGTGCCGATTCGGCGGCCGTCGAGGTACGGCTCGGGCTCCGACTGATAACTCCAGTTATAGCGCGACCCACCCACCACAAGGCCCACGGCGGACGGCATGTCGATCGTCCAGCTCTTGTCCTCGGGCCCGGCCTCCAGCAGCAGGATGCGCACGTTCGGGTCTTCGCTCAAGCGATTGGCCAACACGCAACCGGCCGAACCGGCGCCCACGATCAGGTAATCAAACCCGGTTTCGTCCATGGTTTGCTCCGTTCAGACAAATGACGAGGGAAGGGCGGATCAGTCCACGCAATGGCCGTGAATACCGTTGAACACCAGACGATGAAAGTGATGCACCAGATGCTCGCTTTCATTGCTGCGCTGGGCGTCGATCATGTAACGGCCCTGGTCATAACCGAGCGAGCGCAGGCCCTTTTGCACCGAGATGTTCAGGGCGATGTCTTCGGGGCCGAGGTCTCCGTTCATCCACTTCATGCACGCCGTGCTGACGGCGGCGGTTTCGGGGTTGCTGGAGTAGTAACCGAAGCGCAGCAGCGAGCGCTCGGCGTCGAGCGGAATCATGATGAACGAGCCGAGAAGCTCGGAGAACGGGAAGGTGTAGAAGGTGTTGTTCGGCCACAGGCCGATGTTGAAGAAACATTCCTGCGGGTTCAGTTCGCTTTTCAGCGGCACGCCATAGGCCTCGGTCGCCGACAGATTGGCCGGTGCGGCGTAGGTCCACCAGTTGTCGCGTTTGATCAACTGGTAACCCTTGAAATCGATCAGCCGGGCGAGGTCGATGTGGCACGGGCCGGACAGCTTGAAGTGATAGCCCTCGATGGAATTGTCCATGATCACTTTCCAGTTGGCCGGCACGATCACGTCTTGTTCCTCGATCAGATGCATGTCGGCCAGGTCTGGAAACACCCGGCGCATTTCTTCGTCGGCACCGTGGAACAGATCCCGCAGCGACGGCGCATTCGGATCGAGGTTGAAGTAGACGAAGCCGCCGAGTTCTTCCGTGCGCACCTGTGGAATGTTGAACTGCGCCAGCTCGAAATTCTTCATCCGCTCGCAACGCGGCGCACCGCGCAGGCTGCCGTCCATTTCATAGCACCACGAGTGATAGGCGCAGCGCACCACGCCGCCGGTAGTGCCACGGCGTTCTTCGAGCAGGCGATTGCCGCGATGCTGGCAGACGTTGTGAAAACCATGGATCTGCCCCTGCCGATTCTTCGCCACCACCACGCTCTGGTCGAACAGATCCGTGACGACGAACTGCCCCGGCTCGCCGAACTCGCTGACATGCCCGGCGACATGCCAGGCCCTCATGAAAATGTTGTCGCGCTCGGCACGGAACAGGCTGTCGTCGTAGAAATAACGCGAGGGCAGGGTGACGGCCTGCTCCGGATCCTGCTGATCCCAGGCGTCGACCGGACTGTGCTGCTTGCGGGTCTGGAAACTGTGCATGAGGCGATCTCCACGGCGTGTTGTTGTGGGATCTAATCTAGGGTGCGGCGTGAGGGTGGGGTTGATGGATTGCGACCAGTTGATGGGTGGAATGATCAATCTCAGGCTGTATCGGGGAGGTCTTGACAGCCCTGCGATAATGAAACTTCACCGCGATCATGATGCAGAGGAAGGTTTTCCATGGACAATCAAGCACTCAAGGCCTTGTTCGACCAGCAGTCCGCCGTCTATGACAAACAGTGGAGCGGCATGGCGCCCCTTCGTGATGCCCTGTATCTGCTGCTGGATTCAGTGTTCGCGGGCCTGCCGGAGAATGCCCGGATACTCTGCGTCGGCGTGGGCACCGGTGTGGAAATGGCCCATCTGGCGCAGCAGTTTCCCGGCTGGCAATTCACCGCAGTCGACCCTTCGGGCGCCATGCTCGACGTGTGCCGTCAGCGAGCGACAGAGGGCGGTTTTCTCTCCCGCTGCCATTTTCACGAAGGCTACCTCGATACGCTGACGGATGAATCCGGTTACGACGGCGCAACCTGTTTTCTGGTGTCGCAGTTTTTGCTCGACCCTCAGGTGCGTATCGACTTTTTCCGTGAGATTGCCCGTCGTCTGGTACCGGGTGGGATTCTGGCGAATGCTGATCTGGCCTCGGATACTCAATCCCCGGCCTATGAAGCATTGCTGCGTCACTGGATGACGCTGATGGCTTCGGCCCAGGTGCCGCCGCAAATGCTCGAACGAGCGCGCACGGCGTATGCCCGGGATGTGGCGATTCTGCCGGTGCCGCAGGTCGCCAGTCTGATCGAGTCGTCCGGGTTCGAGGCGCCGGTCCAGTTCTTTCAGGCGGGTCTGATGCACGGGTGGTTCTGCCCGCGCAAGGCAGGGATTGCCGCGGGTTAGAGCGCCGGATTGATAGAAGGAAACAGCTTCGTCGGCATTCCCGAGGAATCCATTGCTTCGGCTTAATAGGAAGCATTACTATTCACGCCCCTTTCTTCAGCACGCCGCAATGATCCCCATGCTGCCCCGCAGACCCGGCTTTCTCGAGCATTACGAAGAGTTGATCGGCACCTGGACCCGTCGCCTGCGCAATCGCTCGCAGGCCGAGGATCTGGCGCACGACACCTTTGTGCGGGTGCTCGAATCCGATTCGTCGGCGGTGCAGCAACCCCGGGCGTATTTGCATCAGACCGCGCGCAACATCGCGGTGGACGGCTATCGGCGTGAGGACCGGCGGGGCGCCATGGAGTCGGAGGCGATCGATCTCAGTGAGTCGCCGACCGGCGATCCGGAGCATTACATGCATGCGATCCAGCTGGCCGATTCCATCGAACGGGCGCTCACGGAGCTTCCGGTCAACTGCCGACGGATTTTCGTCTGGCAGAAGATCGAAGGCCTGACCCAGGCGGAAATTGCCGAACGCCTGGGTCTGTCCAAGAACATGGTGGAAAAGTATATGATCCGCACCCTGCGGCATCTGCGTGATCGCCTGGACGGGGCGCAATCATGAGCCGCGGCGTCTTTTCATCCCCAGCCAAACAGGACATTCCATGATGGATACTCGTGATTGCGCGTGCGGGCAAACAACGGTGCGCGATGACGCGGCACGCTGGTTTGTGCGTTTGCAGGAGCCGGCCGTCAGTGTCGACGAACAGCAGCGCTTCGACGCGTGGCTGAACGAACATCCCCAGCACCGTGACGAATTCCAGTTGCTCCAGGGCTTGTGGACGGCGGCGGATCTGCTGCCGGCGCCACGCCTCAAAGCTTTGTGCGAAACCCCGCCGGCGCGGCGCGAACGCCGTCCGTTGTTGCGTTATGCCGTGGCGGCCAGCGTGGTCGCGGTGGCGCTCGGGCTCGGTCTGTTCAGTGGCTTGAATCATCCGGCGGGTTACAGCGCTGAATTCGCCACCGCGCTGGGCGAGCGCAAGCATGTCGCGCTGCCGGACGGTTCGGTGATCGACCTCAACAGCCGCAGCCGTCTGCAGGTGCGTTTCGAGAAGGATCGGCGGCTCATCGAATTGACCGAAGGCGAGGCGATGTTCAGCGTCGAGCACGATACTTCTCGCCCGTTTGTGGTCGAGGCCGGCAGCGGCAAGGTCACGGTGACTGGCACTCGTTTCGATGTGCGCCGCGATGTGACGCAGACCCGGGTCGCGGTGGAGCAGGGCACGGTCAGGGTGCAGGGTCGTGGTGCGGCCGATGCCGATTTCATCAGCCTCACTGCCGGCCTCGGCACGCGGATCGATGCACAGGGCAAAGTAACGCCGGCCTACGCGGTCAACCCGGCGGAGCTGACAGCCTGGCGCAGCGGCAAACTGGTGTTCAACAACGCCAGCCTCAGCGAAGTCGCCGAGGAAGTGTCGCGTTATCGCGACAAGCCGCTGAAGGTCTCTAACCCCGCCGTGGCCAATTTGCGCCTGACCAGCGTGTTCAAATCCGACAACACCGATGCCTTGCTCAAGGCCTTGCCGAGCATCCTTCCGGTGGCCGTGCGCACCCTTGCCGACGGCAGCCAGGAAATAATTTCAAAATAACATTCAGGTTTTTTTCGAGTTCGTCGTCTTCCTGTTCAACTGCAACTGGTTTGCATTAACAGCCGCACACTCTTGCGATCCACAGGACTCCGTTCGACGTGAAAAACTCCACCGCCAAAAACAATAAATCCCCTTGGTTACCGCTGGCTCTTGCGCTGGCGGTCAACGCCGCCGTGCCGATGGCTTTTGCCGCCGAAGCCATTCACATCCGCGCCCAACCGCTGGGCCAGGCCCTGAGCGAACTGGGCCAGCAAACGTCGTTGCAGGTGTTTTTCAGCCCGGACCTGGTCGCCGGCAAACAGGCGCCGGCGGTGGACGGCAATCTTTCTCCGGAGCAAGCCCTGCGCCAATTGCTGCAAGGCAGCGGCCTGGATTATCAGATCAATGAAGGCTCGGTGACTTTGTCACCGGCCCCGACTTCCGCTGCCAGCGGCCCGCTGGAACTGGGCGTGACCGACATCAAGGTGGTCGGCGACTGGCTCGGCGACGCCGACGCCGCCGTGGTGCAGAACCACCCCGGCGCGCGTACGGTGATTCGCCGTGAAGCGATGGTCGAGCAGGGCGCGATGAACGTCGGCGACGTGCTGCGCCGCGTGCCCGGCGTGCAAGTCCAGGAAGCCAACGGCACCGGCGGCAGCGATATTTCGCTGAACGTCGGCGTACGGGGTTTGACGTCGCGCCTGTCGCCACGCTCGACCGTATTGATTGATGGCGTGCCGGCCGCGTTCGCCCCGTACGGTCAGCCACAACTGTCGATGGCGCCGATTTCTTCCGGCAACCTCGACAGCATCGACGTGGTCCGTGGTGCCGGCTCCGTGCGTTACGGACCGCAGAACGTCGGCGGCGTGATCAACTTCGTGACCCGCGCGATCCCGGAAAAAACCACCGGTGAAATCGGCACCACCCTGGAAACCTCGCAGCACGGTGGCTGGAAACACATCGACACCGCGTTCCTCGGCGGCACGGCCGACAACGGCATCGGCATGGCGCTGTTGTACTCGGGCGTCAACGGCAACGGTTACCGCGAGCGCAACAACGGCAACGACATCGACGACGTGATCCTCAAGACCCACTGGGCACCGACCGATCAGGACGATTTCAGCCTCAACTTCCACTACTACGACGCCAGCGCCGACATGCCCGGCGGCCTGACGCAAAAGCAGTACGACGACAAACCGTTCCAGTCCGACCGCGACTACGACGGCTTCAGCGGCCGCCGCAAGGACGTGTCGTTCAAGTGGATCCGGCAGATCGACGAGCGCACCCAGGCAGAAGTGCTGACCTACTATTCCGACAGCTTTCGCGGCAGCACCATCGCCGCCCGCGATCAGAAAACCCTCAGCTCGTTCCCGCGTTCCTATTACACGCTGGGCATCGAGCCGCGTGTTTCGCGTGTGTTCGACGTCGGCCCGACCACTCAGGAAGTCAGCGTCGGTTACCGTTATTTGAAAGAGGCGATGCACGAGCAGTCGAGCCGCCTGGCGCTGGTCAACAACGAGCCGGTGGTCACCAAGACCTCCGACGGTCATGTGTTCCAGGACCGTACCGGCGGCACCGAGGCCAACTCGGTCTACATCGACAACAAGATCGACGTCGGCAACTGGACCGTGACCCCGGGCATTCGCTTCGAACACATCAGCACCGACTGGCATGATCGCGCTGTGCTCGACACCGCCGGCAAACCCGTCCCCGAGAAAAACCGCAGCATCGAAAGCAACGAACCGTTGCCGGCCCTGAGCGTGATGTATCACCTGTCCGATGCGTGGAAACTGTTCGCCAACTACGAGACGTCGTTCGGCAGCCTGCAATATTTCCAGCTCGGCCAGGGCGGCTCGGGTGACCAGACCGCCAATGGCCTGGAACCGGAGAAAGCCAAGACTTACGAAATCGGCACGCGCTACAACGATGACGTGTGGGGCGGTGAAGTGACGCTGTTCTACATCGACTTCGATGATGAACTGCAATACATCAGCAACGACGTGGGCTGGACCAACCTCGGCGCGACCAAGCACCAGGGGATCGAGGCGTCGGTGCATTACGACATGGCGGCGCTCGATCCACGCCTCGACGGCCTGACCGCCAACGCCGGTTTCACTTACACCCGCGCGACCTATGAAGGCGAGATCCCGGGCTTCAAGGGCCACGACCTGCCGTTCTACTCGCGTCAGGTGGCCACCGTCGGCCTGCGTTACGACATCAACCGCTGGACCTACAACATCGACGGCTTCGCCCAGTCCAAACAGCGCTCGCCGGGCACCGGCGTGAATGCTGATGGCAGCTTCAATGGCAATTACATCACCGAAGGCACGGCGGACGGGCAGTACGGCGACATTCCGGGCTACGTGACCTGGAACGTGCGCGGCGGCTATGACTTCGGTTCGCAGCTGTCGAACCTGAAGCTCGGCGCCGGGGTGAAAAACATCTTCGACAAGCAGTACTTCACCCGCTCCAGCGACAACAACTCGGGAATCTACGTGGGCACGCCACGGACGTTCTTCGTGCAGGCCAGCGTAGGCTTCTGACCGGTACTGATTGTTCCCGCGTCTCGACGTGGGAACAGTCCGGCTCAGACCTTCAGCGCTTTCCCGCCAATCGCCACCGCTACCAGCAATGTCGCCATCAGCCCGAAGGCAAAACTCAAACTGCTGGCATGGGCGACAAAGCCGATCACCGCCGGCCCTGCCAGAATCCCTGCATAACCCAGCGTGGTAATTGCCGGCACGGCGATGCTTTCCGGCATCACCGTCTGTTTGCCCACCGCCGTGTACAGCACCGGCACGATATTCGAACAGCCGGCACCGACCAGCGCATAGCCCAGCAGCGCGGCTTGCCAGCTCGGGGCGAACGTCGCCAGAAACAATCCCGCCGCTGCCAGTAGTCCGCCAAACAGAATGATCCGGATTGCGCCCAGTGCGCGGACGATCCGGTCACCGGTCAAACGGCCGGCCGTCATGGTCAACGCGAACGCTGCGTAACCCAGCCCGGCATAGGCGGTGTCGATCCCGCGTTCCTGCGCCAGGAACACCGCGCTCCAGTCCAGCGCCGCGCCTTCGGTAAGGAACACGATGAAGCACATGCCGCCGATGAACAGCACGATTCCGTGGGGCACTGCGAACGCCGGGCCCGAGCTTTCACTGCCGTAAGGCAACATGTGCGGCACCGCCTTGAACAGCGCCGCGATCAGCACCACGACCACCACCAGCATCGCCGCCAGTGGCGACAGCCCGAGACCGAGCAGGGCGCTCACGCCCGCTGCACCGACGATCCCGCCGAGGCTGAACAGACCGTGAAACCCCGACATCATGTTCTTGCCGCTGGCCCGCTCGACGATCACCGCTTGCAGGTTCACCGTCGAATCCACCGTACCGAGCCCGGCGCCGAACATGAACAACGTGGCGATCAGCGCCGGAATCGACGACACCGTCGCCAGCAACGGCAACGCTGCACAGATCAGCAACGTGCCGCCGGTGGCCACCTTTCGGCAGCCAAACCGCGTGGCCAGAATCCCCGCCAGCGGCATCGCCAGAATCGAGCCAACGCCCAGGCACAGCAACAGCAACCCCAACGTGCCTTCATCGAGACCGGCCCGCGCCTTGGCGTAGGGCACCAGCGGTGCCCACGCGGCGATGCCGAGCCCGGCAATGAAGAAAGCGATGCGCGTGGACATCTGTTGCAGACGTCCGGGTGCGAGGGGTGGCGGGGTGTTGATGGCAGTCATGAAACGTCCTTGGTCTTGCGGTCAATAGCGTGATGCAGGGCAACATCGTTGCACATCAGTCCATGGGCCGCGACCTTGAGTTCCCGATTCGGCTGATCGGTGACGGCGTTTCACTGCTCACGGATACTTTGCGTCAACTTCAAAAAGCGCGGAATAACCGTTTCGGGCGGTGGCACCAGATCTTTCAGGCCGTCGGTGCCTTTCTGGAAAGTGAGCATCTGCGCTGCGATCAGCGGGCTCGCGAGACCGCCGACATGGGCGATGGCGAACCAGGCGCGATCCTGTTCGGTGGTTTCCGGACGAGGGTCAAGACGCCAGCCTTCTAGGGTGGTCATGCGATCGCCGATGTAGAACTTCTCCATGATCTTCGACTTTTTCCAGATTTCGGCGTCGTAGCCGGGGCGGTAGTCGGTGTCGTAGGTGCCGTCGGTGGGTTTGGCGTGGTTGCCGAGTGAGGCATTGATAAGGCTCATGATGACGTTGGGCGTGCTGGTAAAGCGCAGGCTGTTCTTGACGTTGAAACCGGTTTTGCCGTCGTCATGGATAAATCCGTAGGGCATACAGACGCCGGGGCCTTCGGGCACTTGATAGAGGTCGCGGGCTTCGAAGCGCGCGGCAAGGTCCTTGATCCGTTGTGCGGAGTTTTCGGCGGGTTTGTTCATGTTGAAGTAGAACACCCGGTTGTTGCGCCAGAGCAGGAATTCGTAGGGGATATTTTCGCCGCCCATGACGTAGGAGTCGGGGATACCTAGATCGTGTTCGTATTTTTTTACTTTGGGTATTTGCTCTTCCAGTTTTTTGATTTGTTCCTCCTGCTTTTTCACCTGGTCACGGGAATAGTTCATCTCCTTGATCGATACCAAAAGGTCCTTGTTGGTTTCAAGCTTGTCCTCGAGGCGCTTTTTGTAGAGTTCGGTTTCGTGAACGATGGCGTTGCGTTGTCTTTCAAAATTTTCACGTGTCGTGGCATCGCTGACTCTGATGGTGAGTTCGTCAAAGTCATAACTAACGTAGTCGCCCACCGCATGCACATTCTTGGAAAATACGTGTCCTCCTGCACCTTTCATGTTGCTACGTTCGATAGCAAACGTTGCCCACTCGAATGCTTCCGGTGACTCGAATCTGGTACGTCCCAGGCATTCGTGCAGGGCAGGCTCAGCAAGGGCTGATTGGGTGACCAGCAACACGCCGGCGAAGGTGGCGATGATTCGTGTCATGAACTGTGCTCATTTCGATTGGACGTTTCGCTCACACTTGCGATGTGTACGTCGCTCTTTCTGTCTTCGTTGTGAGCGATGATCGTCAGGTTCAATCCTGAGTCATTGTTCTCACCTTTCGTCCAGCCGATTGGTAGGGCGGTAATGAAGCCCTTGATGCCCATGGGAGCGGAATAGGTTTTCACCCCAGCCAATGTCTTGCTCTCCCAAAATCCCTCTTCATGTGGCAAACAGTCTGCAAGTTTTCCACCACGTTTATGATCATCTGGGGAGCGATATGTCCACGTTGGCCAGATTGATGCTGGCATATCCCCGGCGGGTTCAGACGCAGTCGTTGGATCAACAAGTATTTGCACCTGACTGATGTTCTGAGGAATGAAGTTGAAGGACTGCTCGTAAGCTTCCGAATTATTCTTCGCGCGTTTCTGAATATCTCGCCAAGTTTTTTCAGCAGCAGGCTGATCGAGAACTTCGTCCGAAACAGTGAAGTGAGCTACGGGGCCATCTTTCTTCGCCTGACTCATCCCGAAGTGCTTCTTCCACAAATCCTTGCGCAATTTATTGATTGTCTTCCCTACCTTCTGGTTGTGTTTGCCGTCCAGCTTGGCTTCAGTCGATTCGCTATCGCGCACAATGACTGCCAGCTCAGAGTCACGTGTCCCGCATTGACTGCGGTCATTGATGTTGGCGCTGCCGAGAATCGCTACACGATCATCCGCGATCAACAACTTGCTGTGCACGTAGATCTGTTCAGTGACCACGCGATCGCCAAGCGTATCCCAAGTGCGCAGGTTGAGCAGGGTCAAATATTTTGACCAGTCCTGTTGGGCGTAGACGGGCTTTTTGTTGGTATCCACCCGCTCAATAATCTTCCCTGCCTCTTCCTTGCTCGCCCCGCGATCCATCATGTCCTTCATCGCCATGTGCCGTTGAATGCGTTTGACCAGACTCTGTTCGCCAAACACCAGACTTTGCATGGTCAGGTGAACCTGGTGCATGAGGTTCAGCACGTTCAGCGCACCTTCCGGATGCACCGGCAAAATCAGGTACACGTGAAAAGGACGGTTTTCGGCAATCGCCCGGCCGATGCGGTCGGCCAGCGCCTTGCCAATGGTGTTGGTGAGCTTCTGTTCTTTCCCCAGTTTCTGTGTCAGCCAGCCCTGTGCGTTGGTCTGCCAGATCGTCAGAAAACTTTTGAGAAAGGTGCGGGCCTCTTCGCCGGGTTCCTTACTGATGGCGTTGACTTCTTTCCAGTCGATCTTGGTGAAGTCCTGATCTTCCATCGCTTCACGCAGTTTGATCCGGGCGACGAAATTCTCGTTCAAGGTGGACGGGTCGCGCAGGCTGGCCATCGGGCCGGACAGTGGCCGGCCTTCCGCCAGTTCGCCCTCGTCACCGAAGTCGGTCTGGAAGAACTGGTTCTCGATGTAGATGAAGTGCTGGGCACTGGAAATGGTCTGCAGCATGGCGCGCAGGCAGTTGTCCTGGACCCCGCCCACGTTGAAACCCTCGGGCAGCGGCAGGTTGACCCTGGCCATGTCTCGACCCTTGGCTTCCTGAGTGGTCATCGCGGCTGAAGCGCTGCGCAGCACTTGCACGCTGACTCCGCCTTGCGCTGTCTGCGGTGGCGTCGGCAGGGTCGGGGCCTGATCGATCCAGACCGGTTTGGGCATGGGCAGCTTCAGGTTGATCTGATTGTTGAGATCCAGGTGATGGGGCAGGCCGGCGTCCCTGACCAGCGTGTTGACCCACTCCATCAGGGCGACGATGACGGTGGTTTTTTCCAGGCTCTTGATCTCGGCGATGTAAGCCTGTTGGCCGTTCCAGCGGTCGATGAAGTTGCGCGACAGGTCGTACACCGACGGCCCTTCGATGCGGCTATGAACGTCCTGCCACGGCATGCGCGGCTGATCCTTGTCCAGCCGGCTGTAATCTGCCGAAGCCAGCGGCTGCGGTTGGTGTTTGAGATATTCAAAGGGCTCCCGGTGATTGGCCACGCGGTCTTGCAGCAACGCGTAAAAGTGCCCGAGCAATGAAGTGGTCAATTGGCCGATGTTGTTCAGCCAACCCATTTTCTCTGCGGGCATCGCGTCGTAACCCTTGTCGCAGAACATCGCGACAAGGCGGCCGAGATCGGTCGAGTTCGTCCAGTTGTTGATCAGCTCGTAACTCTTCAGACGCACGGAAGCCTGCAAATTGCCGGCGCTGGTTTCGACTTCGCGAATCCACACTTGAGCCTGGCCTTTGAGCGGTTCGGCCAGCGGCAGGCGCGTCCAGTTGTGTTTGATCAGCGCGGTGATATTGCGGATGGCCGCGTCGGTCAGATATTCCCTGGGCCTGGCCAAAGGATCGATGGAGGACACGGACTCCTTCAGACTTTTGCCAGCCTTCATTGCCCGGTCCAGAACGGGCAGTGGGGGACTTGCGAAGAAGTTCTGAATCGCCGCGATGGCGTTGATCACGCTGGCGCGACGGGGCAACGCCAGTTTGATGTTGGTGTTTTCTGTGCCGATGGTCGTTTCGGCCAGCGGTTTGGACAGGTCGAACAGCGTGCCCAGCAGCAGGCCGGCTCGACTGACGTGCTTGTTCATGTCCATCCAGCCCAGGTGCGGAATCCCCGGGTTATACGCATCGTTACCCTGACGGTCGACGGCGCTGAGGCTGAAGTTGTTGTCATCTCGACGACCGTAGGCCAGGTCGATACCGCCGACATAGCCGATCTTGTTGTCGATCACCACGCACTTTTGGTGATGGGAAAATGTCGAGCCCAGACCCTTCATGTCGCTTTGCTGGATGGCCGGGGTGCAGAAGGCGCGCGGCACTTTCAGCCCGGCGTTGAGCTGGAAAACCGCGAGCATGGTTTCGAAGTCATGAGTGCCGACGCTTGCCGCCGGGCTCAGCCACGGCATGACAAAGACTTTCAGTGTCGGGTGCGCCTGGAGGGCGTTGTACAAGCACTCCCACAAGGTCTGCTTGCCGTCCAGGGTCACATCGTAGTTGACCTGCCAGCCAGTGATGAAAATCGAGGTTTCGGCCTTGGCGATTTTCTTGGCCAGATCCTTGTAGTAATCCTCGCCAGTGGTGAAAAAACGTACCTGGTTGCCACTGCGCTTCGGCGCGAAGGCGGACTTGTCCTGTATGAAAAAGTCCGGCGCGTTGACGGCGGGCAGCGCTTTGCCGGCGGCCGTGTTGATCTGGCTGACTTCCTTGTGGCGAACGCCGTTGTAGGGGGTAGCGGAATCCGTCATGGTCATTCGTCCGTGCTGTGCAGGCGGCTGTACAAGTCGCCGTCGGTGAGCAAGTCCTGCTTGCTGCGTTCGTTGCTGGCGGTGTTGATGGTGCGGTGGTGGGTGCTGTCATGAAAGTCGAGGGCAGCGAGAGCGAAGCGCTCCTTGTCCGCATCCGCCGGTTCGTCATGCAGGGCCACGGGCACGCGTTGCCCCGGATAGCACAGCCACAACGGGCCGGCTTCGGCATAAGCTTTGGAGAGTTTCAGGCGTTGCGGTTCGTCGATATTGACGCGTCCGTTCTCGTCGGTCTGACCTTCGAGCAACGGTTGATCCACGCCGTCCTGGACGATCTGCCAGAGGGTGTGGGCCAGCGGGAAACCTTCATCGCCGGGCACATCGGTCAGGGTAATGTCGAAGAAGTATTCCCGTGGCTCGGGCTTGGTCGGCAATACGCCCGGTTGCGCGGGCGCCATGAGATTGCCGGCCTTGGCCGACGGCGCAGGGATCGGCAGCAGCGGCATCAGGATCGCAATCCCGGAACCTGTTCCCGCCGAGCCACCGGCGTTGATCTTCACCACCGGCCCGACCACCGTGATGCCGCCGCCATCGAGTTTGATGAAGCTGCCGCCCGCTTGGAGGGTCAGTTCGCTGCCGGCCTCGATGACCATTTTGTCCCCGGCCTTGAGGTGGATTTCCTTGCCTGCACTGGTCAACTGAGCGGTGCCGAGTTTGATGTGCTGGTCCTGGTTAACGGTCAGGTGATCGCTGGCTTTCACTTCCACTTTGCGATCGGAAATCGTGGTGCGGTGTTCTTCAGCCTTCAGCTCGGTGTAGGTGTTCTTCACCACAGTGTCGTGACGTTCATTCCCAACGCGGATCTTCTGGTCGTGTTCGACGTTTTCATCCCAGTCGCGCTGGGCGTGGATGAAGATTTGTTCGGCGCCTTTTTTGTCTTCGATGCGCAGTTCGTTGTAGCCACCGCCGCCCGGGGAGCTGAGGGTTTTGAAGACGCTGCGGGTTTTGTTCGCCGGGAGGGCGTACGGCACCGGGTTTTCCTTGTGGTACAGGCAGCCGGTGACCAGTGGCTGGTCGGGGTCGCCTTCGAGGAAGGTGACGAGGACTTCCATGCCGATGCGCGGGATGGAGATGGCGCCATAGCGGTCGCCGGCCCAGGAGCTGGAGACGCGCAGCCAGCAGCTGGTCTTGTCGTCGGCCAGGCCTTCGCGGTCCCAGTGGAATTGCACCTTGATGCGGCCGTATTGGTCGCAGTGGATTTCTTCGCCTTTGGGGCCGGTGACCATGGCGGTCTGGCTGCCGAGCACGCGGGGTTTCGGGTGCTCCAGCGCGGGGCGGTAGAACACGTCCCACGGGGTGGCGAGGAAGGTGTTGCGATAGCCCTGGTGGAAGTCGTCCTTGTTGTCGGTGGTGTCGCTGGTCACCGACTCTTCGAGGACTTGCGGCTGTTTGCCTTCGTGGAAGATTTCGGTGAGCAGCCACAGGTCGTTCCACTCGCTGCGCGGGTGGTCCGACATTTCCATGAAGTGGCCGCTGACGAGTCTGGTCTGGTCGCCGCGACCTTCGGCCTGGCGGTAGTCGGCACGGTGGCGTTCGAGGGCGCGCTGGCTGAGGAACTTGCCGCGCGCGCGGTCGATGAAGCGGCCGGGGTAGTCGTAGTCTTCCAGATCCGGTTCAGCGTTTTTGCTATCGAGAGCGCCGTCCGGTTTGTACGCCGCCTCCATTTGCAGGCGCGGTTTCTCGAAATCGTAGTCGCGGCGGGTGGTGCGGCTGGTGCGGGTTTCCAGGCGCAGCTTGAAGCCTTTGATCACCGGCTCTTCGGCGACCATGCCGCTGCCCTGCACGTACGCGGTCGGTTGGCCGAGGTTCGGGAATACGGTCTGGTCATCGCCGAACACCAGCAGGTGGCCTTTCTTGCTGTGCTGGAAGTGGTAGTGAATGCCTTCTTCTTCGCACAGGCGCTGGACGAAGTGCAGGTCGGTTTCGTCGTACTGCACGCAGTAGTCGCGATCCGGGCACGGCTGGCTGAGCTGGAAGCTGTAGGCGTTGCCCTTGATGCCGTGCTCGTCGAGGATCAGCGCGATGATTTTCGGCGCCGACATCTGCTGGTAGATGCGCTGGTTGGTGCGGTGATGCAGGTATTGCAGCTGCGGCACCAGCGA
>NZ_WTVE01000023.1:0-260998 GCF_022496685.1 Pseudomonas sp. B707 | reverse complement strand
AATAGACACATTGCTCATCGCGAAGGAGATGGCCTGTGTCTTGGGAAGAGGTGTCTACCGTGCAGCTACGTACAGAATTCGTGCTTTTGGCTCGGCAAGAAGGGGCCAATGTTCGGCAGCTTTGCCGTCGATTCAACATCAGCCCAAGCACTGCCTACAAATGGCTCAGCAGGTTTGAAAAATCAGGGGCCGAGGGTCTGAACAATCAGTCACGACGACCGAAGACGTCACCCAAACGTTGTGCTGACGAGGTGGAGAAGCAGATTCTGAACGTGAGTCAGGAGTACGCGGCTTGGGGCGCTCGCAAGCTCAAACGCGTGCTGGAAGACAAGGGTTTAGTGATGCCTTCCGTCAGCACCGTGCATGCGGTTTTACAGCGTCATTCGCGCGTTGATCCAAAGGCCGCCGAGATCAAACCGTTCATCCGTTTCGAGCATGACGCACCCAATGATTTGTGGCAGATGGACTTCAAGGGACACGTCGGTATGCGTCATGGCCGCTGCCACCCTTTGACGATATTGGATGACCATTCCCGCTTCTCGTTGTGCATCGCCGCTTGCGCCAATCAACAACGCCAAACCGTGGAAGAACAGCTTGTTGGAGTGTTTCGCCGATACGGTCTGCCGCAACGCATGACCATGGATAACGGTTCGCCATGGGGTGACCAAACCGGGGTCTACACCGCCCTGGAAGTCTGGCTGATGAGACAGGGCATCCGGGTCAGCCACTCCCGGCCCTACCATCCACAAACTCAGGGCAAGATTGAGCGATTCCATCGCAGCTTGAAGGCCGAAGTTCTGCAGAGTCAGTGCTTTATCGATCTCGTCGGAGCACAAAAAGCCTTCGATATCTGGCGAGAAACTTACAATCAGAAGCGCCCGCATCAAGCCTTGGGAATGGGGGTTCCAGCGAGCCGCTACAGCAGTAGCCCGCTTGAATACCAAGAGACCCGGCCTGTCCTGGAGTACGCGGAAGGAGATTTGGTCAGGAAAGTTCAGGGCAATGGCGAGATGTACTGGAGAAGCAGCCAATTCCTGATCGGAAAGGCCTTCATCGGGGAGCTGATAGCGATCAGGGGAACGACAGAAGATGGCATCTACGATGTCTACTGGAGCAGACATCGCATTGCCCGAATTGACTTGATTCAACAGACCGTTGTATCAGGTAAGCGGATTTGAAAACCGTCCACCATGTCCCCGAACATGTGTCCACCATGTCTCCGGTACATACACCCGGAGGGAGAGGGGGCCGAATGGGGGATGCTTAAGAAGTACATCGACCTGAAAGTGCTATGCCGAATCCATAATCGACTCGGTTTTTCAGGTCGATGTAGAGAGCAAGACAACTCGGTCAGTCCCCTCTCCCTCCGGGAGAGGGTTAGGGTGAGGGTGAGGGGCTCTTTGGCTCTTGGCACTCAAACCAACTTGAACCCACCCATCTGCCGCGCCAGATCATCCGCCAGCCGCTGCAACATCTGACAATCCTCGCGACACGCCCGAACCTCCCCCGCCGTCGCCCGCGCCAGATCGGAAATCCCCTGCACGTTACGGTTGATCTCCTCGGTCACAGCCGACTGCTCCTCAGTCGCCGTCGCCACCTGATGGTTCATGTCGCTGATGCGCTCGACCTGCCCGGTAATCGCGGTCAAAGACGCCCCCGTACGCTGGCTCGACTCAACCCCGGTGCCAGTCGCAGCCTGCCCGGTGCGCATTGAAGACACAGCATTCTCCGCCCCCTGCTTGAGGCTGCCGATCATCTGCTGAATCTCGTCGGTAGACGCCTGAGTCCGACGCGCCAGCGTCCGCACTTCATCGGCCACCACCGCAAAACCACGCCCCATATCGCCGGCTCGAGCAGCCTCGATGGCAGCGTTCAACGCCAACAGATTGGTCTGCTCCGACACCCCGCGAATCACCGCCAGCACCTGATCGATCGACGCCACCTGATGCGCCAGCTCCCCCACCGCCCCAGCGGCAACGCCGATTTCATCGGACATGCTTTCTATATGGCGAATCGACCCGCCGACCACTTCCCGCGCCTGCATCGCTTCATCACGGGCGGTTTGCGAGGCGAGCGCGGCGTTGCCGGCGTTCTGGGCGATCTCCTGCACGGTCAGGCCCATTTCGTGGACGGCGGTGGCGACCATGTCGGTCATTTCCTGCTGGCGGCCGGAGCGCTCGGCGGTGTTATCCACAACCCTGGCCACCTGGCCCACGGCAACGCGCAGACGCTCGCTGGTGGTCAGCACTTCGCCGATCATCCCGCGCTGACTGTCGAGGAAACGGTTGAAGCCCCGCGCAAGGTCGCCCAGCTCATCGGCGCGGCTGGAATCTAACCGGTGAGTCAAATCTCCACCACCGCTACCGATTGCTACCAATGCAGCTGTTACCTGACGAATCGGTCGCACCAACCCCTGGGCCAGCCAGATCACCAGCGCCAGGCAAACCAGCGCCACCACCAGGCCGATGCCGCTGCTCATCCACATCGCCCGGCGGGCTTCGGCGTAGATCTGCGACCGTGGCACTTCGGCCACCAGGGTCCAGCCGAGGTCGCGCAAAGGCAGGCTGAAGGCGAGGAAATCTTCGCCGTCGCGCTGAAAGCTGCTGTTGGCGGCGACTTTATGGCCCATGACCGCTTGTGCTGCCGAGACCCCGATCTGCTCGCTCAAGGTGCGCTTGCCGCTGAACTGTGCCTCGGGATGGACCTGGATAAGACCGTCGGAACGCACGAGATAGACCTTCCCGCGCTCGCCGAAGCTGAAGTTGTGAATCAGCTCCGACAGCTCTTTCATACTCAGACCAAGGCCCGCGACACCGACCACTTTGCCGGCCTCCTCCACCTTCAAATCGATGAACAGCGCCAGCTCTCCGGTGGCTCCGTCGTTGTCGATGTTCAGGGTTCGGGGCTGATTGCTGTCGAGGAAGGAGTAGAACCATGCATCGGCCGGTTTGTCGCGACTCAGGGTGCGATCCAGGCCTTTTTCGGTGATGTAGTGATTGGATTCGGTGCCGATGATCAGCGCGGTAAACGCCTTGTGTTCGGCGCGGATGCCTTCCAGATACTGCGCGAAGCCCGCCGTTTTGCCGGAGTCTTCACCATTGGCCAGCCAGTCGCGGACCATGGTGTTGCTGGCGATGTCCTTGGCGGCGGTGAGAGGTTGAACGAGGATTCGTTCGATGTCGTTGCGCGTCGCTTCGATGCTCGACGGCAGCGCCTGTTCGACCAGATAGCTCTGGGCGAGGCGGTTGACCACCAGGGTATAAATGCCAACCACGATCAGAATGCTGACCAGCAGGGCGGTGCCCATACCGAGGATCAACTGCCATTGAATACTGCGACGCCAGAACTGCATGGAGCACCCCCAAAGAATAAGAGGCTGAAACACTGCAACAGCCGTGCCGATTGTATACAAACCAATCGACAATCTTATTCTTTGGTTGTGCGCAACCCCATCAACCCTGATTGATGGTCTTGGCGATGGTCTCGACCGTGGCGCTGACTTGCTCTTGGTAACGCTCGAGTTCTTCCTGATGCTGCTTCTTCATTTCAATCTGCTGCGAGCACAGATTCATCGCCGCCAATACCAGCAGGCGATCGCCGATCAGCGTCGGGTATTTGCGCTTGGTGTCGGCCAGTGCGGCCTTGAGCATCAATGCGGCGTCCAGCAGGGTCTGTTCTTCCCCGGCCGGTGCCTTGATCGAATAGTCCTCCCCCATGATGGAGATGACTTTTACCCCTGCTGTGCCGTGGTTCATGCGCTGACAGGACCTGCGTTGACGCGATCAACCAGGGCCTGGATGCGCGCGGCGGTGGCGCCGTGCTTTTCTTCCTGTTCCATCAGGCTCAGTTGCAGGCTTTCGTTTTCATCCTTGGCCTGGGCCAGTTCCGTGGACAGGGTCTGGTTGGTTTGCGACAGGGTCTGGTTTTGTTGCACCAGGTCGCTGACGAGCTGTTCCAATTGGCTGAGGGATGCTTCCAACATTTTGATCTTCCGGGGCTTTTTCAAAGGGCGCGTACGATAAAGAAAAGTCGTCGTTGACGCCAGGGTTAAACCGGCGCAAGGCCTTGATTTTCCTGGCGGCTCGACCGTTCTTGCGAGTCTTAGAGACTGTCATCTGCCAATCTGGTTCCTGCACTTCGTCGCTTGCGTGCGGATGCGACAAATACGCACACCACCTCAAGACTTTAGTCGTATGACCGATAAGTCACCCAACAGCAGTCTCAGCCCGCACGGATGCGGCCCTTCCCTGGTATCCGCCTCCATGTCCCTTCGCAATATGAACATCGCCCCCCGGGCGTTCACCGGTTTCGCCCTGATCGGCGGCCTGATGCTGATTCTTGGTGTGTTCGCCCTGAACCAGATGAGCAAGATCCGCGC
The DNA here is from genome assembly GCF_022496685.1 of Pseudomonas sp. B707. Classification (NCBI taxonomy): domain Bacteria; kingdom Pseudomonadati; phylum Pseudomonadota; class Gammaproteobacteria; order Pseudomonadales; family Pseudomonadaceae; genus Pseudomonas; species Pseudomonas sp. B707. Next base: position 256,620 of record NZ_WTVE01000023.1, on the reverse strand, counting down.
AGCAGGCGAAGACATCGCCACCGCCAGCGTGCCTTCGATCAAGGCCCTCGACGAATTCACCCAGTTGACCCTGCGCCTGCGCGTGCTGTCGTATCGGTTGCTGATCAACCGCGAGCCAGACGTCCAGCAAAAAACCATCGAGCTGTTCGATTTGCGCAACCGGCAGATCACCGACGCGCAACGCGCCTACGAGCCGCTGATCGATGGCCCGCAAGAACGCGCGGCCTACGACCAATACGTGCAGTTGCTGGCGCAGTACCGTCAACTCGAAGACCGGATGAAGACTCTGTCACGCAACAATCAGATCGACGAACTGCGGCAGATGCTCAACACCGATTTGCTCGCCAATTCCGAAGCGGTGAATACCGCTCTCGCGCGTTTGCTGGAGATCAACACCCAACAGATCGCCGAGACCAATCAGGGCGCCACGGATCAGTATTCGATGTCGTTCAATCTGGTCGTGACCCTGTTGATCATCGCCACCGGCCTGACCTTCCTGTTCGCCTGGTTGTTGACCAGCAGCATCACCAAGCCAATCGCCAAGGCACTCGATGCGGCGGAAACCATCGCCGAAGGCAACCTGACCCAGCCGATCCACGTTGACGGCACCGACGAAGCCGGTCGCCTGCTGGCAGCCATGGCCAAGATGCAATCGAAGCTGCGCGACACCCTGCAGCGGATTTCCGGCTCGGCCACCCAACTGGCCTCCGCCGCCGAAGAGCTGAACAGCGTCACCGACGAAAGCGCCCGAGGCCTGACCCAGCAGAACAACGAAATCGAGCAGGCCGCCACGGCGGTCAACGAGATGACCAGCGCGGTGGAAGAAGTTGCACGCAACGCCGTCAGCACCTCGGAAGCTTCGAAGAACGCCACCACCTCCGCCGGCGACGGCCGCGATCTGGTGCAGGAAACCGTCAGCGCCATCGAACGCATGAGCGCCGATGTGCAGAGCACCGCGACCCTGATCGGCGACCTGGCCAACGAATCCCGCGACATCGGCAAGGTGCTGGACGTGATCCGTGGCCTGGCTGACCAGACCAACCTGCTCGCGCTCAACGCCGCCATCGAAGCGGCCCGTGCCGGTGAAGCCGGTCGCGGTTTTGCCGTGGTGGCTGACGAAGTCCGTGCACTGGCGCACCGCACCCAGCAGTCGACCAGCGAAATCGAGCGCATGATCGGCAGCATCCAGAGCGGCACCGAACACGCCGTGGATTCGATGCGCAACAGCACCGAGCGCGCCGAGTCGACCCTGAACATCGCCCGTGGCGCCGGTCTGTCGCTGGACACCATCAACACGGCCATCGTCGAAATCAACGAGCGCAACCTGGTGATCGCCAGCGCTGCTGAAGAGCAGGCGCAAGTGGCACGGGAAGTGGATCGCAACCTGGTGAACATCCGCGATCTGTCGGTGCAGTCGGCGACGGGCGCGAATCAGACCAGTGCGGCGAGTAACGAGCTGTCGCGCCTGGCGCTGGATCTGAACAATATGGTTGGGCGGTTTAGCCTTTGATTTTTTAGATCAAGGTCAAGATCAAAAGCTACCCCCTCACCCCAACCCTCTCCCCCTAAAGGGGGCGAGGGGGAGGGAGCAGATCTTCGTGCGTTTCAAGACCTGAGTTCGACTCGCTATTTCAGGTCGATGTAACTCGAGAGAGCCACTCGGTCAGTCCCCTCTCCCTCCGGGAGAGGGCTAGGGTGAGGGCAGCAATCGCAAGCCGAACCCAAATCCCGAATCCCCCGCTGAAAAACCTTTTTGACAGCATCACATTTCAACAGGTTAGAATCGCTGGCACGCAGACTGCATGGTCAGTTTGTGCCCGTCTTTCCGCTTCTGGAGTACTGCCTTTGAATGCGACGACCATCAACAGCCTGTTCTTGATCGGCGCGTTGCTGGTAGGCGCAAGCATTCTTGTCAGCTCCCTTTCTTCCCGTCTCGGCATCCCGATTCTGGTGATCATCCTCGCGGTCGGCATGACTGCCGGGGTCGATGGCGGCGGCATCATTTTCGATAACTACCCGACGGCCTATCTGGTCGGCAACCTCGCGCTGGCGGTGATCCTGCTCGACGGCGGCTTGCGCACCCGGGTGTCCAGTTTCCGCGTGGCCCTATGGCCGGCTTTGTCGCTGGCGACGGTCGGGGTACTCATCACCACCGGCCTCACCGGCATGGCCGCCGCGTGGTTGTTCGATCTCAACCTGATTCAAGGCCTGCTGATCGGCGCCATCGTCGGTTCCACGGATGCCGCGGCGGTGTTCTCGCTGCTCGGCGGCAAAGGCCTGAACGAACGGGTGACCGCCAGCCTGGAAATCGAATCCGGCAGCAACGACCCGATGGCAGTGTTCCTCACCGTGACCCTGATCGACATGCTCGCCAGCGGCCAGACCGGCCTGCACTGGAGCCTGTTGACCCACCTGATCCGCGAATTCGGCATCGGTGGCGTGATCGGTCTGGGCGGTGGCTGGCTGATGCTGCAACTGGTCAACCGGATCAATCTGGCCGCCGGCCTGTATCCGATTCTGGTGATCGCCGGCGGTCTGGTGGTGTTCGCCCTGACCAACGCCCTGCACGGCAGCGGCTTCCTCGCTGTGTACCTGTGTGGTCTGGTGATCGGTAACCGGCCGGTGCGCAGCCGTCACGGCATTCTGCACATGCTCGACGGCATGGCGTGGCTGGCGCAGATCGGCATGTTCCTGGTGCTGGGCCTGCTGGTCACCCCGCATGACTTGCTGCCGATCGCCCTGCCTGCTCTGGGCCTGGCACTGTGGATGATTCTGTTCGCGCGGCCGCTGTCGGTGCTGGTCGGGTTGCTGCCGTTCAAGGCCTTCCACGGCCGCGAGAAAGCCTTCATTTCCTGGGTCGGCCTGCGTGGCGCGGTACCGATCATTCTGGCGGTATTCCCGCTGATGGCCGGGCTGCCGAATGCGCAGCTGTACTTCAACCTCGCCTTCTTTATCGTGTTGGTGTCGCTGCTGGTGCAGGGCACGAGCCTGCCGTGGGTGGCCAAGCTGCTCAAGGTGACGGTGCCGCCAGAGCCGGCGCCGATCTCCCGCGCGGCGCTCGAAGTGCACGTCACCAGCGAGTGGGAACTGTTCGTTTACAAGCTCGGCGCGGAAAAATGGTGCATCGGTTCGCCCCTGCGCGAACTGAAAATGCCCGAAGGCACCCGTATCGCCGCCCTGTTTCGCGGCCAGCAACTGCTCCATCCGTCGGGTAGTACGGTGCTGGAAGTCGATGATTTGCTGTGTGTTATCGGCCATGAACACAACCTTCCGGCCCTCGGAAAACTGTTCAGCCAGGCGCCGCAACGCGGCCTCGATCTGCGCTTCTTCGGCGACTTCGTGCTCGAAGGAGATGCCCAGCTCAAAGCGGTTGCCGCCCTGTACGGCCTGCCCGCCGAAGGCATCGATCCGGACATGACCCTGGGCCACTTCATTGCCCAGAAAGTCGGCGGTGCACCGATCGTTGGCGACCAGGTGGAATGGAACAACACCCACTGGACGGTTGCGGTCATGGACGGGAACAAGATCGCCAAAGTGGGCGTCAGATTCCCCGAAGGAAGTCGCCCGGGCCCCGGGCTCTTCCTCTAAACTGCGTCCACTCTCACTTGCTTGACCGGTCTCTATGCCTACCCTGCGCTCCTTTTTCCTCGCGGCCCTGCTGGGCCTGAGTCTTACTGTCGGCCCGCTGCAGGCCGCAGAACCGCCGTCCAGCGACGCCGTGCAGGCCAGCCTGGACAAGCTCACCGACAGCAAACTGCCCGAGGCCGACAAGAAGGCCCTGCAGACGGTCCTGCAAAACACGCTGAACCAGCTCAATAACCGGCGTGACTATGAACAGAAGCTGATCGACCTCAAGCAGCAACTGGCCACGGCGCCGAAGCAGACCATCGAGAATTCGCGCGAACTGACCCGCCTCAAGGCCAGCGCCGTAGTGCCGGTGGCGCAGCGCTTCCCGAAGGAAAACATCCAGCAGCTGGAGCAGATGCTCACCGAGCGCTCGACCCAGCAAAGCGATCTGCAAAAGGCCCTGGCCGACGCCAACAGCCTGATCATCACCGCCCAGACCCGCCCCGAGCGTGCCCAGGCCGAGATCTCCAGCAGCCAGACGCGCATCCAGCAGATCAATAACATCCTCAAGACCGGCAAGGACGCCGGCAAAACCGTCAGCGCCGAGCAGCGCGACCTGCTCAACGCCGAGCTGGCCGCCCTGAACGCGCTGATCCCGCTGCGCCGTCAGGAACTGGCCGGCAACAACCAATTGCAGGATCTGGGCAACAGCCAGCATGACCTGCTTTCGGAAAAGTCCGACCGTCTGGACCGCGAGATCCAGGAACTGCAAACCCTGATCAACCAGAAACGTCTGACCCTGTCGCAGGAAACCGTGACGCAGCAGTCGATCGAGGCCCAGAAGTCCGGCAGCAGCGCCCTGCTCGCCACGGAAAGCGCGGCCAACCTCAAGCTCTCCGACTACCTGCTCAAAAGCACCGACCGCCTCAACGAACTGACCCAACAGAACCTGCAGACCAAGCAGCAGCTGGACAGCGTGACCCAGAGCGATTCGGCCCTCGACGAGCAGATCAACGTGCTCAAGGGCAGCCTTCTGCTGTCGAAGATTCTCTATAAACAGAAACAGGCGCTGCCGCGCCTCAAGGTCGACCGCGATCTGGCGGACCAGATCGCCGACATTCGCCTGTACCAGTTCGAAATCAACCAACAGCGCGAACAGCTGAGCAATCCGGCGACCTACGTCGACAACCTGCTGTCCACCCAGCCGCCGGAACAAGTCACGCCACAACTGCGCAAGAGCCTGCTCGAGCTGGCCAACACTCGCGTCGATCTGCTGGAACGGCTGAGTCGCGAGTTGAGCGCGATGCTCAACGAATCGATCACCCTGCAACTGAACCAGAAACAATTGCTGAGCACTGCGCAAAGCCTGCGCGCGACCCTCGACGAGCAGATGTTCTGGATTCCGAGCAACAAGCCGCTGGACACCGAATGGATGCGCGGCGTGCCGGAGCGCCTGAAGCGTCAGATCGACACGTTGCCGCTGGCCTCGAGCTTCAGCGAACTGACCGACGGCCTGACCCAGCGACCGCTGTTGTTCCTGCCGCTGGCACTGCTGATCGGCGCGCTGCTGTGGCGCCGCAAGCAACTGTATTCGCGCCTGAACAAGGTTCACCAGGATATCGGCCACTTCAAGCGTGACAGCCAGTGGCATACGCCACAGGCGATCCTGATCAATATTCTGCTGGCGATGCCAGTCGCGCTGGGCTTGGCCCTGTGCGGGCTGGCGTTGCAGATCGACGCCCGTGGGCAGAACGCCAACATGGGCGCGGCGCTGCTGCAAATGGCCCAGGCGTGGCTGGTGTTCTACACCGCTTACCGGATCCTCGCGCCGGGTGGCGTGGCCGAATTGCACTTCCGCTGGGAAAAGCCGCAGGTCGAATTCCTGCAAGGCTGGGTCCGTCGCCTCGGACTGGTGGTCATGGCATTGGTGGCCGTGGTGGCGGTTGCCGAACTGCAACCGGCGGCGCTGGCCGACGATGTACTGGGCATGCCGGTGGTGCTGACCTGCTACGCCCTGATGGCGTGGCTGCTCAGCCGTCTGCTGATCAGCAGCCCGACCCACGAAAACGCCTCGCTGTTCCGCAAGGCCGTGGGCGTGATGTTCACCCTGCTGCCTATCGCGCTGTTCGTCGCCGTGTGCTTCGGCTACTACTACACCGCGCTGAAGCTCAGCGACCGCTTGATCAACACGTTGTACCTGCTGATGTTCTGGCTGGTGATCGAAGCCACGTTCGTCCGTGGCCTCGCGGTTGCGGCACGCCGTCTGGCCTACCAGCGCGCCCTGGCCAAACGTCAGGCCGCGAAAGAAGCCGGCGACGGCGAAGCAGTGATCGAAGAGCCGACCCTGGACATCGAAAAGGTCAACGAACAGTCTCTGCGCCTGATCCGTCTGGCACTGCTCGGCGGCTTCATCGCCGCGCTGTACTGGGTCTGGGCCGACCTGATCACGGTGTTCTCGTACCTCGACAACATCACCCTCTACGAATACACCAGCGGCACCGGCGCCAATATGAGCATGGTGCCGATCAGCATCGGCGACATGCTCGGCGCGCTGATCATCATCGGCATCACCTTCGCGCTCGCCCGCAACTTGCCGGGCCTGCTTGAAGTGTTCGTTTTGTCGAAACTCAATCTGGCTCAAGGCAGTGCGTACGCGACCACGACGCTGCTGTCGTACGTGATCGCCGGGGTCGGTTTCGTCTCGACCCTGTCGACCCTCGGCGTCAGCTGGGACAAGTTGCAATGGCTGGTGGCAGCGCTGTCGGTCGGCCTCGGTTTCGGCATGCAGGAGATCTTCGCGAACTTCATCTCCGGCATCATGATCCTGTTCGAACGCCCGGTGCGGATCGGCGACACCATTACCATCGGCAACCTCTCGGGTACGGTGAGCAAGATCCGCATCCGTGCCACGACCATCACCGACTTCGACCGCAAAGACATCATTGTCCCGAACAAGACGTTCATCACCGGGCAACTGATCAACTGGTCGCTGACCGACACCATCACCCGGGTGACCCTGAAACTCGGCGTCGATTACGGCTCGGATCTGGATCTGGTCAAGGAACTGCTGCTCAAGGCCGCCCGGGAAAACCCGCGCGTGCTCAAGGAACCCGAGCCGCATGTGTACTTCCTCAATTTCGGAGAAAGCACCCTCGACCACGAACTGCGCATGCATGTGCGTGATCTCGGCGACCGCAACCCGGTACTCGATGAGGTCAACCGCTTCATCAACCGCGAGTTCAAGAAGCAGCACATCAACATTTCGTTCCGCCAGATGGAGGTTTACCTGAAGAACCTTCACGGCCAGGAATACAAGATGGTGCCGATCGAGCCGGAAACCAAAACCATCGTGCCGGTCAGCGATGACCAGAAACCCTTGCAGGAACCGCCGCCGGCCAAACTCGACTAACCCGGCTAATCCCAGCAGAATGCTCGGACATTCTGCTGGAGCCGGCCCTTGAAAGCCCTCGACGAACTGACCTTCGACAACCGCTTCGCCCGCCTGGGCGATGCGTTCTCGGCCCACGTGCTGCCCGAACCGATCGACAATCCGCGACTGGTCGTGGCCAGCCCTGCGGCCTTGGCGCTGCTGGATCTGGACCCGGCAGTGGCCGACACCCAGGAATTTGCCGAGCTGTTCGGCGGCCACAAGCTGTGGGCCGACGCCGAGCCGCGGGCGATGGTCTATTCCGGACATCAGTTCGGCGGCTACACCCCGCAATTGGGCGATGGGCGCGGATTGTTGCTGGGCGAGGTCTACAACGCCGCCGGTGAGCACTGGGATCTGCATCTGAAGGGCGCCGGGCAGACGCCGTTCTCGCGCATGGGCGACGGCCGCGCGGTGCTGCGCTCGTCGATCCGCGAGTTCCTCGCTTCCGAAGCGCTGCATGCGCTGAACATCCCGTCTTCACGCGCCGCCTGCGTGATCGGCTCCGACACCCCGGTCTGGCGTGAGAAACAGGAACGCGCCGCGATGGTGCTGCGCCTGGCGCCGAGCCACATCCGTTTCGGCCATTTCGAATATTTCTATTACACCAAACGTCCCGAGCAGCAGAAGCTGCTCGGCGAACACGTGTTGGCGATGCACTACCCCGAATGCCTGGAACAGCCGGAGCCGTATCTGGCGATGTTCCGCGAGATCGTCGAGCGCAACGCCGAACTGATCGCCAAATGGCAGGCCTACGGTTTCTGCCACGGCGTGATGAACACCGACAACATGTCGATCCTCGGCATCACCTTCGACTTCGGCCCGTTCGCCTTCCTCGACGATTTCGATGCGAACTTCATCTGCAACCACTCCGACGACCAGGGCCGCTACTCCTTCAGCAATCAGGTGCCGGTCGGCCAGTGGAATCTCAGCGCCCTGGCCCAGGCCCTGACGCCGTTCATCAGCGTTGAAGCCCTGCGCGAAACCCTCGGTTTGTACCTGCCGCTGTTCCAGGCGCACTACCTCGACCTGATGCGCCGCCGCTTCGGCTTCACCACCGCCGAGGACGACGACCAGCAACTGCTGGAACAACTGCTGCAACTGATGCAGAACAGCGGCGTCGATTACACGCTGTTCTTCCGCCGCCTGGGCGAAGAGTCAGCCGAACAGGCCGTCGCTCGCCTGCGCGATGACTTCGTCGATATCAAGGGTTTCGATGCCTGGGGCGAGCGCTATGTCGCCCGCGTCGCACGCGATGGCGCGACCGATCAGGAACAGCGCCGTGCGCGGATGCATGCGGTGAATCCGCTGTACATCCTGCGCAACTATCTGGCGCAGAAGGCGATTGATGCTGCCGAGCAGGGTGACTATTCCGAAGTGCGCCGATTGCACGCGGTGTTGAGCAATCCATTCGAGGAACAACCTGGAATGGAGAGTTACGCGGAACGGCCGCCGGAGTGGGGCAAGCATTTGGAGATCAGTTGTTCCTCATGAAGCGCACGGTCTCCTGTCTCGGAGCCGCGCACCCTCCCGTCAGGCAACCTGCTAGATGACAGCGCCGGCTGAAAAAGCCGCGCGACATGCTCAGAGTGCAAAGGCCACGACTCTGAACACACTGGTTTCCTTTCAGATAAACACGTCCACAGGTAGCTTGAAGTGCTCGGCCAGCCAGCGGACCTGCCGCAGATTCAACTGGCGCTTTCCACTGAGGATTTCCGAAACAACAGACTGAGTCCCCACACCCGGCAAATCGCTCTGGGTCAAACCATGCTCACGCATCAAATACCCCAGTACTTCAAAACCGGGCGGTTTAGGCGTCGGGTGATGCACGCGATCCCATTCTTCAATCCAGTCACCGATGATATCCACCAGGCTCATCAAAGGATGAGACTCATCATCACCCGTCATTTCGAGCAACTCGTCAAGGGCTTGAACAAGCCTGTCGTAGTCGTCTTCGCTTTTCGGCTTGCGCAGCAAAGGCGAAACGAACTCCCAGTGCTCAGCGGCTTTTTTGATCAGAACACTCATGCCTTAGCCTCCTTCCATTTACCGCGGTCATATTCGCGATGATCCAACACATATCTGATGTACAACTTTTGAGGTCGAAATCTGACATAGGCGATCAACCTGAGCTTGTTACCGCCAATATCGAAAACGTGAAAATCACCCACTTTGTCGACAGCTGGAAACAAGGCCTTCAGCGCCGCAAAATCTGGCGATTTGCTCCCTTTCGCCACTTCCAGCCAGTGGTCCAGTGCTGTAGCTGCGTTAGGCCATTTGGCCTTCGCTTCTCGTATTCGTTTTCCGGTGATGACATGCATGCAACATCCTTATCGCATTCTGCTATGGGGAGTTAATCACAGATCAAAATTATCGCAAGTTGCGATACGACCGAGCAGACCAACGGACTCAGCCGGTTCATCTCAGCCTAGGCTCACAGCCAAACACTGCACGATTGAAAATATGAGCAAACGTCTCCAACTAGGAGTTATCAGCTCTCCACCGGATTCCGATCATGACCGACCCACTCCTCATCCCCTGCCCCTCCTGCAACGGCCTCAACCGCATTCCCGCCGAGCGCCTCAACGATCACCCGAAGTGCGGGCGCTGCAAGTCCGAGGTGCTGTTGAACAAGCCGTTCGAGCTCAAGCAAGGCGATTACGCCAGTCAAATCAAGGGTGATCTGCCGTTGCTGGTGGACGTGTGGGCGGAGTGGTGCGGGCCGTGCAAGTCGTTTGCGCCGGTGTTCGAGCAGGCGGCTGCGCAGCTGGCGGGCAAATGCCGGCTGGCCAAGCTGGACAGCGAGGCCAATCAGCAGTTGTCGGCGCAGCTGGGGATTCGTTCGATTCCGAGCCTGATTCTGTTCCGCAACGGCCGGGAAGTCGCCCGTCAGAGTGGGGCCTTCCCGTTGTCGCAGTTGATGGCCTGGCTGCGCAGCCAGGGCATCTGACAAGGCTTCAGGCGTCTTCGAGCAGGTTATGCAGTTCGACGAACTGTTGCGTCAGCTTGTGCCGTGGGTCGAGGTGGATCAGCGGCGTGTTGGCTTGATGCGATTCGCGCATGCGCACTGAACTGGCGAGGTAGACCGGCAGCACCGGCAGGCCCTCGGCGATCAGTTCGTCGAGGATCTGCTGCGGCAGGCTGGCCCGGGCCTGGAACTGGTTGACCACAATACCTTCGACTTCCAGGCCTTCGTTGTGGTCTTCCTTCAACTCGTCGATCTCGGCGATCAGACCGTACAGGGCCTGACGCGAGAAGCTGTCGCAGTCAAAGGGAATCAAAACCCGATCGGCGGCAATCAGTGCCGAGACCGCGTAGAAATTCAGCGCCGGTGGCGTATCCAGATAGATCCGGTCGTAATCTTCCGACAACTCGTCGAGCAGCTTTCGCAGCTTGTTGATCTTGTGCTTGGCCTCAAGCTTGGGCTGCAGGTCAGCCAGTTCGGCAGTGGCGGTGATGATGTGCAGGTTGTCGAAGGGCGTTTCGTAGATATCCGCCTGATTCTTTTTCGAGAACGGCCCGGAAGACAGGGTCTGCTTGAAGAAATCGGCAATGCCCATCGGAATGTCATCACCCGTGAGCCCGGTCAGATACTGAGTGGAATTGGCCTGGGCATCGAGGTCGACCAACAGCGTGCGATAACCCTCGCTGGCGCTTACCGCCGCCAGATTGCAGGCAATGCTGGATTTGCCCACGCCACCTTTCTGATTGAACACCACGCGCCGCATGACAAAACCTCCGTGTATCAAAGAATGACCGAGTGTAGTGGTGCCCGGTGCCGGTTCGCTACCTCGATGGGCACGGACTACAGAGTCGGGCGCCAATATCCCAATGAATACGGCGCAAAGACACCCGATGATCGCCGATTCGCCTGACAGACAGACACCCGACAATCTGGATAATGGCCAAGTGATAGCTCTTGCCGCGTACCATTCGGTTCATTTCGTCGTTCAAAATGTAACCAGCATTTGCTACACACTCGTCGCACCGGGATAATGCGCGCCACCCGGCGCCACGCGCCATGCCATTTCAGGCTAAATCAGCTCAGCGGCGACGTTGGCGAAACCGCGTCAACTCAGCCCGCAGGGGCGGGATAAATGTCCGTGATCAACTTCAACATCGCCCAATGGCGCGCCTGGGCTCCCGGGCTCGACAGTGTGGAAGCCTGGCAAGCCTGGAGCCGACAACCGGTCGTGCTCGAAAGCAGCGATGCCGCACCCGATGTTTCGTTTCTGCCGGCCATGCAGCGCCGTCGTCTCAGCCGTCTGGCGCGGATGGCGTTCAGTGTCGGCTGGCCGCTGGCCGACGGTCGGGAAAACCTGCCGCTGGTGTTCGTCTCCCGGCACGGCGAAACCCCGCGCACCTTTGAAATCCTCAGCGATCTGGCCAACGAACAGCCGCTGTCGCCGACCCAGTTCAGCCTGTCGGTGCACAACGCGATCATCGGCCTGTGGTCGATCATGCGCGGCGAAACCAGCGAAATGACCGCCCTCGCCGCGGCTGGCGACGGACTTGAACACGGCATGCTCGAAGCGGCGACATTGTTGAACGAAGGGGCCCCCGCCGTGCTGCTGGTGATCACCGAGGAACAACCGCCCGAAGCTTATTCGACGTGGATCGACGACGTACCGTTTCCCTATGCCGTCGGGCTGTTGCTCACCCCCGGTACCGACTGGCGGCTGACCCTGAACAGCGCCCCCGAAGCACGGTCAAAAACGCAGTGGCCCCACGCACTGAATCTGCTGCGAACCCTGCTCGGTCAGCAACCCCATTGCCAACATGCCTGGAAGACTCGTCTATGGACCTGGCAACGCAACCCGTGATCGGAAAAAACCGCGACGCCTATTACTGGCGTCTGCTGGCCACTGCCACCAGCTTCGCCCTGTTCGGGCTCGGTGGTCTGTGCCTGCGCCTGCTGGTATTTCCATTGCTCGGTTGTCTGCCGGGCGATGCCATTACGCATCGCGAACGGGCACGCCAGACCGTCAGCCGGCTGTTCTGGTTTTTTGTCCGGTTCATGGCCCGTACCGGCGTGCTGACCTATGACATTCAGGGCGCCGAACGCCTCGGCCGTCCGGGGCAGATGATTATCGCCAACCACCCTTCACTGATCGACGTAGTGTTTCTCATCGGTCTGGTGCGCGGTGCCAACTGCGTGGTGAAGAAAAGCCTGTGGGAAAACCCCTTCACTCGCGGCCCGCTGAGCAGCACCGAATACATCAGCAACGACGGCAGCATGGACATGCTCGACGCCGCCGCCGGTGCCTTGCAGAGCGGGCAGACCCTGATCATTTTTCCCGAAGGCACCCGCACCCAGCCAGGTCAGGCGCCAGCCTTTCATCGGGGCGCGGCGGCCATCGCGCTGCGCGGTGCGAAAATCCTCACCCCGGTGGTCATCAAGGTCAGTCCGACCACCCTGACCAAGGCCGAGCCCTGGTATCGCATTCCCAGTCGCCGCGTGCACTTCAGTTTTCACGTCGGGGCCGATATAGACCCACAGACTTTCGCCGCGCAGGGGCCAGCGCCCCAGGCTTCGCGCAAGCTCAACGACTATTTGCACCAATTCTTTATCAAGGAGCTCGCCGAAGATGAGCGATCTAAACCGTGACATCAAAGAGCTGATCATCGACGCCCTGGGCCTCGAAGACATCAGCGCAGAGGACATCGGCGACGACCAGACGCTGTTCGGCGAAGGCCTGGGCCTGGATTCCGTCGACGCCCTGGAGCTCGGCCTGGCGATCCAGAAAAAGTACGGCATCAAGATCGACGCCGACGCCAAGGACACCCGCAACCATTTCTCCAACGTGGCGAGCCTTGCGGCGTTCGTCACGGCAAAACAGGCAGCTTGAGACCGGACCATGCAAACTCGTGACGACATCTTCAACACCCTGCGCGATGCCCTGGTCGAGCTGTTCGAACTGGACCCGGCTCGCGTGAGCCTGGAATCCAACCTGTATCAGGATCTGGAAATCGACAGCATCGACGCCGTCGACCTGATCGATCACATCAAACGCCAGACCGGCAAGAAAATCGCCGCCGAGGAATTCAAGTCGGTGCGCACCGTCAGCGACGTGGTCGAGGCGGTCTACCGTCTGGTTCAACCGGCCGCATGAGCCGACTGATCGGCCTCGGCCTGCTGCTGGCAGGCTTGCTGTATCCCTTTGCGGTGTATTTCGGCATGGAGCATTTCGCGCCATGGCAGTTCGGCCTGCTGCTGGGCGGCCTGTGGCTGGCCCGGGCGCTGACCGGCGAACGCAAGCCCGGCAGTTTGTGGATGGCCGGCGTGGCGATCGTGTTCTGCCTGCTGCTGGCGGTGTTCGACAGCCCTTTGCTGTTGCGCTGGTACCCGGTGCTGATCAGCGGCTTCATGCTGGTGCTGTTCAGCCTGAGCCTGAAATACGGCCCGCCGATGGTCGAGCGTCTGGCTCGCCTGCGTGAACCGCAACTGCCGCCCAAGGCGATTCGTTACACCCGCCAGGTCACCGTGGCCTGGAGCGTGTTTTTCTTTTGCAACGGTTTGTGCGCCGCCCTGCTGACACTGTGGGCGCCGCTGAACTGGTGGATGTTGTACACCGGCCTGATCTCCTACGGATTGATCGGCCTGATGTTTGCCATTGAATGGCTGATACGACAACGGGTAAGAGGTCGCCCATGAACTGGATAAAACTTGAGCAGCTGTTGCTCAAGGCCCTGCCGGCGCGCACGGTAACGAGCGCACCGGCATTCGATCATGCACAGCTGTGCGAACAGGCCCTGAGCCTGGCGGCAGGTCTGCAAGCGCGCGGCGTGCAACGTCTGGCGGTACATCTGGAAGATGCCGCCGACCTGGCCGTCGCCCTGCTCGGCGCCTGGCGTGCCGGCGTCAGCGTGTTGCTGCCGTCTGATCTGCAAGCGCAGACCCGCCAGCGCTGGTCGAACGACGTCGATCTGTGGCTGACCGATCAGGCCGGTGACGCTCGTCTGAGCGATTTGCTGCAACCTCCCCTGCCCGCTGCCGAACTGGATCTCGACCAGTGCCGGTTGAGCCTCTGCACCTCCGGCTCCAGCGGCGAGCCGAAACGCATCGACAAATCCCTGCGCCAACTGGCCAACGAAGTCGACGCCCTCGAACAGCTGTGGGGCGCGGATCTCGGCGAGGCCTGCATTCTTGGCAGCGTCGCCACCCAGCACATCTACGGCTTGCTGTTTCGTGTGCTGTGGCCGCTGTGCGCCGGGCGTCCATTCCTGCGCAAGCAACTGGCCTTCCCGGAAGACCTGCAACGCGCCAGCCGCGAGCACCCGGCCTTCGTCTGGGTCGCCAGTCCGGCGCTGCTCAAACGCATGGGCGACAACCTCGATTGGCCAGCCCTGAGCGTCGTGCGCCGGGTGTTTTCGTCCGGTGGCGCACTGCCGGCTGACGCCGCACAAAGCCTGCATCAACGCTTGGGACAGTGGCCGACGGAAATCCTCGGCAGCTCGGAAACCGGCGGCATTGCCTGGCGTCAGGGCGAACCGTTGTGGCAGCCGTTTGCCGGCGTCGAGTTGAGCCAGGACAGCGACGGCGCCTTGCTGATCGCTTCGCCCTACCTGCCCGCCGGGCATGTCGAACACACCGCCGATGCGGCGCGTATTCAGGCCGATGGCCGCTTTGAATTGCTCGGGCGGCTCGACCGGATCGTCAAACTCGAAGAAAAACGTATTTCCCTGCCGATGCTTGAACAGGCGCTGGTAGCCCACGACTGGGTCGCCGAAGCGCGTCTGGGCGTGGTGCAGGAAAACCGCGCGTCCCTCGGCGCCCTGCTGGTGCTCAGCGAATCCGGCCTGTTTGCCTTGCGCGAACATGGTCGACGCAGCCTGACCGAAACCTTGCGCCGTCATCTCGGCGACCATTGCGAAGCCCTGGCCCTGCCCCGCCGCTGGCGTCTGCTACGACAACTGCCGCTGACCTCACAGGGCAAATTGCCTCAAGCCGACGTCGAAGCCTTGCTGTTGGCGCCACGGCCAAAAGCACCGGAAATCCTGGAGCAGGCCGAAACCGAGGGCGAATGGAACCTGCAATTGAGCGTTCCGCCGGATCTGGCCTACTTCAGCGGCCACTTCCCCAAGGCCCCGGTACTGCCGGGCGTGGTGCAGGTCGAATGGGCGCTGAACCTGGGTCGGCAACTGCTGAACCTGCCCGGCGCGTTCGCCGGCATGGAAGTGCTGAAATTCCAGCAACTGGTGCGCCCCGGCGATGAAATCCAGTTGCACCTGCGCTTCGACCCGGAGCGCGGCAAGTTGTATTTCGCCTATCGCAACGACACCGCCACCTGCTCCAGCGGGCGGATTCTGCTGGGGACTGGCGATGCATAATCCTTGCGCAGTGATCCCGGTCTACAACCACGAAACCGCCATCGGCACGGTGGTCGACGCCCTGCTCGCCGAGGATCTGCCGTGCATTCTGGTGGACGACGCCAGCAGCAAATCCTGCGCGGCGGTGCTGGACGCGCTGGCCGAGCGCGAGCGGGTTCATCTGGTGCGCCTCACTGCCAATCAGGGCAAGGGCGGCGCGGTGATGACCGGTCTGCGTGAAGCCGCGCGGCTCGGCTTCAGCCATGCCTTGCAGGTCGACGCCGACGGTCAGCATGACTTGCAGGATGTCGCGCGTTTCATCGAAGAATCCCGCGCTCACCCCAAGTCGCTGATCTGCGGTTATCCGCTGTACGACGCCAGCGTGCCCAAGGGCCGTTTGTATGCGCGCTACCTGACCCACGTGATGGTGTGGATCAACACCCTGTCGCTGCAGATTCGCGACTCGATGTGCGGCTTCCGCGTGTATCCGCTGGAACCGACGCTGGGCGTGATCGACTCGGCGCGGATCGGCAAGCGCATGGATTTCGACTCGGACATTCTGGTGCGCCTGGCGTGGCGCAATCAGCCGATGCGCTGGTTGCAGACCAGCGTGCATTACCCGCTGGACGGCGTGTCGCACTTTCGCCTGTTCTACGACAACGTGCTGATCTCGAGCATGCACACGCGCCTGTTCTTCGGCATGTTGCTGCGCTTGCCCGTGATCCTCTGGCGACGGTGGCGCGCATGACCGTCGAGACCGACAAGAAGCACTGGGCCGACCGCGAAGAGCGCGGCAGTTTCCTGCTGATGAAATTCACCGCGTTCGCCGCCAAGGTCCTTGGTCGACGCCTGCTGAGTCCGTTGCTGTACGGCATCGTCCTGTACTTTTTCCTGTTCGGCCGCACTGCGCGGCGCAGTGCCTGGCAGTATCAGCAGCGCCTCGCCGACTGGAGCGGTCGCCACGAACTGCGCCCGACCCGGTGGCGAGTATTCCGCCAGTTCATGGCATTCGCCGATTCGCTGCTCGACAAGCTCGACGTGTGGAACGGCAAGCTGAAGATCGAGCAGATCGAAATCATCGACCCGGCGCTGTTGCGCAATCAGTTGCGCGGCAGTCGCGGGCAAATGCTGGTGGGCGCGCATCTGGGCAACCTCGAAGTGTGCCGGGCGCTGGCGGAGCTGGGCGAAAAGGTCACGATGAACGTGCTGGTGCACACCAAGCACGCCGAGCAATTCAATCGTCTGCTGGGCGAGGCCGGGGCGACCAACCTGCGACTGATCCAGGTCAGCGAGCTGGACCCGGTGATCATGCTGCAACTGCACGAACGGCTGGAGCGCGGCGAGTGGCTGGCGATTGCCGGCGACCGCGTGCCGCTGCATGGCGGGCGCAGCGTGACCGTGGACTTTCTCGGCCACCCGGCGCCATTTCCGCAAGGGCCGTGGCTGCTGGCCGGCCTGCTGAAATGTCCGGTCAACCTGCTGATGTGCCTCAAGCAACCAGACGGACACTACCGCCTGACTCTCGAGCCGTTCGCCGACGCCGTGGTGTGGTCACGCCGCGAGCGCGAACAGGTCATTCATCAGTGGGCCACCCGCTATGCGCAACGCCTGAGTCACTATTGCCTCGAAGCACCGTGCCAATGGTTCAACTTTTACCCATTCTGGAAAACCGATGACAACGCCAACTCCTGAGCCGGTCACCTTCGGCGAACGCCCTTTGCGCATCGAAGACGTGCTGGCCCTGGCCAACCGTCAGGCGCCCATGCAGTTGCAGAGCGACGCGCCTTATCGCGAACGCATCGCCAAGGGCGCGCGGTTCCTCGATTCGCTGCTGGACAAGGAAGGCGTGATCTACGGCGTGACCACCGGTTACGGCGATTCCTGCGTGGTCGCAGTGCCGTTGCATCACGTCGAGGCGCTGCCGCGTCATCTCTACACGTTCCACGGTTGCGGGCTGGGCAAACTGCTCGATGCCCAGGCCACCCGCGCGGTGCTGGCGGCGCGTTTGCAGTCGCTGTGCCACGGCGTGTCCGGGGTGCGCATCGAGTTGCTGGAGCGCCTGCATGCGTTTCTTGAACACGACATTTTGCCGCTGATTCCTGAAGAGGGCTCGGTGGGCGCCAGCGGCGACCTGACGCCGCTGTCCTACGTCGCCGCGACCCTGTCCGGCGAGCGTGAAGTGATGTTCCGTGGCGAACGCCGCCAGGCTGCCGATGTGCACCGCGAACTGGGCTGGACACCGTTGGTGCTGCGCCCGAAAGAAGCGCTGGCATTGATGAACGGCACCGCCGTGATGACCGGTCTGGCCTGCCTGGCTTACGCCCGCGCCGATTACCTGCTGCAACTGGCCACCCGCATCACCGCGCTGAACGTGGTGGCGCTGCAAGGTAATCCTGAACACTTCGACGAGCGCCTGTTCGCCGCCAAGCCGCATCCGGGGCAGATGCAGGTCGCCGCGTGGCTGCGCAAGGATCTGGCGATCGACGCACCGACCGCGCCGCTGCACCGCTTGCAGGATCGCTACTCGCTGCGCTGCGCACCACACGTGCTTGGCGTGCTGGCCGACAGCCTGAACTGGCTGCGTTCGTTCATCGAGACCGAACTCAACAGCGCCAACGACAACCCGATCATCGACGCCGAAGCCGAACGCGTGTTGCACGGCGGGCACTTCTACGGCGGACATATCGCGTTCGCCATGGACAGCCTGAAAAACCTCGTGGCCAACGTCGCCGACCTGCTCGACCGACAACTCGCGCTACTGGTGGACGAGCGTTACAACCACGGTTTGCCGAGCAACCTGTCGGGCGCCAGCGCCGACCGCGCGATGCTCAACCACGGCTTTAAAGCTGTGCAGATCGGCGCCAGTGCCTGGACCGCCGAAGCGTTGAAAAACACCATGCCGGCCAGCGTGTTCTCGCGCTCCACCGAGTGCCACAACCAGGACAAGGTGAGCATGGGCACCATCGCCGCCCGCGACGCCATTCGTGTGCTGGAGCTGACCGAACAGGTCGCCGCCGCCACGTTGCTGGCGGCCAATCAAGGCGTATGGCTGCGCGGTCGCGATGCAGACGCGCGTCCGCTGCCGCCATCGCTGGCCGCCATGCACGAGCAACTGGCCCGGGACTTCCCGCCGGTGATCGAAGACCGTGCCCTGGAAGGTGAATTGCGCCTGTGCCTGCAACGCATCGCCGAGCAACACTGGAGGCTGCATGCGTAGTGCCGGAGTGCTTCACGCCGATACGGAAATCCTCGTGCCGTTCTTTGACGTCGACACCATGCACGTCGTCTGGCACGGCCATTACGTGAAATACCTGGAAGTGGCGCGCTGTGCACTGCTCGACAAGATCGGCCACAACTACAACCAGATGGTCGACTCGGGCTATGCCTGGCCGGTGATCGACCTGCAACTGCGCTACGTGCGCGGCGCGGTGTTCGGTCAGCGGCTGAACGTGCGCGCCAGTCTGGTGGAGTGGGAAAACCGCCTGAAGATTCACTACCTGATCACCGATGCCGAGACCGGTGAACGCCTGACCCGCGCCAGCTCGGTGCAGGTGGCGGTCGAGATGAGCAGCCGCGAGATGCAACTGGCCTCGCCGAAAGTCTTCACCGATGCCGTGGAAAGGATGCTGCGATGAATGTGTTGTTGAAATCCCTGGGGGCCCTGGCACTGCTGACGCTGTCGTCGCTGGCCAACGCCTTCGACCTGCAACAGTTGAGCGAGCAACTGGCGAAGCCGGACGTGATCCACGGCCAGTTCATCCAGGAAAAACACCTGCGTGCCCTCCCTCAGCCACTGATCAGCAAGGGCAGTTTTGTCCTCGCCAAAAACCACGGCCTGCTGTGGCTGCTGAAAACTCCGCTGCAACAGGATTACCGGATCAGCGCCAAGGGCATCGCCCGGCGTGATGCCACCGGCTGGCAACTGCTGCCGAACAAGAGCGCCGGGGCCGAACAGAACCGTTTGTTCCTCGCGGTGCTGCAAGGCGACAGCAGCGGTCTGCAACGGGATTTCGAACTGGCCCTGAGCGGCGATGCGCAGAAATGGCAACTGACCCTGACCCCGCGCTCGGTGCTGCTCAAGCAGGTCTTCAATCAGATCAACATCAGCGGCGGCGCGTTGGTGAACACCATCGAACTGCTGGAAACCCAGGGCGACAGCACCGTGCTGCGCATGCAGGACAGCACCGCCGGCCAACCTCTGAGCGACGCGGAGCAACATGACTTTGCCGAGTGAACGCAGGCTGCCCTGGCTGTTCCTGATCCTGCTGCTGGCGGTTGTCGCACTGGGCGCCTGGCAGTGGCGCGACGGTGCGCCGCTGTCGGCCAACCTGATGGAACTGGTACCCGGCACCCACCCGGACGCCCTCGAACTGCGCGCCGAACAACGCATGCAGGAACCGCTCAACCGCGACATGCTGGTGCTGGTCGGCCACGCCGATCGCCAGCAAGCGGTCGCCATGGCCCAGACCCTGGGCGAGCAATGGCAGGCCAGCGGGCTGTTCGAAAAGGTCCAGTGGAACCTGCAAGCCGACCTGCCGGCCCTGCGCACGCAGTTGCTGCAAGGGCGGCTGGCGATGCTCTCGGCGGATGACCGACAACTGCTGATAGAACATCCCGACGCCTTTATCCAGCAACGGGTACAGGCACTGTTCGACCCGTTCACCGGGTTCAGTCTGGTGCCGAGTCAGGACGACTGGCTGGGCCTGACCGGGCGCATCCAGAACAGCCAGCCGCAACATGGCGCGGTGCAACTGGACATCGGCAGCGGCGCGTTGATCGCCGACGCCGACGGCAAGAGCTGGGTGCTGCTGCGCGCACGCACCACCGGCAGCGCCTTCGACATGAATCAACCGCTGCAAGTCGCCGCCCTGCTGCAACACAGCCGTGAGCAAGCGGCGAGTGCCGACGTGCAATTGCTGGCCGCCAGCGGCCTGCTATACGCCGCCAACGGTCAGCAGCAGGCGACCCGGGAAATGACCTGGGTCGGCGGCGGCGCCACCATCGGCATTCTGCTGCTGTTGCTGCTCGCCTTCCGCCGCTGGCGGGTGCTGCTGGCGTTCATTCCGGTGCTGGTGGGCATGCTGTTCGGTGCAGTGGCCTGCGTGGCGCTGTTCGGGCACATGCACGTGATGACGCTGGTGCTCGGTTCCAGCCTGATCGGCGTGGCGGTGGATTACCCGCTGCACTACCTGTCCAAGAGCTGGAGCCTCAAGCCGTGGCACAGCTGGCCGGCGTTGCGCCTGACCCTGTCCGGGCTGACGCTGAGCCTGATCACCAGCGCCATCGGTTACCTGGCACTGGCCTGGACGCCTTTCCCGGCGCTGACCCAGATCGCGGTGTTCTCCGCCGCCGGTTTGCTCGGCGCCTACCTGTCGGCGGTGTGCCTGTTGCCAGCCTTGCTGAAAAACGTCGAACTGCGCCCGGCGCAATGGCCGCTGCAACTGGCCGAGCGTCTGGTGCGATTGCGGGAAACCCTGCTCGAACACGTCAGGACGCCAGTGTTGCTGGCCCTGCTGATCGCCTTCTGCGTCGGTGGCCTGCTGCAACTGGAGAGCAAGAACGACATTCGCCAGTGGGTCGGCGCGCCGCAACGTCTGACCGATGAGGCGCAGACTATTGCGCGGATTACCGGCTACCAGCCGACCAGCCAGTTCTTCCTGGTGCGCGCCGCCGATCAGCAGCAATTGCTGGAACGGCAAGCGGCCCTGAGCGAGCGGCTGGATCAACTGGTCAACCTCGACAAGTTGCAGGGTTATCTGGCGCTCAATCAACTGGTCAGCCCGCCGGCTCAGCAACAACAAGTGCGTGAAGCGCTGAGCAAGTTGCCGCAGTTCTGGCAGCCCTTGCTGGAGGTCGGCGTGCCGCTGGCGGCGCTGCAAACCGAGCTGCAACAGTTGCAAACGCTGCCCGCCGAAGACATCGATGCAGCGCTGGCCGGCCCGCTCGGCGAGCCCTACCGCACGTTGTGGCTCGGGCCGACCGAGGATGGCGTGGCGGCAATGGTCAGCCTGCAAGGCCTGAACAATCCGTCGCTGCTGCGGGTGCAGGCGCTGGACCTGCCCGGCGTGATGCTGGTGGACCGGCTCGGCGATCTGAACAAGGTGTTCGCCCAGACCCAGATCAGCGCCGCTGAGCTGAAACTCGCGTCCTGCGTGTTGATCGTGCTGGTGCTGATGCTGCCGTTCGGTCTTGGTGGCGCCCTGCGAATCGTCGCCCTGCCGCTGCTCGCTGCGCTGTGCAGCCTCGCCAGCCTGGGCTGGCTCGGTCAGCCGCTGACCCTGTTCAGCCTGTTCGGCCTGTTGCTGGTGACGGCGATCAGCGTCGACTACGCGATCCTCATGCGCGAGCAGGTCGGCGGCGCGGCCGTCAGCCTGCTCGGCACCTTGCTCGCGGCCGCCACCACCTGGCTGTCGTTCGGTCTGCTGGCGGTGTCGAGTACGCCGGCGGTGAGTAACTTCGGCTTGTCGGTGAGCCTCGGGCTGGCGTTCAGCTTCATGCTCGCGCCGTGGGCCGGGCGTCAGGCCCACGCGGTTTCCGTCACGGAGCCTTCAGCATGATGGTGGTGATTTTCTGGCTGATGGCCCTGGCGCTGTTCTTCGTGGCTACCCGGGTCGGCCGGCACTTCGGGCTGATCCCGATCGTCAGTCAATTGCTGCTGGCCAGCTTCGGCCTGCCGCTGCTGATGTACTTCTGGATCGAACCGGGCTGGCAACTCAACGGCGCCGAACTGATCGCGCCGGGCTGGCTGAAAAACCTCTACAGCCTGAGCTTTGCCCTGTTGCTGGGGCACATCCTCAGCGACGTGATCGACCTGCGCCTGGACCGGCAGAGCGTGAAGATCGCCCTGCCGAGTTTCGCCGTGCCGTTCACCTGCGGCCTGGCGACGGCGTACTGGCTGTTGCCGACGCAGCCGTGGATCAACTCGTTGGCGATCGGTCTGGTGTTCGCCATCACCGCGATCCCGGTGTTGTACCTGTACCTGCGCCACATCGACTACCCGCCCGCCGCCACCCGGCGTCTGGTGCAGACCGCGATCCTGATCGACCTGACCTGCTGGACCCTGTTCGGCCTCGCCCAGGGCAGCCTGCACCTGAGCAGTCTGCTGATACCGCTGGGGATGGCCTGCGTGCCGGTGCTGCTGCGGGTATTCGGCATACGCCGGCCATTGACCTACAGCCTCGGTTTTTTTGCGCTGCTGGTGCTGGCCGAACACTACAAACTCAACGCGCTGATTTTCGGCATCGGCTATCTGCTGTGCATGGCCGCGCTCAAGGTGCCACTGGTATTGCCGATCCCGGCGCACTGGATGAACCGCTTGCAGACGTGGGTCGCGATTCCGCTGATCCTGACTTTCGGCATCGTCCAGATCGACGTGCACAGCGCCCTCGCCAGCCTCGGCGCCGGGCAATGGGCAGCGCTGCTGCTGTTGCCGGTCGCCAGCAAAATCGTGGGCAACTGGCTCGGCCTCGGCTGGGCCGGCGCGTCGTTCGCAGGCGCCAGTCGCTGGCGCGAAAGCGTGCTGCTGAACATTCGCGGATTGAGCGAAATCGTCTTTCTCAACCTGCTGTTGCAACAACAACTCATCAGCCCGGCGTTGTACTTTGCGCTGATGCTGATGGGTCTGATCGCGACGCTGTTGCCGGCCTTCATCGGCCTGCACCGGGCGTCACTGAACCCTATTGCCGTACCCAGGAGCTCGCGTGCCAATCGTTGAAATGGAATCCCGTCAGGTCGTGATCATCGGCGCCGGCCCCTCCGGCGCCATCGCCGCCGCATTGCTCAAGCGCAAGGGGCACGACGTGCTGGTGATCGAGCGCCAGCATTTCCCGAGGTTCTCCATCGGTGAAAGCCTGCTCTGCCATTGCCTGGATTTCGTCGAAGAAGCCGGCATGCTCGAGGCGGTGAATGCCGCCGGGTTCCAGCGCAAGAACGGCGCGGCATTCGCCTGGGGCGAGCGCTACAGCGCCTTCGATTTTGGTGACACCTTCACCGCCGGCAAGCCCACGACGCTGCAGGTGCAACGCGCCGACTTCGACAAATTGCTGGCCGATCAGGCGGCATTGCAGGGCGCGGAAATCCGCTACGGCGACGCGATTGTCAGCGTCGATTTCGAACGCCCGCGACCGCAGCTGAATGTGCGCCGCGAAGACGGCAGCGAATACCGCGTCGAAGCCGACTTTGTCCTCGATGCCAGCGGTTACGGCCGCGTGTTGTCACGTTTGCTCGACCTGGAAGCACCATCGAATTTCCCGGTTCGCCAGGCCGTCTTCACTCACGTTGAAGACCACATTGATCATCCCGGTTTCGACCGCGAGAAGATCCTTATCACCACCCACCCGCAGCACCGCGATATCTGGTTCTGGTCGATCCCGTTCAGCAACGGTCGCTGCTCGATGGGCGTGGTGGCTGCCGCTGAACATTTCGCAGGTCGCGACACCGACCTCGACGCCTGCCTGCGCGGGTTCATCGCCGAAACCCCGAGCCTGGCCAAGGTGCTGAACAACGCCGTGTGGGACACCCCGGCGCGCACCCTCGGCGGCTATGCGGCGAACGTCAAAACCCTGCACGGCCCGGGCTTCGCGCTGCTGGGCAACGCGGCGGAATTTCTCGACCCGGTGTTCTCCTCGGGCGTGACCATTGCCATGCGTTCGGCGAGCATGGCCGCCGCTGTGCTGCACCGACAGTTGCAGGGCGAAACGGTGGACTGGCAGCGGGAGTTCGCCGAGCCGCTGAAACGCGGGGTCGACACGTTCCGCTGCTACGTCGAAGGCTGGTACGCCGGCACCTTTCAGGACGTGATTTTCCACGAGCAAGGCTCCCCGGAAATCCGCCGCATGATCTGCTCGATCCTCGCCGGTTACGCCTGGGACGAACGCAACCCGTTCGTCAGTGAAGCGCGCCGTCGTTTGAAGACGATCTCCGAACTCTGTGCAAGGGACGACACATGAATTACCTGAGCGACAACTACGTCGAGGAAACCCGCTTCGGCTTCTGGTTCCTGCGCAGCCACACCTGGCAGCACCATGTGCTGCGCGTGGCGATCAACGATCTGCGCGGGCTGTTCAGCGAATCGTTGCCAGCCAGTCCGGTGCTGCTGGATGCCGGTTGCGGCCAGGGCAAATCGTTCGGCCACCTGCGCCAGACGTTCGCGCCACAGCGCCTGATCGGCGTCGATGCCGATCCGCACAGCCTGGAATTGAGCGCCGCCGAGGCCGCGCGTCAGGGCTTCGACGTTGAGCTGATCGGCAGCGACTGCGCGACGCTGAATGTGCCGGACGCCAGTGTCGACCTGCTGTTCTGTCACCAGACCTTCCATCACCTGGTGGAGCAGGAAAAAGCCCTGGCCGAGTTCTATCGGGTGCTCAAGCCGGGCGGTTATCTGCTGTTCGCCGAGTCCACCGAGGCTTACATTGATACGTGGGTGATTCGCTGGCTGTTCCGTCATCCGATGCATGTGCAAAAGAGCGCGGCGCAGTACCTGGAGATGATTCGCCAGCAGGGTTTCGAGTTCGGCGAACAGAACGTTTCGTACCCGTATCTGTGGTGGAGCCGGTCGAAGGATTTCGGTCTGCTCGAGCGTTTTGGATTGCACAAACCAAAACCATTCGGCCAGCGGGAAGAAACCCTGGTCAACGTGGTGGCCCGCAAACCCTTGAACGAGGCTGTCTGATGTTGCGTGTTCTGCTGCTCGCCTGCGTCTTGCTGCTCGGTGCCTGCGCCAGTCAGGCGCCGCTGCCGGCCGGCAACCCGAGCCTGCCGCTGCCGATGCAATTGCATATCGAACGTCACCTGGCCGGGCAACAGCAAGACTGGTTGCTGGTGATCCAGCGCGAAGGGCCCGGCATCCGCTGGTCGATGATGGATCCGCTGGGCATTCCCCAGGCCCGTCAGCAATTGATCGACGGACACTGGCAGGCCGACGGCCTGCTGCCGCCCAACCCGGAAGCCCGGGAGCTGTTCGCCGCGCTGCTGTTCGCCCTGACCCCGGCGAGCGAGCTGTCGCGCAACTACCCCGAGGCGCAACAACAGGGCGGCCAACGTTCCCTGCCGGCGCGCTGGGACATCCGTTACACCCAACCCTTGAGCTTCGAATTGAACCTGCCACAAGGCCCGCACTATCGCGTAACGCCACTCGGTGAACCGACGTCATGACCGCCTACCTCAATGCCCTCGGCGTGATCTGCGCCCTGGGGCGCGACAAGCAAGCCGTGGCACGCAACCTGTTTGCCGGCGACTGCTCGGGCATGCGCCGCGAGTCCGGCTGGGTGCCGGAGCGTGAACTGCCGGTGGCCGCCGTGCACGGCGATCTGGCGCCGATTCCCGAAGCGCTGGCCGACCAGCGCAGCCGCAACAATCAACTGTTGCTGGAAGCCGCGTTGCAGATTCGCGATGACATCGAGCACGCGATCCAGACTTACGGCCGCGAGCGCATCGGCGTGGTGCTCGGCACCAGCACTTCGGGCATCGACGAGGCCAGCCGAGGCCTCGCGCACTACATTCGCGACCAGCAGTTCCCGGCCGATTACGACTACCGGCAACAGGAGCTCGGCGCCCCGGCGAATTTCCTCGCCGACTGGCTGCAACTGAGCGGCCCGACCTATGTGATTTCCACCGCCTGCACTTCCAGCGCACGCGCGCTGATGAGCGCCCGACGCCTGCTCGATCTGGGCCTGTGCGACGCGGTGCTGTGCGGCGGTGTCGACAGCCTGTGCAAACTGACCCTCAACGGTTTCAGTGCGCTGGAAGCGGTGTCGGACGAGCGCTGCAATCCGTTTTCCGCCAACCGCAACGGCATCAACATCGGCGAAGCGGCGGTGCTGTTCGTGATGAGCAAAGAGCGCGGTGCAGGGCCGGGCATTGCCCTGCTCGGCGCGGGCGCCAGCTCCGACGCGCACCACATTTCCGCACCGGAGCCGACCGGCCGTGGCGCCCTGCAATCGATGCAGAAGGCGCTCGACCAAGCCCATCTGCAAGCCGGTGACATCAGCTACCTGAACCTGCACGGCACCGCGACCCAGCACAACGACGCGATGGAAAGTCTGGCCGTCGCCGCGCTGTTTCCCGAAGGCGTACCGTGTTCCTCGACCAAACCGATGACCGGCCACACCCTCGGCGCCGCCGGCGCACTGGAAGCGGCGTTCTGCTGGTTGAGCCTGAGTGCCGACAACCCCGACCACGCCTTGCCGCCGCACGTCTGGGATGGCCAGCCGGATCCGGACCTTCCACCACTCAAGTGGGTGACCGCAAGCGAACGCCTGGCGTCCATTGCACCCCGCTACCTGATGAGCAACTCGTTTGCCTTCGGTGGCAATAACGTCAGCCTGATTATCGGAGACGCCCCATGAGCCACTGGCCGCTCGCCGAACTGCTGCCCCACGCTGGCGACATGATCCTGATCGACCGGATCCTGAGCTTTGACGACGAACAGATCCACACCACCCTCACCGTCCGGCCCGGCGGCCTGTTCAGCCTGCCCGACGGCAGCCTGCCGGCGTGGGTCGGCGTCGAGCTGATGGCGCAAAGCGTCGCCGCGTTCGCCGGCTGCCATGCGCGGCAGAAAGGCAACCCGGTGGAGCTGGGCTTTCTGCTCGGCACACGCAAGTTCGAATGCAATGTCGCGGCCTTTCCGGTTGGCAGCGAACTGACCATCCATGGCCTGCGCTCGCTGGAAGACGACAACGGCATGGGCGTATTCGAATGCCATATCAACGCGCCCGGCATCGAGGCCAGCGCCCGGCTGAACGTGTTCCGCCCGCCCCAGGCAGCGGACTATCTAGAGCAATCCAAGGAGTCGAACGATGACTGAATCAATACTGGTCACCGGCTCCAGCCGTGGCATCGGCCGCGCCATTGCCTTGCGCCTGGCCAGCGCCGGCCACGATATCGTCCTGCATTGCCGCAGCGGCGTAGCGGAAGCGCAAGCAGTGAAAGCCGAAGTCGAAGCGCTCGGGCGCAACGCGCGCATCCTGCAATTCGACGTGGCGGATCGCGAAACCTGCAAAGCCATCCTCGAAGCCGACGTTGAAGCCCACGGCGCCTACTACGGCGTGGTGCTCAATGCCGGCCTGACCCGCGACGGCGCCTTTCCGGCTCTGAGCGACGACGACTGGGACGTGGTGCTGCGCACCAACCTCGACGGTTTCTACAACGTCCTGCACCCGGTGATGATGCCGATGATCCGCCGCCGCGCCGCGGGTCGCATCGTTTGCATCACCTCAGTCTCGGGGCTGATCGGCAACCGTGGCCAGGTCAATTACAGCGCGTCGAAAGCGGGCGTGATCGGCGCCGCGAAAGCCTTGGCGATCGAACTGGCCAAGCGCAAGATCACGGTGAATTGCGTTGCGCCGGGCCTGATCGACACGGCGATGCTGGATGAAAACGTGCCGGTGGAAGAACTGATGAAAATGATCCCCGCACAACGCATGGGCACGCCTGAAGAGGTGGCCGGTGCGGTGAATTTCCTGATGTCGGCGGAAGCGTCGTACATCACCCGCCAGGTGCTGGCGGTCAACGGAGGCTTGTGCTGATGAAGCGCGTTGTCGTCACCGGCATGGCCGGCATTACCTCGCTGGGCAGCGACTGGGACACCATCGCCGGCAATTTCGCCGCCAACCGCAGCGGCATCCGCCGGATGGACGAGTGGGATCGCTTCAGCGAGCTCAACACGCGCCTGGCCGGGCCTATCGATGATTTCCAGGTGCCGGCGCACTGGACCCGCAAACAGCTGCGCAGCATGGGCCGTGTTTCGCGGCTGGCCGTCGGCGCGGCGGAAAAAGCGCTGGCCGATGCCGGCCTGCTCGGCGACGAGTCGATCAAGGACGGGCGCATGGGCGTGGCCTGCGGTTCGTCCACCGGCAGCACCGACGAGATCAAGGCGTTCGGCAACATGCTGCTCAACTCGGTGGCCGAGGGCCTCAACGCCAACTCCTACGTGCGCATGATGCCGCACACCACGGCGGCGAACATCAGCATCTTCTTCGGCCTCACCGGCCGTTTGATCCCGACCTCCAGCGCCTGCACCAGCGGCAGCCAGGGCATCGGTTATGCCTACGAGGCGATCAAGTTCGGACGCCTGCCGCTGATGCTCGCCGGTGGCGCCGAAGAACTGTGCCCGACGGAAGCCATGGTGTTCGACGCGCTGTACGCCACCAGCCTGAAAAACGATGCGCCGCACACCTCGCCACGCCCCTACGACAAGGGCCGCGACGGTCTGGTGATCGGTGAAGGCGGCGGCATGCTGGTGCTTGAAGAGCTGGAACACGCCCTGGCACGCGGTGCGCACATTCACGCCGAGATCGTCGGTTTCGGCAGCAACGCCGACGGCCAGCACACCACCCGCCCCGAGCAAGTCACCATGCGCCGGGCAATGGAACTGGCGCTGGAAGACGCAGGACTTGCGCCGGACGTCATCGGCTACGTCAACGGCCACGGCACCGCCACCGAACAGGGCGATGTCGCCGAAACCCTGGCCACCAGTGCCCTGTTCGGTGAACGCATGCCGATCAGTTCGCAAAAGAGCTTCCTGGGCCACACCCTCGGCGCCTGCGGGGCGCTGGAGTCGTGGTTCAGCATCGAGATGCTCAACCGCGACCTGTACGTGCACACGCTCAACCTCGACGAGGTCGATCCGCACTGCGGCAAGCTCGACTACCTGCGCGGCGAATTCCGCCAGATGAGCCACGAATACGTGATGAACAACAATTTCGCTTTCGGCGGGGTCAACACCTCGCTGATTTTCCGTCGCTGGCCCCAACCGAATTAATCCAGGTCAAGGAGACCTCCATGCACTTCAAGAAACTCGCTGCCACCCTGCTCATCTGCGCCTTGCCGGCCGTCAGCCAGGCCCGTGACACGGCGGTCTACCTGCCGTTCGACAAGGCCGTCGCCGAAGCGACCCGCACCGGCAAGATCGACGGCAGCGTGAAGTTCTATCTGGCGGGCAATGCCCCGGCCGGCAAAGTCACCGTCGTCAGCCCCGGCGCCGTGACCAACAAGAAGACCAACGCCTTCAACAAGACCGACCAGGAAGCCTGCGAGTGGGTCGTGCAATCGGCGATCATCAGCCTGCACCAGGCCGCAAAAAACGCCGGCGCCAACGCCGTGACCAACATCGTCAGCTTCTACAAGAGCAACGAGCGCAAGGATGCGAAAACCTACGAATGCCACGCGGGCGCCATCATGGCGGGCGTTGCGTTGAAGGGCGATCTGGTGACGGTTCAATAACGGCCGGAAACGACAAAGGGCGCCTTTCGGCGCCCTTTCACAAACAGGTTGGCTTGTCATCGCCTGTCACCTGTCTGGCTCTGCGATGGCTGGTTGCCCAGGATCCTCAGAGTCTCACAAGCCCCTTTCGGGAACGCCGGCAGTATTGCCTGAAACCTCATGCCGAGCAACGGCTGGCATTTGGCTTCGATGCGCCACTTCCGTTGCCATCACAGTCCCAACGCCCGTCTGACCGCAGTTTTAATGGCGTGAAACTCGTCTGTTGCAAGATGTGAGATCAGGTAAATGCGCTTGCCTTGCCGATCCCGGCTTTTGATCCGATCAAGCCGCGAGAGACTGACCGTGGCAATCATGTCGCACTTTGCCCAACAGGTCGGGCTGGCTCCCTGAAGGTGACTTGCAAGTTCGAGATGGTGCCCGAGCATGCAATCAGAGGCGGTAGTACTTAGCGGCACCACTGTTACCAACAGGCTGTTGGTTCGATGTTTACGTATCACAACAACAGGTCTGACTTTGACCATCTCGGGGATTTCATAACCCCTGAAATCGCAAATCAAAACGCTGCCCTCCTTAGGCTGATATCGAAGTGGCATCCGTGACGCTCGTTTGAAAAAGAACTGATTTTGCGCAACAACGGCCATATTCCCTACGACAGTTCCGTTACTCGAAATGTACGGAGTCGAGCCAACCAAACCTGTTCACCACAACTACACTCGCTCAAACAGGCCAATACACAGTGCCTGCCGGAACGGCGAGCCCGGTCGGTCAAGTACTCGCGGTTCTCTTTCACCGTCAAGGAGACGACCATGCAAGCGAAAGCCCTGATCACCGCCGCCCTTCTCGGCCTGCTCCCCAGTGCCAGCCACGCCACCAATCTGATGTACATGCCGTTCGAAACAGTCGTGTCGGATGCAATGCGCGCCGGGCGGCTGGATGGCAGTGTGAAGTTTTATCTGGTCGGCAACGGGCCTCAGGGCACTCAGCGGTTGTTGCGGCGCGGGGTGGTCAGCGATTTGAAGACCAACGGCTTCAACAAGAGCGATCACGACTCCTGCGAGTGGGTGTTGCAGTCGAATCTGATTGCGCTGCAGGCCGAGGCCAAGCGTGTCGGGGCGAATGCGGTGACCAACATCGTCAGCTACTACGACCAGCATGTGCGCAAGGATCTGAACACTTGCGAATGTCGGGCCGGAGTGTTTGTGACGCGAGTGGCGTTGAAGGGTGATCTGGTGCGGCTGCCCTGATCAACCGGCTTCAAGCTTGCGCGTGAGCAGTTCGACAAACGCCTTGGCCATCGGTGATTTCTGGTCTTTGCGCTGCACGAGCCACACCGCCGTCACGGCTTCGGGATCGAGCAGCGGTCGGTAGACCACGCCGTCGATGCGCATCCGCTGATACGACGCCGGCATGACCGACACGCCCAGACCCGCTGCCACCAGGCCGATGATGGTCATGGCTTCACCGGCCTCCTGGGCGAAGTGCGGGCTGAACCCGGCATCGCGGGCCAGACTGATCAACTGCGAATACAGACCACTGCCGTAGCTGCGCGGGAAGAACACGAACGGCTCGAGGGCCAGCGCCGAGAGGAACAGCCCCTCTTCAGAGCCCTGCGCCAACGGATGTTTGGAGCTGAGCACGGCCACCAGCGGCTCGCGCATCAGTTCGACCACGCTGAGCGAATCCGGCAGGCCCAGCGGGCGCATGATGCCGACCTCGATCGATTCGTCCACCAACGCATCGGCCACCATGGTGCTGCTCATCTCGCGCAGGTTCAGGTGCACGGCCGGGAAACGCTGGCGGAAGGAAAAAATTGCCTGGGGAATGGTCGAGTTGAACGGCGCCGAAGAGGTGAAACCGATCTTCAACTCTCCCAGCTCGCCGAGCTGTGCACGGCGGGCCACGTCGGCCGCTTTATCGACTTGTGCGAGCACCAGCCGTGCTTCCTCCAGAAACAACCGCCCGGCCTCGCTGAGCTCGACCCGACGATTGGTACGCTCGAACAGTCGCGCGCCGACTTCCTGTTCCAGCGCCTGAATCTGCTGGCTCAGCGGTGGCTGGGAGATACCCAGCACCTGTGCGGCGCGGCCGAAGTGCAGTTCTTCGGCAACGGCGATGAAGTAGCGCAGATGACGCAATTCCATGGGCACCCCATTAGGTCGTGAAAGCTATCAAACAGGTCGAACAATATATTGGATAGAAACATTAGCCAGCTATATGATTTTTTCATTGCCTGCCTGCCCGCGCCCTCCGAGGTCTGATGTGAAAACCGCCGTCGCTCCACTGGCCCATGAAGTCCCGCCCGCTGCGGCGGACGATGTGCTGACCGAACTGCAAGAGATCTACATCGAGAAAGGCACGCCCGCGTTCATGCGCACGGTGCTCGCGCTGTTCAGTGGCGGCTTCGCCACCTTCGCCCTGCTGTACTGCGTGCAGCCGATGATGCCGCTGCTGTCCCACGAGTATTCGATCAACGCTGCGCAGAGCAGCCTGATCCTGTCGGTGGCCACCGGCATGCTGGCGTTCGGTCTGCTGATCACCGGCCCGATTTCCGATCGGGTCGGGCGCAAACCGGTGATGGTCGCCGCGCTGTTTGCTGCTGCGCTATGCACCATCGCCAGTTCGATGATGCCGAGCTGGCACGGCGTGCTGATCATGCGTGCGCTGATCGGGCTGTCATTGAGTGGCCTGGCGGCGGTGGCGATGACGTACCTGAGCGAGGAAATCCATCCGCAGCACATCGGGCTGGCGATGGGTTTGTACATCGGCGGCAACGCGATTGGCGGCATGAGCGGGCGGTTGATCACCGGTGTGCTGATCGACTTCGTCAGCTGGCACACAGCGATGATGGTGATCGGCGGCCTGGCGCTGATTGCGGCGGCGGTGTTCTGGAAAATCCTGCCGGAATCGCGCAACTTCCGCTCCCGCTCGCTGCATCCGCGCAGCCTGCTCGACGGCTTCACCATGCACTTTCGCGATGCCGGCCTGCCGTTGCTGTTCCTTGAGGCGTTTGTGCTGATGGGCGCGTTCGTCACGTTGTTCAACTACATCGGTTATCGCCTGCTGGCCGAGCCGTACCACATGGATCAAGTGTTCGTGGGACTGTTGTCGGTGGTGTACCTGTCGGGTATCTACAGCTCGGCGAAAATCGGTTCGCTGGCCGACAAACTGGGTCGCCGCAAAGTACTGTGGGCGACCATCGCGCTGATGTTCGCCGGCCTCGCCCTGACCATGTTCACACCGCTGCCGCTGGTGATCATCGGCATGCTGATCTTCACCTTCGGCTTCTTCGCCGCGCACTCGGTCGCCAGCAGCTGGATCGGCCGCCGGGCGCTCAAGGCCAAGGGCCAGGCGTCGTCGTTGTACCTGTTCAGCTATTACGCCGGGTCGAGCATCGCCGGGACGGCCGGCGGAGTGTTCTGGCACCTGGCCGGGTGGAACGGGATCGGCCTGTTCATCGGCGCGCTGTTGCTGGTGGCGCTGTTGGTGGCGTTGAAGCTGGCGAAGCTGCCGCCGCTGGGTGGTGGCGAAAAGGTTTAGCGACAACTGCGCCCTAGCGGTAATCACGGGCCAAGGTACACTGACGGCATTCGCCTGCTTTGGTAAAGGAAGCCAGAATGCGCCTGGACCGTCTCCACATTCAGAATTTTCGTTGCTACGAAGATGCCACGTTCGACTTTCAGCCAGGGTTTAATCTGGTGGTGGGGGTTAATGGGAGCGGGAAGAGTTCGTTGTTGCAGGCGGTTGCCGTTTCGTTCATCGAACTCGGCAATGCCATGAAGCCAAGTCAGACCTCTATAAAAAATGAAGACATTCGCTTTGTCATAGATCGTTTTGAAAACAGAAGCCGCTTTGAGCGCAAGTTCCCATTACTGGTACATGGCATAGGCAGTTTCTTCGGAACTACAGACTGGGTCCTGAAACGAGATGCAGAAGACTTGCCCCATCTTGTAGATTCAGTATTCGACGCCGAGATAGACAAACTAAAACAGAAAATCAACCTGGCCATTCCAGTCGATTTGCCTGTGCTTGCTTTCTATCGCTCCAATCGCCGCTGGCAAGGGGTAGGAGTATCTGCTGAGTTCGCCGCGAAACAACGCGTCTCGCGCTTCGATGCCTACGTTAACTGGTTCGATGCAGTTGCGGATCTCAGAGAATTTGAAAGTTGGTTAATCGGTAGAACGCTCGAACGGATGCAGAACCTCCTTGATTCCAACACCCAGTCACTTGAGTTCGACGACGAACTTTACTGGGTAAACACTGCGATCGAGCGCGCTATTCCCCACGCACAAAATTTTCGCTATGACCTCCGGCTGCAAAGCTTGTTGATCGACCTGGATGGAAAGACCACTCCTTTCAATGAGCTTAGCGATGGTCAGCGCGGGATGGTTGCGTTGTTCGCCGATATCGCCCGCCGCATGTGCATCCTCAACCCCCACATGGGTAAGGACGTTCTGAAAAACACCTCCGGCGTGGTGATCATCGACGAACTGGATATCCATCTGCATCCGGCCTGGCAACGCAGCATCGCCCCGGCATTGAGACAGGCATTCCCCAAAGTCCAGTTCATCGCCGCAAGCCATTCCCCACAAATCATCGGCAGCCTGAAGCCTGAGGAAGTCATCGTGTTGCACAACGGGGATCCTACTCATCCGCGGGTCACCTACGGTCTGGATTCCAGCAGCGTGCTTGAAGAGGTAATGGGCGTTACGCAGCGCGAACCAGAGATCGAAGATCTGCTGTCCGAGCTTTTTTCCACGTTGGAAGACAACGACCTCGAAAAGGCAAAATCACAACTTGAGGCGCTGAAAAAGAAAGCCCCCGACCTACCGGAATTCGCCGGCGCCGAAGCACTGATCAGGCGCAAGGAGATTCTCGGCAAATGAAGCGAGTGCTCAAAGGAACTGAACCCGCTTCATTTACAGATTGGAAAAGCTCGGCGAACGACGAGTGGAGCCCAACTTACCCAACGCTACAAAACCCGCAAAAACGCGATTTGCATAATGCCCTGCTTAAGGAGCAAGGCTTTTTCTGCTGTTATTGCGGCCGGGAAATAGATGCCTCGACCAGCCATATCGAGCACTTCAGACCTCAAGAGCATTTCGAAGAGCTGGCGTTGGAGTTTCACAACCTTCATGCCTCCTGCCTGCGAGAAACCAAGCCCGGCAATCCGTTGCACTGCGGCCATAAGAAGGGCAACTGGTTCGACGAAAACCAACACATTTCTCCCACTGACGAGAACTGTGAACAGCGCTTCCGATATCTGCGAACCGGCGAAATCCAGCCGAAGGACTCTGACGACCTTCCCGCCACAAAGATGATCGAGGTATTGGCGCTACACATCCCCTACCTCAAAAATCGACGGCAGGACACAATCCGCCGCCTCTTCGATGATGAGTTCGTCATGCAAATCAGCGAGGAAGAGCTTGAGCGGTTGGTGACGGCGATCAGAAATACCGCGATTCCCAATCAAAAACCCTTCGACCACATCATCGCCCGCTACGCCGAACAACTCCTCGGACGCTAAACCCATCGCAAACAAAAACGCCCGGCATAAGCCGGGCGTTTTTGTTTTCTACCTTTAGCGCTGAGCGCCGATTACTCGTGATACTGCGCCGACAACTCATGCACCGCACGCAGGAACGCGCCGGCGTGTTCCGGGTCGACTTCCGGGGTGATGCCGTGGCCGAGGTTGAACACGTGGCCGCTGCCTTTACCGTAGCTGGCGAGGATGCGCCCGACTTCGGTGCGGATCGCTTCCGGCTTGGCGTACAGCACGGTCGGGTCCATGTTGCCTTGCAGCGCGACCTTGTCGCCGACGCGGGCGCGGGCGTTGCCGATGTCGCAGGTCCAGTCCAGACCCAGTGCGTCGGCGCCGGCGTCGGCGATGCTTTCCAGCCACAGGCCGCCGTTCTTGGTGAAGAGGATCACCGGCACCTTGCGACCGTCGTGCTCGCGGATCAGGCCGCTGACGATTTTCTTCATGTAGGCCAGGGAGAATTCCTGATACGCCGCCGCCGACAGGTTGCCGCCCCAGGTATCGAAGATCTGCACCGCTTGCGCGCCGGCCTGGATCTGGCCGTTCAAGTAAGAAGTCACCGACTGCGCCAGCTTGTCCAGCAGCAGGTGCATGGCTTGCGGGTTGTCGTAGAGCATCGCCTTGGTCTTGCGGAAGTCTTTCGACGAGCCGCCTTCGACCATGTACGTGGCGAGGGTCCACGGGCTCCCGGAGAAACCGATCAGCGGTACACGGCCGTTCAGCTCGCGGCGGATGGTGCTGACCGCGTCCATCACATAACCGAGATCTTTGTGCGGATCCGGGATCGGCAGGGCTTCGATGTCGGCCAGGGTGCTGACGACTTTCTTGAAGCGCGGACCTTCACCGGTCTCGAAGTACAGGCCCTGGCCCATGGCATCGGGAATGGTGAGGATGTCGGAGAACAGGATCGCCGCGTCCAGTTGCGGATAGCGGTCCAGCGGTTGCAGCGTGACTTCGCAGGCGAATTCCGGATTCATGCACAGGCTCATGAAATCACCGGCCTGGGCGCGGCTGGCGCGGTATTCCGGCAGGTAGCGGCCGGCCTGGCGCATCATCCACACAGGGGTGACGTCTACGGGTTGCTTGAGCAGGGCGCGGAGGAAACGGTCGTTCTTCAGGGCAGTCATGTCGGCATCCGGAAAAAAAGTGCGGGCATTTTCTCAGAGCGCGACGCAAAAGGCACGGATGCAGGTCAGCCTTTTGTCTATCGGGTCAATTTGTCGCAATAAATACGGGGCATCAGCAACAGCGAGAAACAACTGTGGGAGCGAGCCTGCTCGCGATAGCGGATTGTCAGCCAATACGTCTGGTGACTGATTCACCGCCATCGCGAGCAGGCTCGCTCCCACAGGCTTATTGCTTTTGGCTCAGGATCCGGGTTTAGACGCCCAGGTAATCCAGAATCCCTTCAGCTGCATTGCGGCCTTCGAAGATCGCCGTCACCACCAGGTCGGAACCGCGCACCATATCGCCACCGGCGAAGATTTTCGGGTTGCTGGTCTGGTGCTTGTACTGTCCCTGCTCGGGCGCAACGACACGGCCCTGGCTGTCGGTCTGGATCTCGAACTGCTCGAACCACGGCGCCGGGCTCGGACGGAAACCGAAAGCGATGACCACGGCGTCGGCCGGGATGATCTCTTCGGAGCCCGGGATCGGCTCGGGACTGCGACGGCCACGGGCGTCCGGCTCGCCGAGACGGGTCTCGACCACTTTCACGCCTTCGACCTTGTCCTCGCCAACGATGGCGATCGGCTGGCGGTTGTAGAGGAATTTCACGCCTTCTTCCTTGGCGTTCTTCACCTCTTTGCGCGAGCCGGGCATGTTCGCTTCGTCACGACGATAAGCGCAGGTCACCGACTTGGCGCCCTGGCGGATCGACGTGCGGTTGCAGTCCATCGCCGTGTCGCCACCGCCCAGCACCACTACCTTCTTGCCTTTCATGTCGACGAAATCTTCCGGCGACTTTTCAAAGCCCAGGTTGCGGTTGACGTTGGCGATCAGGAAGTCCAGCGCGTCATAAACGCCCGGCAGATCTTCACCGGCAAAACCGCCTTTCATGTAGGTGTAGGTGCCCATGCCCATGAACACGGCATCGTATTCGGCGAGCAGTTGCTCCATGGTCACGTCCTTGCCGACCTCGGTGTTGAGGCGGAACTCGATGCCCATGCCGGTGAAGACTTCGCGGCGATTGCTCAGCACGGTCTTCTCGAGCTTGAACTCGGGGATGCCGAAGGTCAGCAGACCGCCGATTTCCGGGTTCTTGTCGAACACCACCGGGGTCACGCCGCCGCGCACCAGCACGTCGGCACAACCGAGGCCCGCCGGGCCTGCACCGATGATCGCGACACGCTTGCCGGTCGGTTTGACCTTGGACATGTCCGGGCGCCAGCCCATGGCGAACGCGGTGTCGGTGATGTACTTCTCGACCGAACCGATGGTCACCGCACCGAAACCGTCGTTGAGGGTGCAGGCACCCTCGCACAGACGATCCTGCGGGCACACCCGGCCACAGACTTCCGGCAGAGTGTTGGTCTGGTGCGACAGCTCGGCGGCCTGGAGGATGTTGCCCTCGGCCACCAGCTTCAGCCAGTTCGGAATGAAGTTGTGCACCGGGCACTTCCATTCGCAATACGGGTTGCCGCAACCCAGGCAGCGGTGGGCCTGGTCGGCCGACTGCTGGGGTTTGAACGGTTCGTAGATTTCCACGAACTCTTTCTTGCGTTGACGCAACAGTTTCTTCTTCGGATCCTTGCGCCCGACATCGATGAACTGGAAGTCGTTATTCAGACGTTCAGCCATTGTTAAAACCTCATCAAACTCTTCAGGCGCATATCACTGCGGGTTGGCACGAGTGCTGGAAAGCAACGACTTCAGGTTGGCAGCCTTCGGCTTGACCAGCCAGAAACGACGCAGGTAGTCATCGAGGTTCTCGGCGAGCTCACGACCCCACTCGCTGTCGGTTTCCGCGACGTACTCGTTCAGCACGTTCTGCAGGTGGCTGCGATAGGCTTCCATCGCCTCGCCGCTGATCCGCTGGATTTCCACCAGTTCGTGGTTGACCCGGTCAACGAAGGTGTTGTCCTGATCGAGCACGTAGGCGAAACCGCCGGTCATGCCAGAGCCGAAGTTGTAACCGGTCTTGCCCAGAACGCAGACAAAACCACCGGTCATGTACTCACAGCAGTGATCGCCAGTGCCTTCCACGACCGTGTGGGCACCGGAGTTGCGCACGGCGAAACGCTCGCCTGCGGTGCCGGCGGCGAACAGCTTGCCGCCCGTGGCGCCGTACAGGCAGGTGTTGCCGATGATGGCGCTTTCCTGAGTCTTATAAACGCTGCCCTTCGGCGGCACGATGGTCAGCTTGCCACCGGTCATGCCTTTGCCGACGTAGTCGTTGGCGTCGCCTTCAAGGTACATGTTCAGACCGCCGGCGTTCCACACGCCGAAGCTCTGACCGGCAGTGCCCTTGAAGCGGAAGGTGATCGGCGCTTTCGCCATGCCCTGGTTGCCGTGCTTGCGCGCGATTTCGCCGGAGATCCGTGCGCCGATCGAACGGTCGCAGTTGCAGATGTCCAGATCGAACTCGGCGCCGCTGAGGTCGTTGATCGCCGACGTCGCCATCTCGACCATTTTCTCGGCCAGCAGGCCCTGGTCGAAGGGCGGGTTGCGCTCGACGCCGCAGAACTGAGGCTTGTCCGCCGGGATGTGGTCGCTGCCGAGCAGCGGAGTCAGATCCAGGTGATGCTGCTTGGCGGTCTGGCCTTCGAGGATTTCCAGCAGATCGGTACGGCCGATCAGCTCTTCGAGGGAGCGCACGCCCAGCTTGGCCAGCCACTCACGGGTTTCTTCGGCGACGTAGGTGAAGAAGTTCACCACCATGTCGACGGTGCCGATGTAGTGATCCTTGCGCAACTTCTCGTTCTGAGTCGCGACGCCGGTGGCGCAGTTGTTCAGGTGGCAGATACGCAGGTATTTGCAGCCCAGCGCGATCATCGGTGCAGTACCGAAGCCGAAGCTTTCGGCGCCGAGGATGGCTGCCTTGATCACGTCGAGGCCGGTCTTCAGGCCGCCGTCGGTCTGTACCCGAACCTTGCCGCGCAGGTCGTTGCCGCGCAGGGTCTGGTGGGTTTCGGCCAGGCCGAGTTCCCACGGAGCGCCCGCGTATTTGATCGAGGTCAGCGGCGAAGCACCGGTGCCACCGTCATAGCCGGAAATGGTGATCAAGTCCGCATAGGCCTTGGCCACACCGGCGGCGATGGTGCCGACGCCCGCTTCAGCCACGAGTTTCACCGAAACCAGCGCCTTCGGGTTGACCTGTTTCAGGTCGAAGATCAGCTGCGACAAGTCTTCGATCGAATAGATGTCGTGGTGCGGCGGTGGCGAAATCAGGGTCACGCCCGGCACTGCGTAACGCAGCTTGGCGATCAGCCCGTTCACTTTACCGCCCGGCAGTTGCCCGCCCTCGCCCGGCTTGGCGCCCTGGGCGACCTTGATCTGCAGCACTTCGGCGTTGACCAGGTATTCCGGGGTCACACCGAAACGGCCGGTCGCGACCTGTTTGATTTTCGAGCTCTTGATGGTGCCGTAGCGCGCCGGGTCTTCGCCGCCTTCGCCGGAGTTGGAACGCGCACCGAGGCGGTTCATGGCTTCGGCCAGGGCTTCGTGAGCTTCCGGCGACAGGGCGCCCAGCGAGATACCGGCGGAGTCGAAGCGCTTGAGCACCGATTCCAGCGGCTCGACTTCACTGATGTCCAGCGGCGTGTCGAGGGTCTTGACCTTGAACAGGTCGCGGATCATCGACACCGGACGGTTGTCCACCAGCGAGGTGTATTCCTTGAATTTGGCGTAGTCGCCCTGCTGCACGGCGGCTTGCAGGGTGTTGACCACGTCCGGGTTGTACGCATGATATTCGCCACCGTGGACGAACTTCAGCAGACCGCCCTGCTGGATCGGCTTGCGCGGACTCCAGGCTTCGGTGGCCAGTGCTTTCTGCTCGGCTTCGATGTCGATGAAACGCGCACCTTTGATGCGGCTCGGCACGCCACGGAAGCTCAGGTCGCAGACTTCTTCGGACAGGCCGATGGCTTCGAACAGCTGAGCACCGCGATAGGACGCGATGGTCGAGATGCCCATCTTCGACAGGATCTTCAACAGACCTTTGGTGATGCCTTTGCGGTAGTTCTTGAACACCTCATAGAGGTCGCCCAGCACTTCACCGGTACGGATCAGGTCGCCCAGCACTTCGTACGCGAGGAACGGATAGACCGCCGAGGCGCCGAAACC
The DNA here is from genome assembly GCF_022496685.1 of Pseudomonas sp. B707. Classification (NCBI taxonomy): domain Bacteria; kingdom Pseudomonadati; phylum Pseudomonadota; class Gammaproteobacteria; order Pseudomonadales; family Pseudomonadaceae; genus Pseudomonas; species Pseudomonas sp. B707. Next base: position 216,274 of record NZ_WTVE01000023.1, on the reverse strand, counting down.
GATCAGCACGGCGAAGTGGTGCGGATCGCGTGCGGTGGCGGTTTCAACCAGGATGTTGGAGTCGCAGCGAAGGCCTTTTTCGGTCAGGCGGTGGTGCACCGCGCCGGTGGCCAGCGAGGCGTGGATCGGCAGTTTGCCAGGAGCGATATGGCGATCGCTCAGTACGATCTGGGTACGACCGGCGCGCACGGCTTCTTCAGCCTGATCGGCGACGTTGCGGATCGCCGCTTCGAGGCCGACGCTTTCGTCGTAGTTGAGGTCGATGATCTGCCGCTCGAAACCCGGGCGGTCGAGGTTCATCAGCGAGCGCCACTTGGCCGGGGAAATGACCGGCGAGCTGAGGATCACGCGCGAAGCGTGCTCCGGCGATTCCTGGAAGATGTTGCGCTCGGCACCGAGGCAGATCTCCAGCGACATCACGATCGCTTCACGCAGCGGGTCGATCGGCGGGTTGGTCACCTGCGCGAACTGCTGGCGGAAATAGTCGTACGGCGTGCGCACGCGCTGGGACAGCACGGCCATCGGCGTGTCGTCGCCCATCGAGCCAACGGCTTCGTAGCCTTGTTCGCCAAGCGGACGCAGTACCTGATCGCGCTCTTCGAACGTGACCTGATACATCTTCATGTACTGCTTGAGCTGATCGACGTCGTAGAAAGCCGAACCGTGGTCGTTGTCTTCCATGGTCGCCTGGATGCGCAGGGCATTCTTGCGCAGCCATTGCTTGTACGGATGACGGGATTTGAGACGGTTGTCGATCGCGTCGGTGTCGAGGATCTGCCCGGTTTCGGTGTCCACGGCGAAGATCTGGCCCGGGCCGACACGGCCTTTGGCAATCACGTCCTCAGGCTTGTAGTCCCACACGCCGATTTCCGACGCGAGGGTGATGAAACCGTTGGTGGTGGTGACCCAGCGCGCCGGGCGCAGACCGTTACGGTCGAGCAGGCACACCGCGTAGCGACCGTCGGTCATTACCACGCCGGCCGGGCCGTCCCACGGCTCCATGTGCATCGAGTTGTACTCGTAGAACGCACGCAGATCCGGGTCCATGGTTTCGACGTTCTGCCACGCTGGCGGAATGATCATCCGCACGCCACGGAACAGGTCGATGCCGCCGGTGACCATCAGCTCAAGCATGTTGTCCATGCTCGAGGAGTCAGAACCGACACGGTTGACCAGCGGGCCGAGTTCTTCCAGATCCATCAGATCGTTGGTGAACTTGGTGCGACGGGCCTGGGCCCAGTTGCGGTTGCCGGTGATGGTGTTGATCTCGCCGTTATGGGCGAGGAAGCGGAATGGCTGGGCCAGCGGCCATTTCGGCAGGGTGTTGGTGGAGAAGCGCTGGTGGAACACGCAGATTGCGGTTTGCAGGCGCTCGTCGCTCAGGTCCGGATAAAACGCGGCCAGGTCGGCCGGCATCATCAGGCCTTTATAGATGATGGTCTTGTGGGAAAAGCTGCAGATGTAGTGATCGGTGTCGGCGGCGTTGGCCACCGACGAACGACGACGGGCGCTGAACAGCTTGACCGCCATGTCCTGATCGCTCAGGCCTTCACCACCGATGTACACCTGCTCGATTTGCGGCAGGCGCTCAAGGGCCAGGCGGCCGAGGACGCTGGTGTCGATCGGCACTTTACGCCAGCCGATCAATTGCAGGCCTTCGGCCAGGATCTCGCGGTTCATGTTCTCGCGAGCGGCTTCGGCCTTGGCCGGATCCTGATTGAAGAAGACCATGCCCACGGCATATTGCTTGGGCAGCTCGACGCTGAAGGTTTCCTGGGCAATGGCACGCAGGAACGCGTCGGGCTTTTGAATCAGCAGACCGCAACCGTCACCGGTCTTGCCGTCGGCATTAATCCCACCGCGGTGGGTCATGCAGGTCAGGGCCTCGATGGCCGTTTGCAAAAGGGTATGACTGGGTTCGCCCTGCATATGGGCTATCAGGCCGAAACCGCAGTTATCCTTGAATTCATCTGGTTGGTACAGACCTGCTTTCATAGACACTTTCTCACCAGGCTGCCTCTTAACGAGGCAAATTTCTTTTCAATTCAACCACTTGCTTGCCGCGCCGAACGTACGCCGGCTTTGCGGGGGCAAAAGGGTGGTCATTGTACACAGCGACACAGAGGCTCACAAATTTGACGACGAAATGTCGCAAATTCATGTCGCATTTGTGAAAGGTTTAAAGCGATCTGCTGTGCTAGTCAAAACTTTTTTAATTTTGACCGCAACGACTCAAAGACTACTGTGACGCAGACACCACAAGGCACGCGGTCTGTAGAGACGGCGCGCACTTGTAGAGATTTTGAGGTGCTTGGAGAGGCGGCCTGGGTAAGGCCGCCGAATCTTCAGCGAGTTGTTGCCAGTTCCTGTTGGACGCTGGCGACAGTGCGAGGCCAAGGTTTACCAGCCTGAACCTTCGCTGGCAAGGCCTTGATGGCAGAAACGGCTGCATCACGATTGGCGAAGTTGCCGTAGGTGATCACGTAGAGAGGCTTGCCGTTGAGGACTTTCTTGAAATAACGGTACTCGCCGCCCTGCTCCTTGACGAAGTTTTGCGCGGTCGCTTCGGAGCTGGTACCGAGGATCTGCACCACGTAGTTGCTGGTCGGCTGACCGGCGTACCAGCTGCCACCGGCGGCCTTGGCGACGGTGACCGGCTTCTCGGCCGGTTTGGCGGCGGCAACAGGCTTGGCAGGCGCCGGAGCCGGTTTGGCCGCTGGAGCTGCCGGAGCAGGCACAGGCTTGGCGGTAGCTACCTGGGTCGGCGCCGGGGTCGGCTTGGCTGACGGGACTGGAACCGGAACTGGCGTAGGAGCCGGACCGGCCTGAACGCCCGCGGGTGGCGCGGTGGTGGTCACGGTCGGTGGCGTGTTGCTGGAACCTTCGACCGGCACGCCGTCGTCGCCTTCAGTGATGCCCCCAGCGGCTTCAGCCAGCGGACCGCGCATTACCGGCTGCGAGTTGCCGACCAATGGCAGCGGCATCGGCTGGGTATTGCCGTTGAATTCGACGGACGGTGCGCCACCCGCTTGCGGCGTACCCTGGCCCAAGGGCAGTTGCGCCTGCTCGTTGGCCGGCGCACCGGTGGTCGGTGCCTTGTTGCGACCCGGCATCAGCCAGGCGGCAGCGACCGCGACCACAACGACGGCGGAAATCGCCAATACGTGTTTCTTCGGCATGTTGAACCCCATACTTGGACGCTTGACCGCAGAGCGGCTGGCAATCATGACTTCGATCAGAGCATCGCGAGCAACCTGGTTGATGTTGCCCGGCCAACCCTCGGAGCTTTCGTGAATATCAGAGATCTGATCCGCGGTGAAAAGTTCGACACCCCGGCCGGCGCCTTCAAGCCGCTGGTCGAGATACTCGCGGGTTTCTTCTTCGGTGTACGGCTGCAATTCGATGACGTGGAAGCGCTCTTCCTCAAGGTGCAAAGCCTCGAGCTGGGCGATCAGCGACGACTCACCGAACAGGAACACATGCGGACGGCCTTCCGGCGCGCCGGCGCCCAGCGCCATCAGCGCTTCAAGCGCGGACTCGTCGAGCTGCTCGGCATCGTCCACCAGCAGATAGACTTCCTGACCGGTCAGCGCCAGCTGCACGACCTGATCGAGGATCGCCCCGACTTCGGCCTGGGCCACGTCCAGCGCCTGGGCGATCTGGCGCAGCACACCAGCTGCATCGCCGGCGCCACGGGCGGAAACGACGACGCTCTGCACCGATTGCTTGTTGGTGCTGGCAACCAGCGCCTGACGCAGCAGGGTCTTGCCGCTGCCCTGCGGGCCGGTGACCACCAGCAGCAACTGGCTGTAACGCGCCAGATGATGCAACTGCCCCAGCACCGGCTTGCGCTGGGCCGGGAAGAATTTGAAGCCCGGCACCCGCGGCGCGAAAGGGTCGTGACTTAACTGGAAATGGCCGAGGAACGCCTCGTCGGCATGCAAACTAGTCATCGGAATCTTATTAACCTTTAAGCTGAGCCAGAGCGCGGTAATCCGCTCCCAGCGTGGCCTGTAGAACCTCTTTCGGATAATCGTCGGTCACCACCGCTTCGCCCATCCGGCGCAGCAGCACCAGGCGCAAGCGACCGTCGATCACTTTTTTGTCAATTGCCATGTGTTCAAGAAAATCGGCTTCAGTCATCTCTTCCGGCGGGATCACCGGCAGACCGGCACGCTGGAACAGGCGAATGCCGCGATCGCGCTCCTGCTCACTGATCCAGCCCAGGCGCGCGGACATTTCCAGCGCCATCACGGTGCCAGCGGCGACCGCTTCGCCATGCAACCAGACACCATAGCCCATGTGGGTTTCGATGGCGTGGCCAAAGGTGTGGCCGAGATTGAGCGTGGCCCGTACGCCGGTTTCCTTCTCGTCGGCGCCGACCACTGCAGCCTTGGCGGCGCAGGAGCGCTCGATGGCATAGGTCAGGGCCGTTTGATCCAGAGCACGCAGGGCGTCGACGTTGTCTTCGAGCCAGGTCAGGAAAGGTTCATCACAGATCAGACCGTACTTGATGACTTCCGCCAGGCCGGCCGACAGCTCGCGCGCTGGCAGGGTTTTCAGGGACGCGGTATCGATCAGCACCACGTTCGGCTGATAGAACGCGCCAACCATGTTCTTGCCCAGCGGATGGTTGATCCCGGTCTTGCCACCCACCGAAGAATCGACCTGGGACAGCAGCGTGGTAGGGATCTGGATGAAATCGACGCCGCGCTGGTAGCAGGCGGCCGCGAAACCGGCCATGTCGCCGATCACACCGCCGCCGAGGGCGATCACCGTGGTGCGACGGTCATGACGGGCGGTCAGCAGGCCGTCGAAGATCAGTTGCAGGGTTTCCCAGTTCTTGAAGGCTTCGCCGTCGGGCAGCACCACGGAAACCACCGAGAACTGCGCCAGGCTGCGGGTCAGACGTTCGAGATAGAGCGGCGCAACGGTCTCGTTGGAGATGATTGCCACTTGCCGCCCGTGGATATGCGGGGCCAGCAGTTCAGGCTGGTCCAGTAATCCTTCGCCAATGTGAATCGGGTAGCTGCGCTCGCCTAGGTCGACCTTGAGTGTCTGCATGTGTCCCCACGATGAAGATGAAGCAGGCGTCCTGCCTGGAATTATCGAATGTTCACGGCATGTGCTGGTGTGACGCCACTCGCACGCCATCCGCCACAACCCTTGGCGGCCATTACAGGTCGCCGAGGATAGCGCATTTCGTGCGGCGCTTTAACGGGGCGGAAGTTGCTGCAGGCGGTCGAGAATATCGAGCACGACCATGCGCGGTGGCCGCTCGTCGGTTTCCACCACCAGATCGGCGATTTCCCGATAGAGCGGATCACGGATCGCCAGCAGGTCACGCAGGGTTTTCTCCGGATTGGCGGTGCGCAGCAACGGCCGGTTGCGGTCGCGAGAGGTGCGGCCGACCTGCTGCTCGACGGAGGCGTGCAGATACACGACGCGCCCGCCCTCGTGCAGGGCCTTGCGGTTGGCATCGCGCATCACGGCGCCGCCACCGGTCGCCAGCACCACGCCGTCGAACGCGCACAGCTCTGCGATCATCGCCTGCTCACGGTCACGAAAGCCGGGCTCGCCTTCCTTGTCGAAGATCCACGGGATATTGGCGCCCGTACGCAGTTCAATTTCCTTGTCGGAATCCTTGAACGGCAGGCGCAGCTCTTTGGCCAGTAATCGGCCGATGGTGCTTTTTCCAGCCCCCATCGGTCCTACAAGAATCAAATTTCGCACAGAATCAACGACTCACAGCAATCGCCTGGTTATTCATGATACGCGGAGTGAGAAATACCAGCAGCTCGGATTTTTTCTCCGAAACCACATCACGCCGGAAAAGGCGGCCAAGATACGGCACATCGCCAAGAAATGGCACCTTATCTACAACCTTGCTCTGAGTATTTGAGAAAACGCCCCCGATCACGATGGTCTCGCCGTCGTTCACCAGCACCTTGGCGTTGACCTCGTTTTTCTTGATCGGCGGTACATCCTGCACTTTGTTCAGGTAGTCCGGTTCGTCCTTGGTGACCTTGACCTCCATGATGATGCGGTTGTCCGGGGTGATCTGCGGCGTCACTTCCAGCGACAGCGACGCCTCCTTGAAGGACACCGACGTAGCGCCGCTGGAGCTGGCTTCCTGATACGGAATCTCGGTGCCCTTGAGGATCTTCGCGGTTTCCTTGTCGGAGGTGACCACCTTGGGCTGCGAGACGATTTCGCCGTTGCCGGTCTTCTCCATCGCGGTCAGCTCAAGGTCGAGCAAGACGTTGTCGGTGATGAACGCGATGCCGATCCCGGAGGTGTTGTTGACCGTGCCCATGTCGACGAACGGCGAGTTGGTGCTGGTGCTGCCCGGCGTGCCGATGGTGGTCGAGGAACCGTTGCTGACCCCGGACGTGTTCCAGTTGCCCTTGTTCTGGATCGAGCCGCCCCAGCGCACACCCAGGCTCTTGTCGTAATCGACGTTGGCTTCGACGATCCGCGCCTCGATCATCACCTGACGCACCGGGATATCCAGCTGCGCCACGATCCGCCGCAGCTCGTCGAGGCGATCCTGGGTCTGGTAGGCAATGATGTTGTTGGTCCGTTCATCGACGGTGATCGAACCCCGTTCGTCGACCTTAGCCTCGGCACTGGTGACCGACTGGAACAGCTTGGCGATGTCCGCAGCCTTGGCGTAGTTCACTTGCAGCAGTTCGCGGCGCAGCGGCGCCAGTTCGGCGATCTGTTTCTGCGATTCCAGTTCCTGCCGTTCGCGGGCGGCGATTTCATCTGCCGGTGCCACCAGCAGCACATTGCCGACCTTGCGCTTGTCCAGGCCTTTGGTCTTGAGCACCAGATCCAGCGCCTGATCCCACGGCACGTTCTGCAGGCGCAAGGTAATGCCGCCCTGCACCGTATCGCTGGCCACCAGATTGAGGTTGGTGAAGTCGGCGATCAGTTGCAGCACCGAACGCACATCGATGTCCTGAAAGTTGAGAGAGAGCTTTTCGCCGTTATAGCTGTTGCGGTCGGCGTTGCGCTTTTGCAGGTCATCGACGGTCAACGGCCGGATGCTGACAGTCAGCTTGTTGTCGGTCTGGTAAGTGGAATAGTCGAAAGTACCGCTGGGTTCGACGGTGATCGTCGCCCGATCACCGCTGACACCGGCATTGACGAACTGCACCGGGGTGGCGAAATCCTTGACGTCGAGGCGCACCCGCAGCGGCTCGGGCAATTGGGTACGCGCGAAATTGAGGATGATCTTGCCGTCGTGTTCCTGAATGTCCGGGGCAATGGCCGGGTCGGACAGATCAATGACCACATTGCCCTCACCTGCCGTACCACGCTGGAAATCGACGCCGCGAATGGCCCTGGCGGTCGGCGCAAACGTGCGGACCGGCGCTGCCGCAGGTGCTGCGCGCGGCGCACGAGCCGCCGTACGCGGGGCAACGGCTTTGCTGCCTTGCCCGACCACCACGAACACCGTATTGCCTTCGACCCGGGTGTCGTACGGCGCCAGTTGCGTCAGGCTGATGATCAGCCGCGTCCGGTTATTGGCCTCGACCACCGTGGCCGTGCGGGCATTGCCGCTGCCCAGGTCACGGGTCTTGCTCGTCAGCTGACTGGCGACACCCGGAAGATCGAGGGCGATCCGCGCCGGCGAATCGGTGGTGTAGCCCTTGGGCTGCGGAGGCGGGCCGTCGAACGACAGCTTCAATTCGACCCGGTCGCCCGGCAGTGCCGCGACGTCCAGCGCCTTCAGATTGGCTGCCTGTACCATCGGTGAAAGCAGCGCCATCCATAGCGAAAAACCGAGGGTGGAAAAAATCCTGTTCATTATTCGACTTCCACTTATGAGTGCTCTTTCAAAGGAATGGTGCGCGGCCGCTCAAGCCAGGCGCCCTGGCCATCCGGAACGATTTCCACCACCTCGACCTGTGAAGCGCTGATCGCAACGATCCGCCCGTCGTTGCGCCCAAGGTAATCGCCGACCTTGAGCCGATGAACCCCGCCCGCCCCCCGCAGCAAAGCGAAGGAACCGGAGGCGTTGGCAATCGTGCCGACCATTTCAAACTGCTCGATGTTGAAACCTTCGAGGTATTGCTTGACCCGGTTGGGATCGGGCTTCACGTCGCGCGAGCCGTGTTTCTGCCCGGCCAGATCGACCCGCAGCTGACGTGAAAACGGACTGCGCAGGTTGGCGGCGCTGTAGGTGAATGTCGGGTAGGAGCGGAAGGTCGGGGTCGGCTCGATCTTGCCCGGCGGACGCAGGCGCACTTCATTCATGTAGGCGTCGAGGTCACTGAAGTCATCGCCGCCACAGCCACCGAGCATCAATAACAATGCCGACAAGGCGATAAAACGGATCGGGCTCATTTCTGCAGCCCCTTGTCGTTGTAGCGGTAGGTCTTGGCGAGAATGCTCATGCGCAGCTTCGGCCCGCCTTCGGGATTGGCTGGCGCCAACTCGAAATCGTGCAGGGTGACGATGCGGGGCAGCCCGGCCACGCCGCTGACGAAGGTGGCAAGGTCGTGATAGGCCCCGGTCACGGTGATCTGGATGGGCAACTCGATGTAGAACTGCTGGGTGACCTCCGGCAGCAGTTTGATCTCTTCGAATTCAAGACCGCTGCCAAGCCCGGTGCGGGTGATGTCTTCCAGCAAACCCGGCACTTCGGTATCACTGGGCAATTGCCGCAACAACACTCCGAACGAGTTTTCCATCTCCTTCATCTGCTGGGTGTACAGCTCCAGATTGGCCGCCATGCGCGCCTTGCTCGCGAATTGCTCCTTGAGGGTGACCTCCTCCTCACGCTTGAGCTCGAGCTGGTTCTCCAGGTCACTGATGAAAAAGTTATAGCCAAGCGCCAGGACCAGCACCATCAACAGCCCGCCGGCCAGGGTTTTGACCACTGGCGGCCAGGAGCCGATGTTGCTGGTGTCCAGGTCGTTGAAATCGACATTGCGCAGGCTGTCCAGCCACTCGGACGGCTTCATTGGTCGTCCTCCTCGATCCGGGGTCGAGTCTGGCGAACGGTCAGCTGGAAGACGTTGGCCTGATCCACCTGGCCGGCGGTGGTGGCTTTCACTTCATTGAGGTTGGGCGCATCGAACCAGTCGGAGGCATCAAGGTTGCGCATCAGGTCGGACACCCGATTGTTCGACTCCGCCGCGCCGCTGATCGACAGGGTCTTGCCGACCATTTTCACGTCGGTGAAATACACCCCGTCGGGCAAGGTGCGCGCCAGCTGATCGAAGATCCGCCCGCTGATCTGCCGGTTGCCCTGCAAGTCCTGGATGATGCGCATGCGCTCTACCAGTTGTTGACGATGGGCCTTGAGCTCGCTGATCTGCTTGATCCGTTCGTCGACCACGGCGATCTGCTTGCCGATGTAGTCATTGCGCGCGACCTGCCGCGCGATGGCGGCGCTGATGATCTGATCGGCAATGAGCACCGCCCCCACCGAGCCGACCACCACGCCGGTCAAGGCCAGCAGGAAGCGTTTGCGCCGCTCTTCGCGACGCTCCTCGCGCCAGGGTAAAAGGTTGATCCGCGCCATCAGTCGAAACTCCTGAGCGCGAGCCCGCAGGCAATCATCAGGGCCGGCGCATCGCTCGCCAGGGCCCCGGCGTTGACCTTGCTGCTCAAGGCCATGTCGGAAAACGGGTTGGCGACCTGGGTCGGGGTGTTCAGACGCTCTTCGATCAGCCGATCGAGCCCGGGCACCGACGCCGTGCCGCCGGCCAGCAGAATATGGTCGACGGCGTTGTACTGGCCGGAGGCGAAAAAGAACTGCAGGGAGCGCGACACCTGCTGCACCAGCGCCTCGCGAAACGGTTGCAGCACCTCGCTGACGTAATCGTCCGGCAGGCCGCCCTGCTTTTTGGCGAGTCCCGCCTGTTCAAGGGTCAGGCCATAACGGCGCTGAATTTCCTCGGTCAGCTGTCGACCGCCGAACAGCTGTTCGCGGGTATAGATGATCCGGCCGTTGTGCAGGACGCTGAGGGTGGTCATGGTGGCGCCGATGTCGACCACGGCCACCGTCAGCCGATCCTGTGACGCGGCCAGTTGCGTGGCCAGCAGGCCGAACGAGCGCTCCAGCGCATAAGCCTCGACATCCACCACCCGCGCCGTCAGCCCGGCCAGTGCAAGCGCCGCTTCGCGGACTTCGACGTTTTCCTTGCGACAGGCGGCCAGCAGCACGTTGACCCGTTCGGGGTTGCGCGGCGAAACGCCCTGGACTTCGAAGTCGATGGCGACCTCATCCAGTGGATAGGGAATGTATTGATCGGCTTCGATCTTGAGCTGGTTTTCCAGCTCGTCGTCGGACAGCCCGGCGTCCATCTCGATGACCTTGGTGATCACCGCAGATCCAGCCACTGCCACCGCCACGGTTTTCAACCCGGTACGCGCCTTGACCAGCACCCGGGACAGGGCCTGGCCGACGCCCTCGAGCTCGGCGATGTTCTTTTCGACCACGGCGTTGGCCGGCAACGGCTCCACCGCGTACGCCTCGACCCGGTAGCGCTCCCCCTGACGGCTCAGCTCCAGTAGCTTCACCGACGTGGAGCTGATATCGATCCCCAGTAACGTATTGGCCTTTTTATTGAAGAGTCCTAGCACTACCAATTCCCTATGACTTTCCGTGAGTTACGGACTCTGTAATGCGCATTGCGTTCCCTCGCCCCGTCTTGACAGAAGCGCAAATGACGCCCCCAGCGGAAAAGTGCTTATAATGCCCAGCGTTTTTTTCCGCTTTTTACTGCCGGCGCGGGTCGTTCTGTGTGTTAGCCGGGACCCTGTCGCCCAATTCATTCTTTGCCGTGGATGTCCAAAAGCCTTGATTCGTCTGCTGAAACTTTTCGGTTGGTCCATCGTCGCCGTTTTCTGCGGACTGCTTTTAGGTCTCAGCGGCGCGTTTCTTTACCTTAGTCCGGGTTTGCCATCTGTGGAGGCGCTGAGAAGCATTCAGTTGCAGATTCCGCTCCGGGTCTACAGCAGCGACAACAAGTTGATCGCAGAATTTGGCGAAATGCGCCGCACACCGATCCGTTTCGCCGACATTCCCCCCAATTTCATCAATGCGTTACTAAGTGCTGAAGACGACAACTTCGCCAATCACTATGGCGTCGATCCGAGCAGCCTGATGCGTGCCGCGACGCAACTGGTCAAGAGCGGGCACATCCAGTCCGGCGGCAGCACCATCACCATGCAGGTGGCGAAGAACTTCTTCCTGACCAGCGAGCGCAGCTTCTCGCGCAAGACCACTGAAATCCTTCTCGCCCTGCAGATCGAACGCCAGCTGACCAAGGACGAGATCCTTGAGCTGTACGTGAACAAGATCTATCTGGGCAACCGCGCCTACGGCATCGAGGCGGCGGCACAGGTGTATTACGGCAAGTCGATCCGCGAAGTCAGCCTGGCGCAGATGGCGATGATCGCCGGCCTGCCGAAAGCCCCGTCGCGCTTCAATCCGCTGGCCAACCCGGCGCGCAGCAAGGAGCGGCGCGACTGGATCCTCGGCCGCATGTACAAGCTCGGCAAGATCACCGAGGCCGACTACACCGCCGCGATCAACGAACCGCTGAACGCCAGCTATCACGTGCCGACACCGGAAGTGAACGCGCCGTACATCGCCGAGATGGCCCGTGCGGAAATGGTCGGTCGCTACGGCAGCGACGCCTATACCGAAGGTTTCCGCGTTACCACCACGGTGCCGAGCAACCTCCAGGAAATGGCGAACACCGCGCTGCACGAAGGCCTGATGACCTACGACCAGCGTCACGGCTACCGTGGTCCTGAATCGCGCCTGCCGGGCAAGACCCGCGAAGCCTGGGCCACCGAACTGACCAAGCAACGCACCATCAGCAGCCTCGAACCGGCCATCGTCACCCAGGTCGACAAGAACGGCCTGCAAGTGCTGACCCGCACCGGCGAAGAGCACGTGGCATGGGACACCATGAAATGGGCACGCCCGTTCCTCAACACCAACAGCATGGGTGCCGCGCCGCGTCAGCCGTCGGATGTGGCACAGATCGGCGACCTGATTCGCGTGCAGCGCCAGCCGAACAATTCGCTGAAGTTCAGCCAGATTCCGCAGGCGCAAGGCGCGCTGGTGTCGCTGGATCCGCAGAACGGCGCGATCCGTTCGCTGGTCGGCGGCTTCGCCTTCGAGCAGAGCAACTACAACCGCGCGATGCAGGCCAAGCGTCAGCCGGGTTCGAGCTTCAAGCCGTTCGTCTACAGCGCCGCACTGGATAACGGCTACACCGCCGCCAGTCTGGTCAACGACGCGCCGATCGTGTTCGTCGACGAGTACCTGGACAAAGTCTGGCGTCCGAAGAACGACACCAACACCTTCCTCGGCCCGATCCGTCTGCGTGAAGCGCTGTACAAGTCGCGCAACCTGGTTTCGATCCGCCTGCTGCAGGCGATGGGCGTGGGCAAGACCATCGACTACATCACCCGTTTCGGCTTCAACAAGCAGGACCTGCCGCCAAACCTGTCCCTGGCGCTGGGCACCGCGACCCTGACGCCAATGGAGATCGCCACCGGCTGGAGCACCTTCGCCAACGGCGGCTACAAGATCACCCCGTACATCATCGACAAGATCGAAAGCCGCAATGGCGACACGCTGTTCGTCGCCAATCCGCCGACCGTACCGCAGGGCGGCGCGGCCACCGATGGCATCGCGGCACCCGCTACCGAGTCGTTTACCGTCAATGCCGCGCCGGTTCCGGGTGAAGCGCCGGGCAGCGCGGCTGTGCCGCAAGCTCCAGCAGTCGCCGAGCGCATCGTCGATGGCCGCACCACTTACATCCTCAACAGCATGTTGCAGGACGTGATCAAGCTCGGCACCGGCCGTCGCGCACTGGCCCTGGGCCGCAGCGACATCGCCGGCAAGACCGGTACCACCAACGAATCCAAGGACGCGTGGTTCTCCGGCTACAACGCCGACTACGTGACCACCGTGTGGACCGGTTTCGACCAGCCGGAAAGCCTCGGTCGCCGAGAGTTCGGCGGCACCGTGGCACTGCCGATCTGGATGAACTACATGGCCGCCGCGCTCAAGGACAAGCCGCCGCACGTCCAGCCGGAGCCGGAAGGCATCCTCAGCCTGCGGGTGGATCCGGTCAGCGGTCGTGCGGCATCGCCGAGCACACCAGGCGCGTACTTCGAGCTGTTCAAGGCTGAGGACACGCCACCGTCGGTCAATGAGATCGGCAACGGCACAGTTCCGGGCAGTCCGCTGCCGGCGGATGAACAGGCGCCGATCGATTTGTTCTGATCCTGATCCGCCAAAAAGCCCCGCCTTCGCAAGAAGTGCGGGGCTTTTTGTTTTCTGTCGTACCGAGAATGGCGTTTCACATCAAAGGCCGCCCTCACCCTAGCCCTCTCCCAGGGGGAGAGGGGACTGACCGAGGTGTCTGACGCTGTACGTCGACCTGAATAACCGAGTCGATTATGGATTCACAGCAGGGCCTTCACGTCGGCGTAACTCATCGATATCCCCCATTCGGTCCCCTCTCCCCCTGGGAGAGGGTTAGGGTGAGGGCCGCCCTTGAAGCTGGAACGCATTTTCACGGACAAAAAAACCCCGCTTAAAAAGCGGGGCTCTTCATGAAGCGCTACAACGACTTAGCCGTTGAACACGTCATCCACGCTTTTCAGCGGGTAGTTCTTCGGATACGGCAGGGTCGCCACACCGGTCTCGATCGCGGCCTTGGCCACGGCGTCGGAGATCACGGTGATCAGGCGCTTGTCCATTGGCTTCGGAATGATGTACTCACGGCCGAATTCCAGGGAGATACCGCCGTAGGCGTCGCAGACTTCCTGAGGAACCGGCAGCTTGGCCAGTTCGCGCAGGGCGTTGGCGGCAGCGATCTTCATTTCTTCGTTGATGCGCTTGGCGCGAACGTCCAGGGCACCACGGAAGATGAACGGGAAGCCCAGTACGTTGTTGACCTGGTTCGGGTAGTCCGAACGGCCGGTGGCCATGATCACGTCGTTACGGGTGGCGTGAGCCAGTTCCGGGGAGATTTCCGGATCCGGGTTGGAGCATGCGAAGACGATCGGGTTGGCCGCCATGCGCTTGAGTTGCTCGGCGCTCAGCAGGTTCGGACCCGACAGGCCGACGAATACGTCAGCGCCTTCGATGGCGTCGTCCAGGGTGCGTTTCTCGGTAGGGTGAGCGAACACAGCCTTGTACTGGTTCAGGTCGTCACGGCCAGCGTGGATCACGCCAGTACGGTCAACCATGAAGATGTTCTCGACCTTGGCGCCCATGCTCACCAGCAATTTCATGCAGGAGATGGCGGCTGCGCCAGCGCCCAGGCAGACGATCTTGGCGTCGGCAAGGGTTTTGCCAGCGATTTCCAGGGCGTTGATCATGCCCGCAGCGGTCACGATCGCGGTGCCGTGCTGGTCATCGTGGAATACCGGAATGTCGCACTGCTCGATCAGAGCGCGCTCGATCTCAAAGCACTCAGGCGCCTTGATGTCTTCCAGGTTGATGCCACCGAAGGTGATGGAAATGCGTTTTACGGTGTCGATGAAGGCTTGCGGGCTTTCGGAGTCGACTTCGATGTCGAAGACGTCGATGCCGGCGAAGCGCTTGAACAGCACGCCTTTACCTTCCATCACTGGCTTGGAAGCCAGTGGGCCGAGGTTACCCAGGCCCAGAATCGCGGTGCCATCGGAAATGACTGCAACCAGGTTGCCCTTGCCGGTGTACTTGTAGGCCAGTTCAGGATCGCGGGCGATCTCGCGCACTGGTTCAGCTACGCCGGGGCTGTAGGCCAGCGACAGGTCGCGGGCGGTAGCAGTGGCCTTGGTGAGCTCGACACTCAGCTTTCCTGGACGAGGATTGGCATGATATTCGAGAGCGGCAGTTTTCAGATCAGACATTTTGGCATTCCGCTTTTTACTGTTGGACAGACTGGTCAGCGAGGATACGCGCCTCGCAAAGTCCCCACAAGACTGCCCGGTCACCCCTGTCAAGCGCCCTGCCCTACGACTTTGGGCCAAGAGCCACGGCGCACAAGGGTTAGACTGTTCACAATCGACAGAAAAAATGTCTACAACTTTTTATTCAGCGGGACGGCTGGAGCATCGAAGGATCGGTCAGCGGCAGCAACCAGCGCGCCTGACCTGATTTCAGTCCACCGCGCCGGGAACGGTCGACCACCCAGCCACGAGCCTCGATCTGCTTGCCCTTCAATGCCTGCAGAGAGGCGCCATCGAAGCGATGCAGCAGATTGGGTGCAACGCGCAGTACAAGCTTGTCCTGCAACTCGATCCAGATTCCGCCGCGATTGCGTTGAACCTTGCTCACACGCCCGCTGACCAGCGCGAAACCCGAGCGCTCGATCTGCTCCGCTTTCAGTACAGGTGAGCGTTTCCACAGGCCAAGCCCGGCCTGTCGCGCGCGGCGTTCAGCGGCTTGCTGACAATCGACCAGATCGACATTTGGCGCTACCGAAACCTGGAAACCGAGGCCATCGGCGAGCATCTGCGCTTCGAGATTCTCACCCCTGGCGCTGAAAACATGGGCCAGTGTTCGCCCGTAACGGTCCCTGGACTCGACGCCGAGTCGCAGGCCTACCCGCCCGTCGCTCTCGGCGACCAGGGCTTCGAGGCGCTTGCGCGCGGCCACTGCAAACGGCTCGTCGCTGCGGCCCTGCTTGCCGAGTTCGGGCGTATTGAGGCCGATCATCCGCACATTGCGCCCGTCGATCAGGCGCAGGGTGTCGCCGTCGACCACCCGCTGAACCGTGGCGCTGTCCAGACCGGTCGGCGCCGGGCAGAAGGCCTGAACGGAGGAGAGCCAAATCGCGGACACAAAAAAGGCGCCCGCAAGGGACGCCTTTTTCATCAGACCGGAAAAGCCGCTGAGGTTTTCCAGAATGAAGGGCCTTAGGCCTTTTTCGCGCCGAAAGCACCGAAACGGTCGGCGAACTTCTGAACGCGACCACCGGTGTCCAGAGTCTTCTGCTTACCGGTGTAGAACGGGTGGCACTCATTGCAAACGTCGATCGCCAGGGCTTTGCCGAAGGTCGAACGGGTTTCGAACTTGTTGCCGCAGCTGCAAGTTACTGCAACTTCTGGGTAATTCGGGTGGATATCGGCTTTCATGGTGTTTTCCTCAGCTGGCGTGCCGCCATCCAACACGATTGTTGAATACCGCACGTAATTAGGCCGCGGATTCTACCAGACAATCCCGATCACGCAAGCTGTCAGGGGTGCCCTCCATCAGAAAAGACTGTTCAATGTTGACGGCGTCTTTTGACGTCAGGCTGCGTTGCTACTCCTCCCCATAGCAAGCTATGAGTCGTCGTAGCGCCTTGCCTGACGCCAAAATCCACTCGTCAACATTTGAACGCTTTCCTGATGGAGGACACAGGACCGACCGTCTGCTAGGCTCCCGGCCTTCTCCACCGCCCCGCCTATGAGAATCCTCCGCGTGCCCGACGCCATTCTGCGCCTCGCCCTGCCTTCGCCCCTGCGCCGCCTGTTCGACTATCGGGCCCCGGCCGGCGTGCTGCGTTCGCAGTTGCAACCGGGCATGCGCCTGCGGGTGCCGTTCGGTCGGCGGGAGATGATCGGGATTCTGGTGGAAGTCACTGACACCAGCGAAGTGCCGGTGGAAAAGCTCAAACCGGCGCTGGCCCTGCTCGACGCCACCGCTCCGCTACCGCCGGCGCTGTTCAAGCTATGCCTGTGGACGGCTCAGTACTATCAGCACAGCCTCGGCGACACGCTGAGCTGGGCGCTGCCGGTGCTGTTGCGCCAGGGCGAACTGGCCGAGGCGCGACAGGAACGCTTCTGGTCCGCCGCCCCCGGCGCCAGCCTCGATGACCCGCGCATCGCTCGCGCCCCGCGCCAACGCGAAGCCCTGGCGACGCTGGCCCAGCATCCTCACGGCGTCGCCCATCAGTTGCTGAGCAAACTGATGCTGAGCAAGGACAGCCTCGATTTGCTGCTGGCCAAGGATCTGGTGCAAGTCGAAGTGCGCCGCCACGCCCCCGGCGCGCGCCATGAACACTGGCTGGCCCAGCCCGAACTGCCGCTCAACAGCGAGCAGCGCGCCGCGTACGAGGCGATCCGCGCCGGGTTCGACAGTTATCACGCGTTCCTGCTCGCCGGGGTCACCGGCAGCGGCAAGACCGAAGTCTATTTGCAGCTGATCCGCGAAACCCTCGAGGCCGGCAAGCAGGCGCTGGTGCTGATTCCGGAGATCAACCTCGGCCCGCAGACCCTCGCCCGTTTCGAACAACGCTTCAACGCCCGCATCGCCCTGCTGCACTCGGCGGTCAACGATCGTGATCGTCTGGATGCCTGGCTCGCCGCCCGTGACGGCGAGGCCGACATTATTATCGGAACCCGCTCGGCGCTGTTCACCCCGATGAAAAATCCGGGGCTGATCATCATCGATGAAGAACACGACGGCTCCTATAAACAGCAGGAAGGCCTGCGCTATCACGCGCGGGATCTGGCGCTGGTGCGGGCGCGGCAGGAAAACATCCCGATCGTGCTCGGCTCCGCGACGCCATCGCTGGAAAGCCTGCACAACGCCTACACCGGCCGCTACGGACTCCTGCGCCTGAACGAACGTGCCGGCGGCGCCAAGCAGCCACGTTTCCTGCGTCTGGATGTGAAAAGCCGTCCACTGGACAGCGGCATTTCCGGGCCGATGCAGCAAGCCATCGGCCAGACCCTCGCCGCCGGCCAGCAGGTATTGGTGTTCCTCAACCGCCGGGGGTTTGCCCCGACTCTGCTGTGCCACGATTGCGGCTGGATGTCCGAATGCCAGCGCTGCGATGCGCGGATGACCGTGCATCAGCGCTACGGCGAACTGCGCTGCCACCACTGCGGTTACGTCGAGCGCGTGCCGCGCCAGTGCCCGAAGTGCAACAAGGTCGATCTGCGGCCCGTGGGCGCCGGTACCGAGCGGGCCGAGGAACGGCTGGCGATTCTGTTCCCGGACTATCCGGTGTTGCGCGTCGACCGTGACAGCACGTCGCGCAAGGACGCGATGAACCAGCTGTTCGCCACGATCCAGAAAGGCCAGCCGTGCATTCTGGTCGGCACCCAGATGTTGGCCAAGGGTCACCACTTCCCTCGAGTGACGCTGGTGTCGATCCTCGATGCCGACGGCGGATTGTTTTCCGGTGACTTCCGCGCCAGCGAGCGCATGGCGCAGTTGATCGTGCAGGTTGCCGGCCGGGCCGGGCGGGCGGAAGAACCGGGCAAGGTGATCATCCAGACCCACCTCGCAGACCATCCTTTACTGGTGCAACTGACCGAGCAGGGTTACTTCGCCTTCGCCGAGCAGGCCCTGAGCGAACGCCGCGCCGCCGGCCTGCCGCCGTTCGCCCACCTCGCCCTGCTGCGCGCCGAAGCGCACAAGCCGGGGCAGGCCGAAGGCTTTCTTGATGAGGCGTGCAGCGAGGCCGAGCGTTTGCTGGTCGAACAGAACCTGACCGGCATTGAACTGTTGGGACCCGTGCCAGCGCCGATGGAGCGCCGGGCCGGACGCTTCCGCGCGCAGCTGCTGTTGCAGGCCACGGCCCGGGCGCCGCTGCACCGATTGCTGGCGAGCTGGCTGCTGGTACTGGAGCAGATGCCAAGCGGCCGTGCGGTGCGCTGGTCGCTGGATGTCGATCCGGTGGATCTGTACTGACCGGGCAAAACCGGCCGAATTGTCACCACACATCCACATCCTGCCTGCTAAGGTTGGCAAGCCCGTCTTCGCAACGGATAATGCCCAGTTTTTCCACCCGCGCATCGATGCGCCGCCGCGCTTGCGGTCGAAAGAGAAGACCATGAAAGACACCATTCGCCAGCTGATCCAACAAGCCCTCACCCAACTCGTCAACGAAGGTGTGTTGCCTGAAGGCCTGACGCCGGCGATCCAGGTGGAAAACGCCCGGGACAAGACCCATGGCGACTTCGCCAGCAACATCGCGATGATGCTGGCCAAGCCTGCGGGCATGAAGCCCCGCGACCTGGCGGAGAAAATCATCGCCGCCCTGCCGGCTGACGAGAACGTCACCAAGGCCGAAATCGCCGGGCCCGGCTTCATCAACTTCTTCCAGAACACTCAAGCGCTGGCCTCGCGCCTCGACGCCGCACTGGCCGACGCTCACGTTGGCGTGCGCAAGGCCGGCCCGGCGCAACGCACCGTGGTCGACCTGTCGGCACCGAACCTCGCCAAAGAGATGCACGTCGGCCATCTGCGCTCGACCATCATCGGCGACGGCGTGGCGCGGGTACTCGAATTCCTCGGCGACACCGTGATCCGTCAGAACCACGTCGGCGACTGGGGCACCCAGTTCGGCATGCTGATGGCGTACCTGCAGGAAAACCCGATCACCAGCGACGAACTGTCGGACCTGGAAAACTTCTACCGCGCCGCCAAGCAACGCTTCGACGAATCTCCGGAATTCGCCGACCGCGCCCGTGGTCTGGTGGTCAAGTTGCAGGCTGGCGATGCCGAGTGCCTGGCGCTGTGGACCAAGTTCAAGGACATCTCGCTGTCGCACTGCCAGAAGATCTACGAACTGCTCAACGTCAAACTGACCATGGCCGACGTGATGGGCGAAAGCGCCTACAACG
Source organism: Pseudomonas sp. B707 (assembly GCF_022496685.1). Taxonomy (NCBI): domain Bacteria; kingdom Pseudomonadati; phylum Pseudomonadota; class Gammaproteobacteria; order Pseudomonadales; family Pseudomonadaceae; genus Pseudomonas; species Pseudomonas sp. B707. The sequence continues at coordinate 196,678 of NZ_WTVE01000023.1, read as the reverse complement.
ACGACCTGATCAACGTGGTCAACGACCTGAAAGCCGCCGGCATGCTGGTCGAAAGCAACGGCGCCCAGTGCGTGTTCCTCGACGAATTCAAGAACGCCGAAGGCGAGCCGCTGCCGGTGATCATCGTCAAGGCTGACGGCGGCTACCTGTACGCCACCACCGACCTGGCGGCCGTGCGCTACCGCAGCGGCAAGCTGAAGGCAGACCGTGCGCTGTACTTCGTCGACCAGCGTCAGGCCCTGCACTTCCAGCAAGTGTTCGCCGTGGCGCGCAAGGCCGGTTTCGTGACCCATCCGATGGAAATGGAGCACATGGGCTTCGGCACCATGAACGGCGCCGACGGCCGTCCGTTCAAGACCCGTGACGGCGGCACCGTGAAGCTGATCGACCTGCTGACCGAAGCGCAGGAACGTGCCTACAGCCTGGTGAAGGCAAAAAACCCGACACTGGCCGAAGACGAACTGCGCGCGATCGCCAAAGTGGTCGGCATCGGCGCGGTGAAGTACGCCGACCTGTCGAAGCACCGCACCAGCGACTACAGCTTCAACTTCGACCTGATGCTCAATTTCGAAGGCAACACTGCGCCATACCTGTTGTACGCCTACACCCGCGTGGCCGGCGTATTCCGCAAACTGGGCAAGGATTTCAGCGAAGTCGACGGCCAGATCGTCCTCGAAGCCGCGCACGAGCAGGAACTGGCAGCCAAACTGGCGCAGTTCGGTGAAGTGCTGAACAACGTTGCGGAAAAGGGCACGCCACATACCTTGTGTACCTACCTGTACGACGTGGCCGGTCTGTTCTCCAGCTTCTACGAGAACTGCCCGATCCTCGCCGCCGACACCCCGGCACAAATGCAAAGCCGTCTGCGCCTTGCCGCGCTGACCGGCCGTACCCTCAAGCAAGGCCTGGAACTGCTCGGCCTGGAAACCCTGGAGCGCATGTAAGTTGGCTGCCAAGAAAAAACCTGCACCCAAGCGTGGCGCCAGCCGTTACCAAGCTCCAGCGAAGCAGCCGATTCCGGGCTGGCTGTGGATGGCCATCGGCCTGACGGTCGGCGCGTTCATCGTGTTCCTGATGAAACTGGAGCCGGGCAAGGGCAGCGACACGGTCAAGCGCGAGAAGGTCGAGCAACAGCAACAACAGAAAGCCAGCAAGATCGCCGAGGCCAACAAGACCCCGCCGAGCCCGACGCAACCGGTGAAGCCGAAGTACGACTTCTACACCCTGCTGCCGGAATCGGAAGTGATCGTGCCGCCTGATGCCGTGCCGGAGAAAACCCTGCCGACGCCACAAGTGCCGGCAATCCCGACCACGCCGGTGACCCCGGCGGAAGCGGCAAAAATCGACACCGCACGCGCACAGGCTGCACTGGCCGGGATCACCCCGCCACCAGCGCCACCGGTGACCAAGGCTGCACCGGTGACCAAGTTCTTCCTGCAGGCCGGCTCGTTCCGCAAAGAGACAGATGCCGACAAGGTCCGCGCGCAGATCATTCTGCTCGGCCAGGCGGTCGCGGTTGAGTCCGGGACGGTCAAGGATGAAACCTGGTACCGCGTACTGGTCGGCCCGTTCAGCAACCGCGAACAGCTGACCACCGCCCAGAAACAACTGGCGGGCGCGGGCTTCAGCAACCTGTTGTTACAACAACGCCAGAGCCGCTGATCCTCCCCCACCGATCGTTCCCACGCTCTGCGTGGGAATGCAGCCCGGGACGCTCCGCGTCCCTTGCCGCAGGGACGCGGAGCGTCCATTGAGGCATTCCCACGCGGAGCGTGGGAACGATCATGTAGCTCTGCGTGGGAGCGATCACTTGCAAACCACCGCTCGTCCCCTCTCCCGCCCCGCAGTTGAAATCCTCTCCACCACCCCCATATGAATGGGCATAAGGCATTTTCGCCCCGCAGTGTGGAGACTCTTCCCTTGACCACCATCGTTTCAGTCCGCCGCCACGGCAAAGTCGTCATGGGCGGCGACGGCCAGGTTTCTCTCGGCAACACCGTGATGAAAGGCAACGCGAAGAAAGTTCGTCGCCTGTACCACGGCGAAGTCATCGCCGGTTTCGCCGGTGCCACCGCCGACGCCTTTACCCTGTTCGAACGTTTCGAAGGCCAGCTTGAAAAGCACCAGGGTCACCTGGTTCGCGCCGCCGTCGAACTCGCCAAAGAATGGCGCACCGACCGCTCCCTGAGCCGCCTCGAAGCGATGCTCGCGGTCGCCAACAAGGACGCCTCGCTGATCATCACCGGCAACGGTGACGTGGTCGAACCCGAAGACGGCCTGATCGCCATGGGTTCCGGTGGCGCCTACGCGCAAGCCGCCGCCAGCGCGCTGCTGAAGAAGACCGACCTGTCGGCCCGCGAAATCGTCGAGACCGCTCTCGGCATCGCCGGCGACATCTGTGTATTCACCAACCACACCCAGACCATTGAGGAGCAGGATCTCGCTGAATAAGCCTGACGCGGCCCCTGTGCCACGGCTTGTTTCTGCTTGAGGACCGTCAATTATTATGTCCATGACTCCCCGCGAAATCGTCCACGAACTCAACCGCCACATCATCGGCCAGGACGATGCCAAGCGCGCCGTCGCGATTGCCCTGCGCAACCGCTGGCGCCGCATGCAGCTGCCTGAAGAGCTGCGCGTTGAAGTGACCCCGAAGAACATCCTGATGATCGGCCCGACCGGTGTCGGTAAAACCGAGATCGCCCGTCGCCTGGCCAAGCTGGCCAACGCACCGTTCATCAAGGTCGAAGCGACCAAGTTCACCGAAGTCGGCTACGTCGGCCGTGACGTCGAATCGATCATCCGTGATCTGGCCGACGCCGCGATCAAGATGCTGCGCGAGCAGGAAATGACCCGCGTTCGCCACCGTGCCGAAGACGCCGCCGAAGACCGTATCCTCGACGCCCTGCTGCCACCGGCACGCATGGGTTTCAGCAACGAAGAAGCGCCGACCCAGGATTCCAACACTCGCCAACTGTTCCGCAAGCGCCTGCGCGAAGGCCAGCTGGACGACAAGGAAATCGAGATCGAAGTCGCCGAAATGGCCGGCATCGAAATCGCCACGCCTCCGGGCATGGAAGAAATGACCAACCAGTTGCAGAACCTGTTCGCCAACATGGGCAAGGGCAAGAAGAAGGCCCGCAAGCTCAAGGTCAAGGAAGCGCTGAAGCTGGTACGCGACGAAGAAGCCGGTCGCCTGGTCAATGAAGAAGAGTTGAAGGCCAAGGCTCTGGAAGCGGTCGAGCAGCACGGCATCGTGTTCATCGACGAAATCGACAAGGTCGCCAAGCGCGGCAATGTCGGCGGCGCCGATGTGTCCCGCGAGGGCGTGCAACGTGACCTGCTGCCGCTGATCGAAGGCTGCACCGTCAACACCAAGCTGGGCATGGTCAAGACCGACCACATCCTGTTCATCGCCTCCGGTGCGTTCCACCTGAGCAAACCGAGCGATCTGGTGCCGGAGCTGCAAGGTCGTCTGCCGATCCGCGTCGAACTCAAGGCCCTGAGCCCGCAGGACTTCGAACGCATCCTCAGCGAACCGCACGCCTCGCTCACCGAGCAGTACTGCGCGCTGCTGAAAACCGAAGGCCTGAACATCCAGTTCCAGCCGGAAGGCATCAAGCGTCTGGCGGAAATCGCCTGGCAGGTCAACGAGAAGACCGAGAACATCGGTGCCCGTCGCCTGCACACGCTGCTCGAGCGCCTGCTGGAAGAGGTGTCGTTCAGTGCCGGCGATCTGGCCAGCGCCCACGACGACAAGGCGATCCAGATCGACGCCGAATACGTCAACAGCCACCTGGGCGAATTGGCGCAGAACGAAGACCTGTCCCGTTATATTCTGTAGAGCTGCCAGCTCCGAGCTACAAGCGGCAAGCTGAGTTAAGCTTGCCGCTTGTAGCTTGCAGCTAAAGGCTTTTTTCTATGCTTCCCACCGACATCAAACTGCACAAAGCCTCGAAAACCCTGTCGCTCAAATACGCGTCCGGCGAGGAATACACCCTGCCCGCCGAATTCCTGCGCGTGCATTCCCCCTCCGCCGAGGTTCAGGGCCACGGCAAACCGATCCTGCAATTCGGCAAGCTGAACGTCGGCCTGACCAAGGTAGAACCGGCCGGTCAGTACGCACTGAAACTGACCTTCGACGACGGTCACGACAGCGGTCTGTTCACCTGGGATTATCTGTACGAGCTGGGGCGACGTTATGACGCACTCTGGGCGGATTATCTGGCCGAGCTCAAAGCCGCCGGCAAAACCCGCGACCCGGACCAGTCCGTCGTCAAGCTGATGCTCTAGTCCGCGCCCTGGACTGTTTAGAGGGCATTTTCTAGATTCATCTGTTTGAATGCTCCGCTAAAGCGGCCCGGGATCGGCTGCTTGCGAAAAAAATCAATCTCGGGTAACCAATGGAACTGGCAAGTTCCCTGCAGTGCTCTACGACTGTAAAGCAGCTATGCAGAATCAACGGTCACCCGAGCAGTAGTACCTGGCATTGGCTGTGGAACTGCACAGCAGAAAACCGGGTACTCGTCTCAGGACAATGGAGCGTCGTAGATGAGTAACAAGAATAACGATGATTTGAAGTACCAGGCCTCGGAAAACACCCTGGGGCTGAATCCTGTCGTTGGGCTTCGCGGAAAGGATCTGCTGGCCTCTGCTCGAATGGTGCTGACCCAGGCCATCAAACAACCGATCCATAGTGTCAAACACGTCACCCAGTTCGGCCTCGAACTGAAGAACGTGCTGTTCGGCAAATCCGACCTGCAACCGGCAGGCGATGACCGTCGCTTCGTCGATCCGGCGTGGAGTCAGAACCCGCTGTACAAACGTTATCTGCAAACCTACCTGGCATGGCGCAAGGAACTCCATGCCTGGATCGACGACAGCAGCCTCTCGCCCAAGGACATCGCGCGTGGCCACTTCGTGATCAACCTGATGACCGAGGCCATGGCCCCGACCAACACGGCAGCCAATCCGGCAGCGGTCAAACGCTTCTTCGAGACCGGCGGCAAGAGCCTGCTCGACGGCCTCTCGCATCTGGCCAAGGATCTGGTGCACAACGGCGGCATGCCGAGCCAGGTCAACATGGGCGCGTTCGAGGTCGGCAAGAGCCTTGGCGTGACCGAAGGCGCGGTGGTGTTTCGCAACGATGTGCTGGAACTGATCCAGTACAAGCCGATCACCGAGCAGGTGCACGAGCGCCCGCTGCTGGTGGTGCCGCCGCAGATCAACAAGTTCTATGTATTCGACCTGAGCCCGGACAAGAGCCTGGCGCGTTTCTGCCTGCGCAACAATGTGCAGACCTTCATCGTCAGCTGGCGCAACCCGACCAAGGAACAGCGTGAGTGGGGCCTCTCGACCTACATCGAAGCCCTGAAGGAAGCGGTCGACGTGGTCACCGCGATCACCGGCAGCAAGGACGTCAACATGCTCGGTGCCTGCTCCGGCGGTATCACCTGCACCGCCCTGCTCGGCCACTACGCGGCGATCGGCGAGAACAAGGTCAACGCCCTGACCCTGCTGGTCAGCGTGCTCGATACAACGCTGGACAGCGACGTCGCGCTCTTCGTCGACGAGCAGACCCTGGAGACCGCCAAGCGCCATTCGTATCAGGCCGGCGTGCTCGAAGGCAAAGACATGGCCAAGGTCTTCGCCTGGATGCGCCCCAACGATCTGATCTGGAACTACTGGGTCAACAACTACCTGCTCGGCAACGAGCCGCCGGTGTTCGACATCCTGTTCTGGAACAACGATACGACTCGACTGCCGGCGGCGTTCCACGGCGACCTGATCGAGATGTTCAAAAACAACCCACTGATCCGCCCCAATGCACTGGAAGTGTGCGGCACGCCGATTGACCTCAAGCAGGTAACCGCCGACATCTTCTCGCTGGCCGGCACCAACGACCACATTACCCCGTGGAAGTCCTGCTACAAGTCGGCGCAGCTGTTTGGTGGCAAGGTCGAATTCGTGCTGTCCAGCAGCGGGCATATCCAGAGCATTCTGAACCCGCCGGGCAACCCGAAATCGCGCTACATGACCAGCGATGAAATGACCGCGAATGCCGATGACTGGCAGGAAAACTCGACCAAACACGCCGACTCCTGGTGGTTGTACTGGCAGGCATGGCAGGCCGCGCGCTCGGGCGAGCTGAAAAAGGCGCCGACCAAGCTGGGCAACAAAGCGTATCCGGCAGGCGAAGCTTCACCGGGCACTTACGTTCACGAGCGGTAACCGACACACCTCGCCCCACACTGTGGGAGCGAGCCTGCTCGCGATGGCGTCGACAGCCGGAACAATGTGCTGACTGATACACCGCTATCGCGAGCAGGCTCGCTCCCACAGGGGATTGAGGCTGACATAAAGATCGACCCACAGGGCCTTGAAGCATGCCGCACCCGTTCATCTTTCGAACTGTCGAGCTGGATGGCCAGACTATCCGTACGGCGGTCCGCCCCGGCAAGCCTCACTTGACGCCCTTGCTGATATTCAACGGCATCGGCGCCAACCTGGAGCTGGTGTTTCCTTTTGTCGCGGCGCTGGATCCGGACCTGGAAGTGATCGCCTTCGACGTGCCCGGTGTCGGCGGTTCCTCGACGCCGAGCCGACCGTATCGCTTTCCGGGACTGGCGAAACTCACCGCACGGATGCTCGATTACCTCGACTACGGACAGGTCAACGTGATCGGCGTGTCCTGGGGTGGCGCGCTGGCGCAGCAGTTTGCCTACGACTATCCCGAGCGCTGCAAGAAGCTGGTGCTGGCGGCGACCGCCGCCGGTGCGGTGATGGTGCCGGGCAAGCCGAAAGTGCTGTGGATGATGGCCAGCCCGCGGCGCTATATCCAGCCGTCCCATGTGATCCGCATCGCCCCGATGATCTACGGCGGCTCGTTCCGCCGCGATCCGACACTCGCCGCCAGCCATGCGGCCAAGGTGCGTTCGGCGGGCAAGCTCGGTTACTACTGGCAACTGTTCGCGGGCCTGGGCTGGACCAGCATTCACTGGCTGCACAAGATCCACCAGCCGACGCTGGTGCTGGCCGGCGATGACGATCCGCTGATCCCGCTGATCAACATGCGCATGCTCGCTTGGCGAATCCCCAACGCGCAGCTGCACATCATCGACGACGGGCATCTGTTCCTGATTACCCGGGCCGAGGCGGTGGCGCCGATCATCATGAAATTCCTCCAGGAGGAACGTCAGCGTGCGGTGATGCATCCGCACCCGACACCGCTGGGCGGATAACCGTCCCGGCACGGATTTATGGACAGCGTTTTGCAACGCGTCTGGACAGGTGCGTGGCAGGAGGCCACGCAGGCAGCAACCCGCAACAGCGTCTATGGTGTTCTGGTTCGGTGTGTTTGTTTTTGGCCTGAAGACGAAGGAGTGTTGAGTCATGCGTGACAAACCAGCGACGGGCGTCGTGCCCAGCCCCGCCGTGTTCATCAATGCACAGAGTGCCATGACCGGTCTGCGCGGCCGCGACCTGATCTCGACCTTGCGCAACGTTGCGGCCCACGGGCTGCGCAATCCGATCCACAGTGCAAAACACGCCTTGAAGCTGGGAGGCGCGCTCGGACGCGTGCTGCTCGGCGAAACCCTCCACCCGACCAATCCGCAGGACAGTCGCTTCGCCGATCCGGCGTGGAGCCTGAACCCGTTCTATCGGCGCAGCCTTCAGGCTTATCTGGCCTGGCAGAAACAGGTCAAGAGCTGGATCGACGAGAGCAGCATGAGCGACGACGACCGCGCCCGCGCACACTTCGCCTTCACCCTGCTCAACGACGCCGTGGCGCCTTCCAACACGCTGCTCAATCCGCTGGCGGTCAAGGAACTGTTCAACTCTGGCGGCCACAGTCTGGTGCGCGGTCTCAGCCATCTGATCGACGACCTGTTGCACAACGACGGCCTGCCGCGCCAGGTGACCAAACAGGCATTCGAAGTCGGCAAGACCGTCGCCACCACCACCGGCTCGGTGGTGTTTCGCAACGAAATGCTCGAGCTGATCCAGTACCGGCCGATGAGCGAAAAGCAGTATTCGAAACCGCTGCTGGTGGTGCCGCCGCAAATCAACAAGTACTACATTTTCGACCTCAGCCCGAGCAACAGCTTCGTCCAGTTCGCCCTGAAGAACGGCTTGCAGACCTTCATGATCAGCTGGCGCAACCCGGATGTGCGCCATCGCGAATGGGGCCTGTCGACCTACGTCGAAGCCGTGGAAGAAGCGATGAACATCTGCCGGGCGATCACCGGCGCCCGTGAGGTCAACCTGATGGGCGCCTGCGCCGGCGGGCTGACCATCGCGGCGCTGCAAGGGCATCTGCAGGCCAAGCGGCAGTTGCGGCGGGTCTCCAGCGCCACCTATCTGGTGAGCCTGCTCGACAGTGAGATGAATACCCCGGCCACCCTGTTCGCCGATGAGCAAACGCTCGAAGCGGCCAAGCGGCGCTCCTATCAGAAAGGCGTGCTGGACGGTCGCGACATGGCCAAGGTGTTCGCCTGGATGCGCCCCAACGATCTGATCTGGAGTTATTTCGTCAATAACTACCTGCTGGGCAAGGAGCCACCGGCGTTCGACATTCTCTACTGGAACAACGACAGCACCCGCCTGCCCGCCGCGTTTCACGGCGACATACTGGACTTCTTCAAGCACAACCCGTTGACCCACCCGGGTGGCCTGGAAGTGTGCGGCACGCCGATTGATCTGCAAAAGGTCACGGTCGACAGTTTCAGCGTGGCCGGCATGAACGACCACATCACGCCGTGGGATGCGGTCTATCGCTCGACGCTGTTGCTGGGCGGTGAGCGGCGCTTCGTGCTGTCCAACAGCGGCCACGTGCAGAGCATCCTCAACCCGCCGGGCAACCCGAAAGCCCATTACGTCGAGAACGGAAAGCTCAGCGGTGATCCGCGCGCCTGGTACTACGACGCCAAGAAAGTCGACGGCAGCTGGTGGCCGCAATGGCTGGAGTGGGTCCAGCAGCGCTCCGGCACCCTGCGCGAAACCCAGATGACCCTCGGCAACGCCAATTATCCACCGATGGAAGCGGCACCCGGCACCTATGTGCGTGTGCGCTGACTGACTCAAGCCCTTTTAAGAAGACTGGATGAAAACAAGCGAACGGATCCTCGAATGTGCCCTGCAGTTGTTCAATGAAAAGGGCGAGCCGAACGTCTCCACCATGGAGGTTGCCAATGAAATGGGGATCAGCCCCGGCAACCTCTACTACCACTTCCACGGCAAGGAACCGCTGATTCTCGGACTGTTCGAGCGCTTCCAGAACGACCTCGCCCCGCTGCTCGACCCGCCCGCCGATGTCGAACTGGCGCCGGAGGATTACTGGCTGTTCCTGCACCTGATCGTCGAACGGCTGGCGCAGTACCGTTTTCTGTTCCAGGACCTGTCGAACCTGGCCGGGCGCCTGCCGAAACTGGCCAAGGGCATTCGCCAGTTCCTCAACGTGCTCAAGCGCACGCTGGCGTCATTGCTGGCGCGGTTGAAGGCGTCGGGGCAGCTGGTCAGCGACACCCAGGCGCTGGGGCAACTGGTGGAGCAGATCACCATGACGCTGCTGTTCTCGCTGGACTATCAGCGGATTCTCGATCGCGAAGGGGAAGTGCGGCTGGTGGTGTACCAGATCATGATGCTGGTGGCGCCGCATTTGTTGCCGCCGGTGAAGGTGGCGACGGAGAGGATGGCTTTGCAGTACCTCGAAGATCACGAGTGAGTCAGGTAGATCGCTGCCCTCACCCTAGCCCTCCCGAAACGTCGGACCGCCCGTAGGGAGAGGGAACCTACGGAGTTGTCTTACGCTAGACATCGACCTGAAAGACCTTATCGATTATGGATTCAATGCTTCACTTTCAGGCCGACGTAAGACTGAAGCATCCCGCAATCGGCCCCCTCTCCCTCCGGGAGAGGGCTGGGGTGAGGGGCTCTTGGATCAGACATAAAAAACGCCCGACCTTCACAGGCCGGGCGTTTTTTTGAGCCCTGAAAAATCAGGACTGACTGGTTGGCGTCGACGGCGTCGATGCAGCAGTCGGAGCAGGCGCCGGGGTTGGAGCCGAGGCGGAGTTCGACGTGCTTGCCAGTGCTTGCGGTGTGGTCACCGGTTTTGGTGCTGCGGCTTTCGGTGCAGCGGCTTTCGGCGCGGCCGGTTTTTTCACTGCAGGCTTTTTCGCCGCAGCCGGTTTGGCGGCAGGCTTGGCAGCGGGTTTGGCTGCTGCGGTTTTCGCTGCTGGTTTGGCTGCTGGCTTGGCCGCAGGTTTAGCGGCTGATTTTGCAGCCGGCTTGGCGGCGGCCTTGGCAGCAACCGGTTTGGCCGCGGCTTTCGCTGCAGGCTTGGCGGCAGCGGTTTTGGCTGCTGGTTTTGCGGCCGGTCTGGCGGCGGCTTTAGCCAGTGGCTTGGCAGCGGTTTTGGCCGCAGGCTTGGCTGCTGCGGTTTTCGCCGCGACAGGCTGAGCTTTCAGGCCGGTGAGTTTTTCGATCTGCTTGGTCAGGGTATCGACCTTTTTGTGCAGATCCTTCACCTCATTGCGGCTCGGTACGCCCAGGCGCGAAATCGCACTGTTCAGGCGCTTGTCGAAAGCCCCTTCCAGTTGATCCCAGGTGCCCAGCGCGCGATCTTTCACGCCGCTGATGCGCGATTTTGCCGAGCTTGCAGAATCCTTGGCAGCATCGACTTTCTTGCCAACTGCAGCCTTGGTGAGCTTCTCGGCTTTCTCGCCGTCTTTGACCAATGTATCGAAGAGCTTGCTGCCGTCAGTGTCGATCTTCGAGTACACGCCTAAACCAGCCAGCCAGATCTTGCGGGAATAGTCTTCGACTTTTCCGATCCACGAGCTGCCTTCTTTATCGGTGTTCTTTTTACCAGCCATCCCGTTCTCCTTAAGATTTACGCGCGACGCGTTCGAGCAATGCCGTCAGCTCATCGAGCTTAGCAGAGAGTGCCTCAACGTCATGTTTAGACGGAATGCCGATACGATTCAAGGCACTGGCGACACGCGTGTCGAACGCCTTCTCGACCTTGTCGAGCTGAACTTCGACCCGGCCTTTGAAAGAGCTGACTTCGCCCTTGGCTTCATCGATCTCGGCGTTGGCCGCTTCGAGTTTTTCGGTGACGGCTTTTTTGCCTTTCTTTTCAACAGTTTGACCAGCCTTGATCAACTCCTGAAAGTACTCGCTGCCCTCCTGACCGACCTTGGTGTAGGCACCCAGGCCTGCCAGCCAGATCTTGCGGGCATAGGATTTGACGTCGCTCAGAGCGGAAGTCGAAGCGTCGATTTTTTTCTTCAAAATGACTTTGGCCATGGTGCACCTCACGCGCAGAAGGTTTGAGGAACTGCCCTGACGAGTGTCGGGCTCAGGCACAAAGTAGGGAGAAAAATTAGAAACGGCACCCTAACAACTGACATAAAAGGCAGGTGCACGAGAAAAAAACGGGGAGCCCGAAGCTCCCCGTTTTGTCCTGATCAGACCAGCGCTTTATCCAGCGCCTTTTCGATCTCGGCTTTGATCATGCCGCTCATGGCCGACATCATCAGGCCCAGTTCCACGTCGACCCGGATCGAATCCTCGGCCACATGCACCGCGCCCTTCACGCCCGAACGCTTGAGGTTCAGGACATCGCCCGACCACTGCGGCTCCAGACCATATTGATCGGAGAGTTTTTGCGCCAGTTTGTCGGCTTTCTCGCGGGCCGCTTCCTTGCCCAGGCTGTGGGCACGCTCAACACTGATATGGGCCATTGAATGACTCCTGCTTTTTGAATGGGGCTATGAATGCCTGCAACGAATCTTGACCGCCACTGCGGCAAATCGTCCCGAAGGTTGCCCATCTTACCTTTAGCCATTCCAAGACAAAGCATGGCTTGGGGATTAGAATGTCGCGCATTCTCTTTTGGTGACAGCGATATGACTGATCAGCACAAAGGCAGCGATGCCGAACCCACCACTCACTTCGGCTTCAAAAACGTTCCGGAAAGCCAGAAAGCGGAAAAAGTCGCTGAGGTGTTCCACTCCGTGGCCGCCAAGTACGACCTGATGAACGACCTTCTGTCGGGCGGCATGCACCGTCTGTGGAAGCGCTTCGCGATCGAACTGTCGGGCGTGCGCTCCGGCAACCGCGTACTGGACATCGCCGGCGGCACGGGCGACCTGACCAAAAAATTCTCGCACCTGGTCGGCCCGACCGGTCAGGTGGTGCTGGCCGATATCAACGAATCCATGCTCAAGGTCGGTCGTGACCGCCTGCTGGATGTCGGCGTGTCGGGCAACGTCGAGTTCGTCCAGGCCGACGCTGAAAAGCTGCCGTTCCCGGACAACCATTTCGACTGCGTGACCATCGCCTTCGGCCTGCGCAACGTGACGCACAAGGAAGACGCCCTGCGTTCGATGCTGCGCGTACTCAAGCCGGGCGGCCGCCTGCTGGTGCTGGAATTCTCCAAGCCGACCAACGCGCTGATGTCCAAGGCCTACGACGCCTACTCGTTCGCCTTCATGCCGCTGATGGGCAAGCTGATCACCAACGACTCGGAAAGCTATCGCTACCTGGCCGAATCGATCCGCATGCACCCGAATCAGGAAACTTTGAAGTCGATGATGGTCGACGCCGGTTTCGACCGCGTGACCTATCACAACATGACCGCAGGCATCGTCGCCCTGCACCGCGGCATCAAACCCTGATGCTGCTGACCGGGCTGCTCGCCAGCGTCGAACTCGGCCTGAACCGCGTGCTGCGTCTCGACAGCACGGCGCTGCCGCGACTGGCGCATCTGACCGGCAAAGTGATTGCCGTGGATTGCCGCAGCCCGGCGCTGCAACTGTTCATCCTGCCGAGCGACGAAGGCCTGATGCTGGCGTCCCACTGGGAAACCGGCGTCGACTGCACCCTGCGTGCCCCCGCTTCGAGTCTGGTGAAACTGGCCCTGAGCAAGGACAAGACCGCGGTGCTGCACGCACCGGAAGTCGAACTCGACGGTGACAGCGGCGTGCTGCTGGAACTGGCGGGCGTGCTGCAGGATCTGGAGCTGGACTGGGAGTACGAACTCTCGCGCTGGCTGGGACCTGTCGCCACGCAACTGGTCGGCGGTCACCTGCGCAGCCGCGCCCGCTGGTATCAACAAGGATTTGCCAGCCTCAACCAGAACCTCGCCGAATACCTGGCCGAAGAATCGCGCACCCTCGTCGGGCAGCGCGAAGCCGAAGCCCGCTTCAGCGAACTGGACCGGATCAAACTCGATCTGGAACGTCTCGAGGCGCGCTTCGAGCGCCTTTCCCGATCCCTCGACCCAAGCGATAACGCATGAAGCTGCTCGCCGTCCGCCGTCTGTTGCGCATCCAGCGCGTCGTGATCCGCTACCGCCTCGATGACCTGCTGTTCGATCTGCCTTTGCCGTGGTTCCTGCTGGCGCTGCGCTACGTCTTGCCGTGGCGCTGGTTCCCGCGCAAGCCGCTGGACCTGAGCCGTGGCGCACGCCTGCGCCTGGCCTTGCAGGACCTGGGGCCGATCTTCATCAAGTTCGGGCAGATCCTTTCGACCCGCCGCGACCTGCTGCCAGAAGACATCGCCGATGAGCTGATGCGGTTGCAGGACCGCGTGCCGCCGTTCGATTCGCAGCTGTCGGTCAAGCTGATCGAAGAGCAACTGGGCAAGAAGATCAGCGAAGTGTTCAGCCGTTTCGACGTCGAACCGCTGGCCTCGGCCTCGGTGGCGCAGGTGCATGCCGCGCAGTTGAAGACCGGTGAAGAAGTAGTGGTCAAGGTGATCCGCCCGGGCCTGAAACCGATCATTGCCCAGGATCTGGCGTGGCTGTTCATCCTCGCCCGCGCCGCCGAAAAGGTCTCCGCCGACGCTCGTCTGCTGCACCCGGTGGACGTGGTCAGCGACTATGAAAAAACCATCTACGACGAACTCGACCTGTTGCGCGAGGCAGCCAACGCCAGCCAGTTGAAACGCAACTTCGAAGGCTCGCCGCTGCTGTACGTGCCGCAAGTCTATTGGGACTGGTGCCGGCCGAAAGTGCTGGTGATGGAGCGCATCTACGGGATTCAGGTGACGGATCTGGCGACCCTCGCCGACCAGCGCACCGACATGAAAATGCTCGCCGAGCGCGGCGTGGAGATCTTCTTCACCCAGGTATTCCGCGACAGTTTCTTCCACGCCGACATGCACCCGGGCAACATCTTCGTCAGCACCGTCAACCCGTGGAGCCCGCAGTACATCGCTATCGACTGCGGCATCGTCGGCAGCCTGACCCCGGAAGACCAGGACTATCTGGCGCGCAACCTGTTCGCCTTCTTCAAACGCGACTACCGCCGCGTGGCGCAATTGCACATCGATTCGGGCTGGGTGCCGGCGGAAACCAAGCTCAACGAATTCGAAGCGGCGATCCGTACCGTGTGCGAGCCGATCTTCGAAAAACCATTAAAAGATATTTCATTTGGCCAGGTGCTGATGCGCCTGTTCCAGACCGCGCGCCGCTTCAACATGGAAGTGCAGCCGCAACTCGTATTGCTGCAAAAGACCCTGCTGAACATCGAAGGCCTGGGCCGTCAGCTGTATCCGGATCTGGATCTGTGGAACACCGCGCAGCCGTTCCTCGAACGCTGGATGCGCGAGCGCGTCAGCCCGAAAGCCTTGATCGGCAACGTCCAGAGCCAGTTCGAACAACTGCCGCACCTGGCCAACATGGCCCGTGACCTGCTCGAACGCATGTCCCAACCTCACGCCAACGACCCGCCACCGCCGTGGAAAAAGCGCAAGGACGACTGGTTCCTGCGCCTGCTCGGCAGCGCCCATCTGGCGGGCGGTACGATCCTCGCCGCCGGTGGCCCGATGCACGAACTGGGGCATTGGCCCGCCGGGATCATGGTGGCCGTCGGCTTGTATCTGGTCGTTCGCCGATAGCCAGTTCCGTGATCGGCTGGCACACTGTTTCAACGCCTGAACCCGACTATTGAAGTGTGGGTTCGCTGTCGGAGTCGAAGATGAAAAACTGGCTGGACGAGATCAAGTGGGACGCCGATGGCCTGGTGCCGGCGATTGCCCAGGATCACAAGACCGGACGCGTATTGATGATGGCCTGGATGAACCGCGAAGCCCTGGAGCTGACCGCGGCGGAAAACCGTGCCATCTATTGGTCACGTTCCCGTGGCAAGCTGTGGCGCAAGGGCGAAGAGTCCGGCCACGTACAGACGCTGCATGAAATGCGTCTGGACTGCGACGCCGACGTCATCATCCTGATGGTCGAACAGATCGGCGACATCGCTTGCCATACCGGCCGTCAAAGCTGCTTCTACCGCGTCTTCGAAAACGGCGACTGGAAAACGGTCGACCCGGTCCTGAAAGACCCGCACGCCATCTATTCCGCAGGACACAAACATGAGTGACACTCTGACCCGCCTTGCTCAGGTGCTGGAAGAGCGCAAAGGCGCAGCCGCCGACAGCTCGTATGTCGCCAGTCTGTACCACAAGGGTCTGAACAAGATTCTGGAGAAGGTCGGCGAAGAGTCGGTTGAAACGATCATTGCCGCCAAGGACGCCGCCGTCAGCGGCGACTGCAGCGACGTGATCTACGAGACCGCCGACCTGTGGTTCCACAGCATGGTCATGCTTGCCCAGCTGGGGCAGCATCCGCAGGCGGTGCTGGATGAACTGGATCGCCGTTTCGGCCTGTCCGGACACGTCGAGAAAGCCTCGCGCCCGTCCGCCTGAACAACTATTAGAGAGGAACAGCAACATGGGCATTTTTGACTGGAAACACTGGATCGTCATCCTGGTGGTCGTGGTACTGGTGTTCGGTACCAAGAAACTGAAAAACCTCGGCACCGACGTCGGCGAGTCGATCAAGGGCTTCCGTAAAGCCATGAACGACGACGAGAAACCGGCCGATCCGACCGTCACGCCTGCGCAACCGGTACCGCCGGTCCAGCCGCAAGCCACCGCTCAGGCCAACCCGCCGCACACCATCGACGTGCAGGCGCAGAAAGTCGAAGAGCCGATCCGCAAAGACGTGTGAGCACTGACTAATGTTTGGTATCAGCTTCTCTGAACTGCTGCTCGTCGGCCTCGTTGCCCTGCTGGTGCTGGGTCCCGAGCGTCTGCCGGGCGCTGCACGCACCGCCGGCCTGTGGGTCGGACGGCTGAAGCGCAGCTTCAACGCGATCAAACAGGAAGTTGAGCGTGAAATCGGTGCCGACGAAATCCGTCGGCAACTGCACAACGAGCACATCCTGTCGCTGGAACAGGAGGCGCGGAAGATTTTCACGCCGGTTCAGCAGGAGCCGACGCCGGTCGAGCATGTGGGTGAGCAGACGATTCATGCGCCTGCCGCCGCGACGCCACCAGCACCTGTCGTAGCGCCAACCGATTCTGCACCTGCTGTCGCAGCCACGACGGTTGAACATGTAGCTCCAACCGCCGCGCCGACCACACCAGCGCCTCACGACCCAACATTGCCACCGCGAGCCCCATGAGCGATCTCCCCGAAAACGACCAGCACATGCCGCTGGTTTCGCACCTCACCGAGTTGCGCACCCGCCTGCTGCGTTGCGTGGCGGCGATCTTCATCATCTTCGCCGGGCTGTTTGCCTTCACCCAGCAGATCTACACCTTCGTCTCGACGCCGTTGCGCGAATACCTGCCGGCCGGCGCGACGATGATCGCCACCGACGTGTCGTCGCCGTTCCTGACGCCGCTGAAACTGACGATGATGGTCTCGCTGTTCCTGGCGATCCCGGTGATCCTGCATCAGATCTGGGGCTTCATCGCGCCGGGCCTGTACAAGCACGAGAAGCGTGTCGCGGTGCCGTTGCTGATCTCCAGCATCCTGCTGTTCTACACCGGCATGGCGTTCGCCTACTTCTTCGTGTTCCCGCTGATCTTCAAGTTCTTCGCCTCGGCCACCCCGGCCGGCGTGGAAATGATGACCGACATCACCAGTTACCTCGACTTCGTCATGACGCTGTTTTTCGCCTTCGGCGTGGCGTTCGAAATCCCGGTGGCCGTGGTGCTGCTGGTGTGGATCGGCGTGGTCGACGTCAAATACCTGAAGAAGATCCGTCCGTACGTGATCATCGGCTGCTTCGTGGTGGGCATGATCCTGACCCCGCCGGACATCTTCTCCCAGACCCTGCTGGCCGTGCCGATGTGGATGCTGTTCGAAGTCGGCATCCTCTTCGGCAGCCTGGTCAGCAAGCGCGAGCGCCCGGAAGAAACCGTAGACGATCACAACGACCAGCCGCCAGCGACTCAGCCATGAACCTGCTGCTGCTCGAAGAGGCCGACTTCATTGCGGCCGACCGCGTCGTGCTGCGTGATCGGCGCCTGACCCACATGCAGGAAGTCCACCGCTCGGAAGTCGGCGACAGCCTGCGGGTCGGGCGGATCGGCGGGTTGATGGGCTCGGCCGAGCTGCTGCGCCTGGACGCGGGTGAAGCCGAGCTTCGGGTCACCCTCGATCAACCGCCACCGGCCAAACTGCCGCTGACCCTGATACTCGCCCTGCCCCGCCCGAAGATGCTGCGCCGGGTGTTCCAGACCGTGGCGACCATGGGCGTGTCGAAGGTGATTCTGGTCAACAGCTACCGGGTCGAGAAAAGCTTCTGGCAGACGCCGTTCCTCGAGCCGGAAGCGATTCGCGAACAGCTGATCCTCGGCCTCGAACAGGCCCGCGATACCGTGCTGCCGGAAATCATCATCGAGAAGCGCTTCAAGCCGTTCGTCGAAGACCGCCTGCCAGCCGTCACCGACGGCACCCTCGGCCTGGTCGGTCATCCGGGCAACTTCCCGCCCTGCCCCCGCGCCCTGAACGAACCGGTAACCCTGGCCATCGGCCCCGAGGGTGGCTGGATTCCCTACGAAATCGATCTGCTGGCCAAGGCCGGGCTGCAACCGGTGCAACTGGGCGAGCGAATCCTGCGGGTCGAAACCGCCGTCACCGCACTGCTCGCCCGGCTGTTCTGAAGTCTTCGTCAGACAAAAGGCGTTACAGATTGCCATCATGCGGCCGATACCCTCCCCATAAGTCCAATTAGTGGTCCGAGGGAGTCGTCGCATGTACCGTTGGTTAGCCGAGAGTCTTGGAAACGTCAGCGTTAAACGTAAGCTTGGAATCGGTTTCGGCCTGGTGCTGCTGCTGACCCTGTTGATCACCTTCACCGGCTGGACCGGCATGAGCGGAATCATCAGCCGGGGCGACAAGCTCGGGTTCATCTCCGGCCTCAACGAGCTGACCAAAGACCTGCGCCTTGCGCGCCTGGACTATGAAGCGCGCCGTGGCGAACAGGGTCCTGGCGCGGTCAACGACCTGCTCGGCAAACTCGACAGCGGCCTGCAAAGCGCCCGCAACATGATCGAGCAACCGTCCGACGTGGCCATGATCGATCAGCAACTGGCGGCGGTCGCCGAGTACAAACGCGCCTTTGGTGACATGACTCAGGCCACCGTGCAGCGTGAAGACGCCCGCAGCAAACTCGGCGCCAGCGCCGACAATGCAGTGGCCAAGGTCAGTGAAGTCGAGAAATCCCTGCTGCAAGGCGACAGCGTCGCGCAATTCAACAGCGTGATCGAACTGAGCAAACTGCTGCAGCAGGCGCGCTATCAGGTGCGCGGCTACACTTACAGCGGCAAGGCCGAGGCCGAACAGCCGGCGCTGGATGCCATCGCCGCCGCCCTGAACAATCTGGAAAGCCTGCCGAGCAAACTGCCCGAGCAACACATCGCCAACCTGCAACAGGCCACCGAATCGCTGAAGGCTTACCGCGCTGCCGTCAGCCAGTTCCGCGACTCCCAGGTGAACAACGCCAAGGCGCTGGCTCGCATGTCGGCCCAAGGCGACATCCTGCTCGACGTCAGTAAGAAACTCACCGAATCCCAGACCATCGTCCGCGACACCGATGCCGCGCACGCCAAAAACATGCTGATGATCGCCACCCTGCTGGCCCTGGCCTTCGGTCTGCTCGCGGCTTGGGCGATCACCCGCCAGATCATCATCCCGCTGGAGCAGACCCTGAAAGTTGCCGAGCGTGTGGCCGCCGGTGACCTGACCCACAACCTGGTATCCCTGCGCCGTGACGAACTTGGCCAACTGCAACGCTCGATGCAGAGCATGACTCAAGGCCTGCGCGAACTGATCGGTGGCATCAGCGACGGCGTGACCCAGATCGCCAGCGCTGCCGAAGAATTGTCCGCCGTGACCGAGCAGACCAGCGCCGGGGTGAACAATCAGAAAATCGAGACCGACCAGGTCGCCACCGCCATGAACGAAATGGCCGCCACCGTGCAGGAAGTCGCGCGCAACGCCGAGGAAGCTTCGGAAGCAGCGGTCGCTGCTGACCAGCAGGCCCGCGAAGGCGACAAGGTGGTTGGCGAGGCCATCGCCCAGATCGAACGTCTGGCTGCTGAAGTCGGCCACTCCACCGAGGCCATGGGTGAGCTCAAACGCGAAAGCGACAAGATCGGCAGCGTGCTCGACGTGATCAAGTCCGTGGCCCAGCAAACCAACCTGCTGGCCCTCAACGCCGCCATCGAAGCCGCCCGTGCCGGTGAAGCCGGACGTGGTTTTGCGGTGGTTGCCGACGAAGTCCGCAGCCTCGCCCAGCGCACTCAGAAGTCCACGGAAGAGATCGAAGAGCTGATCGTGGGTCTGCAGAACGGCACCCAGCAAGTGGCGACGATCATGGACAACAGCCGCACCCTGACCGACAGCAGTGTCGAGCTGACCCGGCGTGCCGGTGGCTCGCTGGAAAGCATCACCCGCACCGTCTCGGCGATTCAGGCGATGAACCAGCAGATCGCTGCAGCGGCCGAGCAGCAGAGCGCCGTGGCCGAAGAGATCAACCGCAGTGTGCTGAACGTGCGTGATGTCTCGGACCAGACTTCGGCGGCCAGTGAAGAGACGGCGGCCTCCAGCGTCGAGCTGGCGCGTTTGGGCACTCACCTGCAAACGCTGGTGGGCCGGTTCAAGGTGTAAGTGGACGCCCGATCGTTCCCACGCTCCGCGTGGGAATGCATCCTGTGACGCTCCGCGTCACGCTTGCGAAGGGACGCAGAGCGTCCTGGGCGGCATTCCCACGCAGACGGTTCGACGCCTCGACGTGGGAACGATCAGTGATAAAAAAACGCAGCCTGTGGCTGCGTTTTTTTGCCCTGCGTTTAGAGGACTTGCCGCAGGAACGCCTGGGCTCGCGGATCCTTCGGTGCATCGAAGAACTCCGCCGGCGAGGCGTCTTCCAGCAGTTTGCCGTGATCGAAGAACAGCACCCGATCCGCCACTTCCCGGGCAAAGCCCATTTCGTGGGTCACGCAGACCATGGTCATGCCTTCCACGGCCAGGTTCTTCATCACGTCCAGCACTTCGCCGACCATTTCCGGGTCGAGGGCCGAGGTCGGTTCGTCGAACAGCATGACCTTCGGATCCATCGCCAGCGCCCGGGCAATCGCCACGCGCTGCTGCTGACCGCCGGACAGGCGCGACGGATATTCGCGGGCCTTCTGGGCGATGCCGACCTTCTCCAGCAATGCCAGAGCCTTGGCCTCGCTTTCTTTCTGGCCGCGTTTGCGCACGACTTTCTGCGCCAGGCACAGGTTTTCCAGCACGGTCATGTGCGGAAACAGATTGAAATGCTGGAACACCATGCCGACTTCGCGGCGGTAGGCGTTGACGTCGGTTTTCGGGTCGGCCAGTTGCAGGCCGTCGATGCTCACCGAGCCGGAATCGAACTCTTCCAGACCGTTGAGGCAACGCAGGAACGTCGACTTGCCGGAACCGGACGGGCCGATCACCACCAGCACTTCACCCTTGGCGACACTGGTGCTGACGTTATCCACCGCGCGCACCACTTGCCCACGGGTGTCGAAGACTTTTACCAGATCGCGGACTTCAATCACTTTGCGCGAGCCTCCGCTCAAGCCGGCTGGCGATTTTCGACAGCGGCAGGTTGATCAACAGGTACAGGCCGGCGACGCAGAACAGGATCTCGAACGGCGAGAACGACGTGGTGATGACTTCACGACCGCTTTTCAGCAGCTCGGTGATTGCGATCACCGACACCAGCGAAGTGTCTTTGACCAGACTGATGAACTGCCCGGCCAGCGGCGGCAGCACGCGCTTGAACGCCTGCGGCAGCACCACATGACGCATCGACTGGCCGGCGCTCAGACCCAGCGAACGCGCTGCTTCGTTCTGGCCGCGGGCAATCGACTGCACGCCGGAACGGATGATTTCCGCCACATAGGCACCGGTGAACAGCGACAGCGCGGCGATCCCGGCGAACTCCCGGGACAGGTTCATTACCGTGCCGATGAAGAAATAGAAAATGAAGATCTGCACCAGCAGCGGCGTGCCGCGCACCAGTTCGACATAGATCGTCGACAGGTCGCGCAGGGTCGGGTTGCTCGACAGCCGGCACAGCCCGGTCGCCAGACCGATCAGCAGGCCCAGCACGCCGGACACCACCGACAGCCAAAGCGTGGTCCACAGGCCCCACAACAGCGGACCCGCCGCCCAATGCCGCGTCACACCCACGACGTCGCCTTCGGCCACATCGTCGCCCTGGGCGAATTGCAGGCTGTTTTCGTCGACGGTCAGGTGCTGCTCGTCACCGGCATCGTTGCGCAGGGTGACCTGCGCGCTGCCGCCCTTGCGCACCAGTTCGCTGACGGTGGAAATGTCGGTCGCGCGCTGGGTTTCCTCGGCCTGATAGGCGAAGTACTGCGGCACACGGTTCCAGCGCCATTCGTAGGACATCAGCGACGTGGCGTAATACAACGCGCCAGCCAGGCCGACCAGCACCAGCACAGTCAGGACGTGCCAGGGCCATTGGGCTTTTTTCTGTTTCATTGAATGTTTCTCTGATTCGCTCGTTCCCACGCTCTGCGTGGGAATGCATCCTGTGACGCTCTGCGTCACGCTTGCTAAGGGACGCGGAGCGTCCCGGGCGGCGTTCCCACGCAAAGCGTGGGAACGATCAGCGGGCGGGCCTTATTCCATGTCCTTGAGCCACTCGGTGCTCTTGAACCACTTGTCATGGATGCGATCGTAGGTGCCGTCTTCGTGGATCTGGTGCAGGAAGTTGTTGATGAAGTTGATGCTGTCGTAGTCACCCTTCTTCAGACCGAAGGCCAGTGGCTCGTAGGTGAACGGCTTGTCGAGGAACACCAGCTTGCCGGCGCCGACCTTGTTCACCGCGACCACATTGTACGGGGCGTCGTAGATGAAGGCGTCAGCCTTGCCGTTGACCACGTCGAGCACGGCTTCCTGCTCGTTGTCGTAACCGTGGTACTTGGCCTTGGAGATCAGCTTCTTGGCGACCATCTCGCCGGTGGTGCCGAGCTTGGAAGTGATGCGGTAGTCGGCGGTGTTCAGGTCTTTGTAGGACTTGATGGTGCCTTCCAGCTCTTTACGGATCAGCAGGGTCTGGCCGACCACGATGAACGGTTCGCTGAAGTTCAGGCGCAGGTTGCGCTCCTGGGTCAGGGTCATGCCGCTGCCGATCATGTCGAACTTGTCGGTCATCAGCGCCGGGATGATCCCGTCGTAGCCGGTGGAGACCAGCTCCAGCTTGACGCCCATCGCCTTGGTCATGGCTTTGAGGATGTCGACTTCGAAACCGATGATTTCGCCGCGCTTGTTGGTCATTTCGAACGGCATGTAGGTCGGATCCATGCCGACTTTCAACGAGCCACGCTTGACCGCGTCATCGATTGCGCCGGCCTGCGCCGCATTGACTGCAACCAGTGCCGTGACGCCGACCAGCAGCATCGACAGATACTTCTTCATCTTCAAGTCCCCAAAACCATTGCGTTTGCGGCGCGAAAACCGACAGAAATGGACAAGATTGTCCGGGTGCGCCAATTCGGGGACGGATGCTAACGCACTCGATTTTTTGCACAAGGTTTAATGGACGATTTGTTTAACATTCAAGAACCACCCCTCACCCCAGCCCTCTCCCCAGAGGGGAGAGGGGGAAAGGGAGCCGATCTCCGTCGTTTTCCAGACCAGAGTTCAACTCGGTATCTCACGTCGGCGTAACTCGAACATTCAACCCGGTCAGTCCCCTCTCCCTCCGGGAGAGGGTTAGGGTGAGGGGGGCTTTTCAGCGAGCATAAAAAAACCCCGCCAGTTAGCGGGGTTTCTTCATCAGGCCGGTTGCGCCTGCAAGCTCACCGGCTTGAGCGGCAGCAGCGGTGCATGAGGATCAGCTTTCACCGAAGCCCGCCAGGCGTCCAGCCACTCGGCATGGCCTTCGGCCCACACCTGCTCGTGCAGACGGGCCAGGGCCACCGGATCGCTCAGCAGTTGCAGACGATCATGGTTGTTCAGCCCGGCCGGGCCGACCTTGATCGCGTGACGCACACGTTCCTGGCGCAGCCATTCGATCGGCTCGGCCTGACCGTGACGCGAGGTCGCCAGCGAGCACGCCAGGGCGTTCTGCTGTGGATCGACCACGGCGCGGACGAAGCCGTCGTTCAGCGCGTGCCAGCGGTTTTCGTGGGTGTACTGATCGGTGGCCAGCAGCTCCTGTGGCGGATTGTATTCCTCGGGGATGAGGAACAGGCTTTCGTCACGGGATTTGAGGCCCAGACCGACGCGGCTGGAAATCACCGACACCGGAATCGACAGCATCAGCGAACCGACGATCGGCACCAGCCACCACAGGAAGCTCGGGTTCAGCCAGATAACCAGCAGCGCCCAGAAGAAGCCCAGCAGGGTCTGCGGACCGTGACGCTTGACCGCTTCGCTCCATGGCGTGGAATCGTCGTCACGCTGCGGCGAGTTCCAGGTCGCGGCCCAGCCGAGGAACGCGGCCAGAACGAAACGGGTGTGGAAAATCATCCGCACCGGCGCCAGCAGCATGGAGAACAGCATCTCCAGCAGCATCGACAGGGTCACCTTGAACTTGCCGCCGAACTCTTTCGCGCCCTTGGCCCAGATCAGGATGATGCTCAACAGCTTCGGCAGGAACAGCAGCACGATGGTCGTCGAGAACAGCGCGATCGCCTTGTCCGGGTGCCATTGTGGCCACAGCGGATAGAGCTGACGCGGTTCGAGGAAGTACTGCGGCTCCATCAGCGTGTTCACCGCCAGCAGCGCGGTCGACAACACCAGGAAGAAGAACCACAGCGGCGCCGACAGGTAAGACATCACGCCAGTCAGAAACACCGCGCGGTGCACCGGGTGCATGCCTTTTACCAGGAACAGACGGAAGTTCATCAGGTTGCCGTGGCACCAGCGACGGTCACGCTTGAGTTCATCGAGCAGGTTCGGCGGCAGTTCTTCGTAGCTGCCCGGCAGATCGTAGGCAATCCACACGCCCCAGCCGGCACGGCGCATCAGCGCCGCTTCAACGAAGTCGTGAGAGAGGATCGCACCGGAGAACGCACCCTTGCCCGGCAACGGCGCCAGGGCGCAGTGGTCGATGAACGGCTTCATGCGGATGATCGCGTTGTGACCCCAGTAGTGGGATTCACCCAGCTGCCAGAAGTGCAGGCCGGCGGTGAACAGCGGACCGTATACACGGGTGGCGAATTGCTGCATGCGTGCATACAGCGTGTCCATGCCCGAAGCGCGCGGCGCGGTCTGGATGATGCCGGCGTCCGGAGTGGCCTCCATCAGGCGCACCAGACTGGTCAGGCACTCGCCGCTCATGACCGAGTCGGCGTCGAGTACGACCATGTACTTGTAGTCACCGCCCCAGCGACGGCAGAAGTCGTCGAGGTTGCCGCTCTTGCGTTTGACGCGGCGGCGACGGCGGCGATAGAAGATCTTGCCGAAGCCCTTGGCTTCGCGGCAGACGTCCAGCCAGGCCTGCTGCTCGGCAACGCAGATGTCGGTGTCGTTACTGTCGCTGAGGACGAAGAAGTCGAAACGGTCCAGGTCACCGGTAGCGGCGACCGACTCGAAGGTCGCGCGCAGACCGGCGAACACCCGAGGCACGTCTTCGTTGCAGATCGGCATCACCAGTGCGGTGCGCGCGTCTTTCGGAATCGGCTCGTTGCCGGCACTTTTACCGGAGATCCGGTATTTATCGTGGCCGGTAAGCAATTCGAGGAAGCCCATCAGCGCGGTCCAGAAACCGGCCGACACCCAGCAGAACAGAATCCCGAACATGATCAGGATGCTGGTCTGCAGCGCATATGGCAGCACTTGCGTGGCGGTTTGCAGCAGCGGTTGATGCAGGACTTCTTCCAGATCGACGAACGACCAGCCCTGGTACGGCATGATGCCTTTCATGTACCAGCCGGCGACGATGGTCTGACCCAGCATCAGCACCAGCAGAATGTAGCGACGGATCGAACCGACCGTGCGCCACCGCGCCGCCGGCAGCACATTGGCGTCCTTCGGCGGTTGCGGCGGGTTGGTCCGGCCGGTCAGGCGGCGCCAGCCACGCACCAGAATGTTGGTGCGCCACGGCTCCGGCACGACCTTGGTCCGACGGATCGGCGGCGTGGCCTTCATGCTGACCCGGCCGCTGGCGTCGAGCACCAGCATTTCCGCGTCTTGAAGCTCTTCGGCGGTGCTCAGGATCAGGCGCTGGCCGACCGAAGCCTGGGCGGCTTCGGTCGGCGCGTCAAAGGTCTTGGACGACAGGCGTTCATGCAATTCGCTGAAGGACTGGCAGCCCGCGAGTTCCGCGCGCTGCTCGTCGGTCATCGGCAGATGCGCCAGGTACTCGGACAGAGTCTCTGGCTGTACTTGAGAGTTACTCATCGGCAGGCAACTGATAGCTCCAGGTCTCGGTCAGGACTTCTTCAGTCGGTGCCGATTCCGGTGTGGCTGGGGCCGCGTCCGCAGCGGCTGGCTGCTTGGCGTCTTTGTTGGCCTTGTCCTTGGCATCTGCAACCGGCTTGGCGTCGGCCTGTTTGGCCTCGGCGGCCTTGGCTTCCTTGTCGGCTTTCTCTTGTTGCTTGGCGGCAACCTTGTCGGCCTTGGCTACCGACGAATTGGACGTCGGTACCGAAGACTTGGCCAGATCAGCGGTGACCACTGGCTGCACCAGGGCTGCGCGCATCTCGGTGGACTTGCTCGCGTCCTTGATCTTCATCCGCAGGGTCAGGCGCCAGCCCTTGGTTTCCGGGTTGTAGCGCACGCTGTTCTCGACCAGTTCGGCGTTGTCGCCGACGCTGACCTGGCTGCGAACGTCTGCATCCGGGGCCAGGGCGGCCAGGGACGGGCCCTCGAAGTCGACCAGGTAGGCAACGCTGCCATCCGGCTGACGGATCAGGTTCGATTGCTTGACGTCACCGGTCGAACGCAGGGTCTGGTTGACCCAGGCGCTGTCCGGCGCGTGCAGCGCGGCTTCGTCGATGGTCCAGTGCATGCGGTAGGCGAAGTCCAGCGGCTGGCCTGGCTCCGGCAGTTTTTCCGGGTTCCAGAACGCAACGATGTTGTCGTTGGTTTCGTCGGCGGTCGGGATCTCGACCAGATCGACGGTGCCTTTGCCCCAGTCGCCCTTCGGCTCGATCCAGGCGCTTGGGCGCTTGTCGTAGCGGTCGTCGAGGTCTTCGTAGTGGCTGAAGTCACGGCCACGTTGCAGCAGACCGAAACCACGCGGGTTTTCGACGCTGAACTGGCTGACAGCCAAATGTTTCGGGTTGTTCAGTGGGCGCCAGATCCACTCGCCGTTGCCGGCATGGATCGACAGACCGCTGGAGTCGTGCAGTTCACGACGGTAGTTGAGCACTTTCGACGGCTGGTTGGCGCCGAACAGGAACATGCTGGTCAGCGGCGCGATGCCGAGCTTGCCGACCTTGTCACGCAGGTACATCTGGCCCTTGACGTCGACGATGGTGTCGCTGCCCGGGCGCAGGATCAGACGGTAGGCGCCGGTCGCACGTGGCGAATCCAGCAGGGCGAAGATCACCAGGTGCTTGTCGCCCGGCTTCGGCTGCTGAATCCAGAACTCGCGAAAACGCGGGAATTCTTCGCCGGACGGCAAAGCGGTATCGATCGCCAGACCACGGGCCGACAGACCGTAGGTGTGACCCTTGCCGACAACGCGGAAGTAGCTCGCGCCCAGCATGGTCATGATTTCGTCTTGCTTGTCAGCCTTGTTGATCGGGTACAGGACACGGAAACCGGCGTAGCCCAGTTGTTCGGTGGCCTTAGGATCGAACTGCAGGTCGCCGAAATCGAAACGGCTAGGATCGTATTTGATCTCTTCGACGGTGTTCGCGGTGATTTCGTTGATTTTCACCGGCGTATCGAAGTGCATGCCCTGATGATAGAAGGACAGCTTGAACGGGGTCTTCTGGTCGGCCCATTCGGCTTTTTCGGTGCGGAAACGAATCTTTTGATAGTCCGCGAATTTCATTTCACGGAATTCGTTTGGCAGGTTGCTGCGCGGGGCTTCGAACTTCTGCCCGGCCAGCTCTTTGGCCTTGGCCGACACATCGTCAAGATTGAATGCCCAAAGCTGGCCGGCGCTGAGCAGGCAGAGTACTGCCGAGCCCGCTACCAGAGCGCTGCGCAAGCGTTTGGCAGACAATTTTGCTGCATTACAGGGACTAACAATCACGAGCAACCCTCGCCGAAAACAGATCAATAAACCAACGGCCAGATGAAGTGCCTGTGAGGGATTCGGTACAAAAAAACCGACCTTTCAGGGCACCCTTGCCAAGTTGGCGAGCATTGTTCCGACTCCGCTGGGTCAAAATGATTCCCCAATCGGATCCGGACAAGTCTCTACCTAAGTCAAAATGGACCAACGAACGCTGATCCCCGTAGCGCGCGATTATCTAGTAGCCCGCGTGACAACGCATCAGGGGTAACAAAGTATTTATCGCGAAAATTCCCTGTTTTCAGTCGAAAAGCCCTTAAAAAGATGTTTCAAGCGCTTTCATGTCTGTAACAGGAAGGTTACCGGGCCATCGTTGACCAGGTGCACCTGCATATCCGCGCCGAATCTACCTGATGCCACTGTGCCATGCATCTGTTTCGCTTTGCTTAATAGATAGTCGAATAATTCTTCGCCCAGCGCCGGAGGGGCGGCGGTCGAGAAACTCGGGCGCAACCCGCTTTTGGTGTCGGCAGCGAGGGTGAACTGAGAGACCAGCAGCAACCCGCCGCCCACATCCGCCAGGGACAGATTCATCTTGCCCTCGGCGTCACTGAACACTCGATAGTTAAGCAGCTTATGCAGAAGTTTGTCGGCGCTGGCCGGCGTGTCGTCGGGTTCGACCGCCACCAGCACCAGCAAACCCTGATCGACACTGCCAACCACCTCGCCCGCCACTTCGACCCGCGCGCCTTTCACGCGCTGCAAAAGACCCTTCATGCTTCTTCGGGCGGCAGGTCGAGCAGGCGACGGGCCATTTTGCTGGCGGCGCGCACCAGTGCATCGGTGATGCCCGGTTCGGACGCGGCGTGGCCGGCATCGCGGATCACCTGCAGCTCGCTGTTCGGCCAGGCCTGATGCAGTTCCCAGGCGTTGTCGAGCGGGCAGATCACGTCGTAGCGGCCATGGATGATCACGCCCGGCAGATGGGCGATCTTGCCCATGTCGCGGATCAGCTGGTTCGGCTCAAGAAACGCATTGTTGGTGAAGTAGTGGCATTCGATCCGCGCGATCGACAAGGCGCGCTGCGGTTCGGAGAAACGGTCGACCACCAGCGGGTTCGGCCGCAGGGTCGCGGTGCGCCCTTCCCAGGTCGACCAGGCCTTGGCCGCGTGCATCTGGGCGATCTGGTCGTTGCCAGTCAGGCGTTTGTGGAAAGCGCTGAGCAGGTCGTCACGCTCGTCCAGCGGAATCGGCGCGAGGTAGTCCTGCCAGTAATCGGGGAACAGACGGCTGGCGCCGGCCTGGTAGAACCATTCGATTTCCTGCGGACGGCAGAGAAAGATCCCGCGCAGGATCAGCCCATGCACGCGTTCCGGGTGGGTCTGCGCGTAGGCCAGCGCCAGGGTCGAACCCCAGGAGCCGCCGAACAGCACCCATTTGTCGATGCCCAGGTGTTTACGAATACGCTCGAGGTCTTCGACCAGATCCCAGGTGGTGTTGTTTTCCAGACTGGCGTGGGGCGTGGAGCGACCGCAACCGCGCTGGTCGAAGGTGACAATGCGATACAGGTTCGGATCAAAATAGCGGCGACTCTGGGCGTCGCACCCGGCGCCGGGACCTCCGTGGATGAACACCACCGGCAAACCTTCCGGTGAACCGCTTTCGTCGACGTACAGCGTGTGGGTGTCATCGACGGCCAGATCGTGCCGTGCGTGAGGTTTGATCTGCGGAAACAAAGTCTGCATTGCGCGCTCCGTAAGGGGTCGAGGTCATCCCTGGGGGGACTTCTATTATTCTGCCGTCCGGCATCATAAACCCGATTTACGTCAATGAGCATGCCCGTGCGCTGTCACAATTTGTCAGCCATGAACCCCAGCAGGTTCTCAAAGAGACGATCGACCTCGGCGACCTGATGCCGCGCCCGCAGGCAGCCGTGAACCAGCCCTTCGCCGTAGTACAGCACCGCGTCGACTCCCGCCGCGTTCAGCCGTTCGGCGTAGCACACGCCGTCGTCACGCAATGGATCGAACTGCGCCACGGCAATCCAGGCCGGGGGCAAACCGCTGAAGTCCCCGGCCAGCAACGGCATCGCATAGGCGTTCGGCTTCGCGGTGCCGCGCAGATACAAGGCGTGATAGCAATCGACATCGCTGCTGGCGAGCAACGGCGCATCGGCGCATTCGCTGCGTGACGCTAACTGTGCGTCGCCTCCCATCCCCGGATAGATCAAGACCTGCGCGCCCGGCAGCGGCTCGCCGGCATCGCGCAGCGCCAGGCACAGCGCCGCCGCCAGATTGCCGCCGGCGCTGTCGCCCGCCACCAGCATCCGTCCGGGATCGAACCAGAACGGCCCGCTGCGCAACGCGCGCCAGACGCTCAGGCAATCCTCGAAACCGGCCGGGAACGGATGCTCCGGCGCCAGACGGTAATCCACCGCCACCACCATTGCCCCGAGCGCCATCGCCAGCTCGCAGCAGATGAAGTCATGGGAATCCAACCCGCCGACCACCCAACCGCCGCCGTGCAGATACAACACGCACGGCCAGCCACTGGCCGATGGCCGGACAGGCGGGCGATACGAACGCACCGCCACCCCGTTCAACTGAAAATCCACCACCTCAAGGCCCGCCGGCCGTCCGGGCGAGAAGGCGCGGCACATGTCGTCATAGGATTTGCGCAATCCGCCGAGGCTGCTGTCATCGCTGGCGAAGCTTTCGGTGCTGGCGACGAACGCCGCCATCGCCGGTGAAAGTGGATAGGTACTCATCAGTTTTTCAGGCTGGCCTGAACCGTGGCCACGCCGTCCTTGCCGTCAAAACTGCTGACACCCGCCAGCCAGCGTTGCAGGTCTTCGGGATGCTCGCGCAGCCAGGTTTTCGCCACTTCCTGCGGTGTCTTGCGCTCCATGATCGGCACCATCAACTGGCTTTCCTGGGCGGCGGTGAAGGTCAGGTTTTCCAGCAGTCGATGGACGTTCGGGCAGCGCTCGGCGTAGTCCGGCGCGGTGACCGTGGAAACGGTGGCGGCGCCTTCGTTGGGGCCGTAGACGTCTTCGCTGCCGGTCAGGTAGGTGATCTTCATGTTGATGTTCATCGGGTGCGGGGTCCAGCCGACGAATACCACGAACTCTTTGCGGTTCACCGCTCGCTGCACGGCGGCGAGCATGCCGGCCTCACCGGATTCGATGATCTTGAAATCCTTCAGGCCGAAGTGGTTGGTTTCGATCATGGTCTTGATCGTGGTGTTGGCGCCGCTGCCGGGCTCGATGCCGTAGATCTTGCCGCCGAGTTGATCCTTGAATTTCGCGATGTCGCCAAAGGTCTTCAGCCCCGCCGCCGCCACGTAATCCGGAACCGCCAGCGTCGCCTGGGCGTCGGCCAGGCTTGGTTTGTCCATGACTTTGACCTGATTGGCGGCGAGGAACGGCGCGATG
Organism: Pseudomonas sp. B707; assembly: GCF_022496685.1. Taxonomy (NCBI): domain Bacteria; kingdom Pseudomonadati; phylum Pseudomonadota; class Gammaproteobacteria; order Pseudomonadales; family Pseudomonadaceae; genus Pseudomonas; species Pseudomonas sp. B707. The sequence goes on along the minus strand of NZ_WTVE01000023.1, from coordinate 165,745 downwards.
TTCTTGTCCATCGCCGGTTTCCAGTAGCCGAGGAAGATATCCAGACGTTTGTCGCGGATGCCGGCGAAGATGATTTGCTGCACGGCGCTGGTCTGCTTGCTTTCGTAGCCGAGGCCGTTGAGCAACACGTCGGCCATGCCGCTGGTGGCGATCACGTCGGTCCAGTTGACCACGCCCATGCGCACGGTTTTGCAGGAAGCATCGTCGGAAGCCATGGCGCCGGCGCTGAGCAGCGCACTGCCGGTCAGGATTAACGCACAACGAGTGAACAGTTTTTTCATGTGGGATCGTCTCGTGCGGCAGCGGGTTATTGTTCGGATCGGTGTCTTCTTGCACCGTGGTCGAAACATTACGCAGCGGACGAGCGGGAAAAGCGAACTGTGGCGACCGGGATTTGCACGGTGGCGACTTCTCCCGATCGTTCCCACGTCGAGGCGTCGAACCGTCTGCGTGGGAACGATCAGAGCAGACTCAGTTGTAGTGGTTTTTGCCCCAGGCGAGCAGCCCTTCCAGCAGCTCCTTCAACACAACCCGCGTCGGCTCCGCCAGATCGGCGCGGTAGCGGAACGGCTCGAACTCTTCCATGTAGGTGCACTGGCCCAGCTCCAGTTGCACGGCGTGGATGTTCTCGGTCGGGTTGCCGTAGTGACGGGTGATGTGGCCGCCCTTGAAGCGTCCGTTCAGCACATGACTGTAATCGGCGTGGCGGGCGCAGATCGCTTCCAGTTGCGTGGCCAGTTGTGGATCGCAGCTGGCGCCATTGAAGGTGCCGAGGTTGAAATCCGGCAGCTTGCCGTCGAACAGGTGCGGGATGATCGAACGGATCGAATGCGCATCGAACAGCAGCGCATAACCGAACTCGGCCTTCAGCCGCGCCAGCTCTTCCTGCAAGGTGCGGTGGTACGGCGTCCAGATCTGCTCCAGGTACGTCGCGCGCTCTTCTTTCGACGGTTCCTTGCCTTCCTTGAACAACGGAATGCCATCGAACAGCGTCGCCGGGAACAGACCGGTGGTGGCGCCGGCGTACAGCGGTTTGTCGTCGGACGGCCGGTTGAGGTCGATGACGAACCGCGAGTACTCGGCCGCCAGGGTGCTGGCGCCCAGTTCGGCGGCGAAGTCGTAGAGCTGCGGAATGTGCCAGTCGGTGTCCGGCAGGCTTTTCGCGTCCGGGATCAACCCGGCCTCGACCGCCGGAGTCAGGCGCACACCGGCGTGGGGCATGCTGATCAGCAGCGGCACGCGACCTTGTTTGAAGTTCAGAACCTTATCCACAACCGCTCTCCTACAGACTTGATTCAACGCCGTGACGGACGACGCGTTTATCCAGTTCACCACCCAGCCAGTACGCCAGATCCGCCGGGCGGTCGATCTGCCAGGCGACAAAATCCGCGACCTTGCCGACTTCCAGCGAACCGTGGGTATCGGCCATGCCCAAGGCTTGCGCCGCGTGAATCGTGGCGCCGGCCAGGGCTTCTTCCGGGGTCATGCGGAAACAAGTGCAGGCCATGTTCAGCATCAGGCGCAACGACAACGCTGGCGAGGTGCCGGGGTTGAGGTCGCTGGCGATGGCGATTTTCACTTTGTGTTTGCGCAGGGCGTCCATCGGCGGCAACTGGGTTTCGCGCAGGAAGTAGAACGCGCCCGGCAACAGCACTGCGACGGTGTCGGATTCGGCCATGGCGATGGCGTCGGCTTCGTCCATGAACTCCAGGTGATCGGCGGACAATGCGTGATAGCGCGCGGCCAGGCTGGAGCCATGCAGCGACGACAATTGTTCGGCGTGCAGCTTCACCGGCAGACCGAGTTCTTGCGCGGCGATGAACACCCGCTCGACCTGCTCCGGGGAGAACGCCAGGTATTCGCAGAACGCATCCACCGCATCCACCAGGCCTTCGGCGGCCAGCGCTGGCAGCATTTCGGCGCAGATGTGATCGATGTAATCGTCGGCGCGATCTTTATATTCCGGCGGCAATGCGTGAGCAGCCAGACAAGTGCTGCGCACGCTGATCGGCAGTTCGTCGGCGAGGCGACGGATGACCCGCAGGATCTTGCGCTCGCTGGCCAGATCGAGGCCGTAGCCGGACTTCATTTCGACCGTGGTCACGCCGTCGCGCATTAGGCTTTTCAGACGTTTGGCGGCGCTGGCGAACAGCTCGTCTTCCGAGGCCTCACGCGTGGCACGCACGGTGCTGGCGATGCCGCCGCCGGCCGCTGCGATTTCGGCATAGCTGACGCCTTGCAGGCGCTTCTCGAACTCGCCGCTGCGGTTGCCGCCGAACACGGTGTGAGTGTGGCAATCGATCAGGCCGGGGGTGACCCACGCGCCTTGCAGGTCATTGACCGCCGGGTATTCGCCTGACGGCAATTGGCTGCGCGGGCCAATCCACTCGATGAGTGCACCGGACGTCACGATGGCCGCATCCTCGATGATCGAGTAGACGCCTTGCGCCATGGTTGCGACGTGGCAGTGTTGCCAGAGGGTTTTCACTGTGAGCCTCCGTTGGATTCTGTTTGGTGGGCAGCCTTCAAAAGCCCCCTCACCCTAACCCTCTCCCGGAGGGAGAGGGGACTGACCGGGTTGCTCTTTCGAGGTACATCGACCTGAAATTCTTGAGTCGAACTCAGGTTCTGAAAACGATGAAGATCTGCTCCCTTTCCCCCTCTCCCCCTTGGGGGAGAGGGCTGGGGTGAGGGGGATCGGTTTCCCGGACGACAAAAATCCCCCTCGAAAAACGCTTACAAACTAGGCAGCAGTTTCGCCGGAACCAGCTCAGTCAGAACCCGCGACGCCAGCAACTCGGTCGCTGCATTGATATCCGGCGCGAAGAAGCGGTCCTTCTCGTAGAACGGCACTTCGCGACGCAGAATCCCTCGGGCCAGTTCCAGTTTGGCCGAAGTTTTCAGGCCGTTGCGCAGATCAAGCCCCTGCACCGCCGCCAGCCACTCCACCGCAAGAATCCCGCGGGTATTCTCAGCCATTTCCCACAGGCGCTTGCCAGCGGCCGGGGCCATCGACACGTGGTCTTCCTGGTTGGCAGAAGTCGGCAGGCTGTCCACCGAATGCGGATGGGACAGCGCCTTGTTCTCGCTGGCCAGGGCCGCAGCGGTCACCTGGGCGATCATGAAGCCGGAGTTCACGCCGCCATTGGCCACCAGGAACGGCGGCAGTTGCGACATGTGCTTGTCCATCATCAGCGAGATACGACGCTCGCTCAGGGAACCGATTTCGGCAATGGCCAGGGCCATGTTGTCAGCGGCCATGGCTACCGGCTCGGCGTGGAAGTTGCCGCCGGAAATCACGTCGCCTTCGGCCGCGAACACCAGCGGGTTGTCGGATACGGCGTTGGCTTCGACAGCCAGCACTTCGGCGGCCTGGCGGAACTGGGTCAGGCACGCACCCATGACTTGCGGCTGGCAACGCAGCGAGTACGGGTCCTGCACCTTTTCACAGTTCTGGTGCGAGTCGGAGACTTCGCTGCGTTCGCCCAGCAGATCGCGGTAAGCGGCAGCGGCGTCGATCTGGCCTTTCTGGCCACGGGCGGCGTGGATGCGAGCATCGAACGGCGAACGCGAGCCGAGCACCGCTTCCACCGTCAGACCGCCCAGCGCCAGTGCGCCAGCGAACAGGTCTTCACCTTCGAACAGACCACGCAACGCGAATGCGGTGGACACCTGAGTGCCGTTGAGCAGCGCCAGACCCTCTTTCGCCGCCAGGGTCAGCGGGGTCAGACCGGCGACTTTCAGCGCTTCGGTCGCTTCCATCCACTCGCCCTTGTAACGCGCCTTGCCCTCACCCAGCAGCACCAACGACATGTGCGCCAATGGCGCCAGGTCGCCGGAGGCACCGACCGAACCTTTCAGCGGAATGTGTGGGTAAACCTCGGCGTTGATCAGGGCGATCAGCGCATCGATCACCACGCGACGGATGCCGGAGAAACCACGGCTGAGGCTGTTGACCTTGAGTACCATGATCAGGCGCACCAGCTCATCGCTGATCGGCTGGCCGACGCCGGCGGCGTGGGACAGCACCAGCGAGCGCTGGAGGTTTTCCAGGTCTTCGCTGGCGATGCGGGTGGAGGCCAGCAGGCCGAAACCGGTGTTGATGCCGTAGGCGGTGCGGTTTTCCGCGAGGATCTGCTCGACGCAGGCCACGCTGGCTTCGATCTGCGCGCTGGCGCTGTTGTCGAGGGTCAGCTTGACCGGGTTCTGATAAACGTCACGCAGTTGGGCCAGGCTCAGTTGGCCGGGGATCAGGTTCAGCGCAGTCATTTAAATGCTCCTTTTGAGGCATTGTTATTAACTACCAGTCGCTCCGGAGCATTCCGTTATCCGTCGCCTCTCGTCTTTTGGACGATCCGCGCCTTGGCACGCTGGTATGGGTAGTTGTCAGTGCAGATTGGGTAATGCGTTGTGCAGCAGATCCGGGTCTTTCAGAACGCCTGCAGCAGCGGCGATGTCCGGCGCCAGCCAGCGGTCCTGATCGTAGGCCGGGACTTTTTCGCGCAGCAGTCGCCAGGCGGTATCGGTGCCGGCGCCGAATCGCTGTTCCTTGAGGAATTCAAACGCCTGGGCCGCCAGCAGGTATTCGATGGCGAGGATCTGCGTGCAGTTTTCCAGCGCGCGGTGCAGCTTCAGCGCGGCGTTGGTGCCCATGCTCAAGTGGTCTTCCTGCAGGCCCGAGGTGACATAGTTGTCGAGCACCGCCGGTTGCGCCAACTGGCGGTTTTCCGCGCACAGCGACGCGGCGACGTATTGCACGATCATCATCCCGGAGTTCACCCCCGGATTGGCCACCAGAAACGCCGGCAGACCGCTGACGTGCGGGTTGATCAGGCGATCCAGACGCCGCTCGGCAATCGAGCCGATTTCGGCCATCGCAATCGCCAGCAGATCCGCCGCCAGCGCCACCGATTGCCCGTGCGGATTGGCCTGGGACATCACCCGGAAGTCATCCGGCGTGCCCAGCAGCAACGGGTTGTCGGTGCAGCCGTTGAGTTCGGTTTCGATCTGCTTGATCGCGTGTTCCAGCTGATCGCGGGCGGCGCCGTGCACCTGCGGGATCGAACGGATGCTCAGTGCATCCTGAGTGCGAATGCCTTTGCTCGACGCAATCACTTCACTGCCATCGAGCAAGGCGCGCAAATTGACGCCGACCTGCTGCATGCCCGGATGCGGCTTGAGCGCAATGATCTCGGCATCGAACGCGGCGATCTGGCCGCGCTGGGCCTCGAAGCTCATGGCGCCGATCACGTCGGCCCATTGCAGCAGACGCGTGGAGTCGGCGATCGCCAGGCAACCGAGGCCGGTCATGCACGGCGTACCGTTGACCAGACACAGACCGTCCTTCGCCCCGAGCTGAACCGGTTGCAGGCCCTCTTCGGCCAGCGCCTGCTGCGCAGAAACCACCTGCCCGCGATAGCTGACATTGCCCACGCCCAGCAGCGCGATGCCGATGTGCGCCATGTGGGTCAGGTAACCCACCGAACCCTGCGACGGCACTTGCGGGGTGATGCCGCGATTGAGCAGCGCCAGCAGCGCTTCGACCACCCGACGATGAATGCCGGATTTGCCGTGGCTGTAGTTGCGGATCGCGGCGCACATGATTGCGCGGGTCTGCTCGTCGGCCAGTACCGGACCAACGCCGCAGGCATGGCTGAGCAAGGTGTTGCGCGACAGCTGACTGAGCTGCTCGTCTTTCAGCGAAACGTTGCACAGCGCACCGAGACCGGTGTTCACACCATAGGCGCGCTCGCCGCTGGCAACGATACGCTGGACGATGCCCTGCGCGTTTTCAATGCGCGCCCAGGTCTGCGCCGACAGCTCGAGCTGCGCTCCGTGACGGGCGACTGCGACCACATCCTGCCAACGCATCGTAGCGTCGGCGATAACGACTTTTTCAGCCTGGGACATCACTTACCTCAACCATAATTTTGATGCAGCTTCACCGGCCTCATCGCTGGCAAGCCAGCTCCCACAGAATCTCCGCTGCTCACACAATCCCTGTGGGAGCGGGCTTGCCCGCGATGAGGCCAGTCTGTGCACTGCAAAACTCAGATCAGACCACCGCCGCCCGCCGCTGCACGAAGCGGTCGACATATTCGTCCGCCGGCGAGTGCAGGATCTCTTTCGGCGTGCCGACCTGGATCAGGCGGCCGTCCTTGAGGATCGCGATGCGGTTGCCGATGCGCACGGCCTCGTCGAGGTCGTGGGTGATGAAGACGATGGTCTTGTGCAGGGTCTTTTGCAGCTCCAGCAACTGGTCCTGCATCTCGGCGCGGATCAGCGGATCCAGCGCACTGAACGCTTCGTCCATCAGGATGATGTCGGTGTCCGCCGCCAATGCCCGGGCCAGACCCACACGCTGGCGCATGCCGCCGGAGAGCTGGTGCGGGTATTTGTTTTCGTAGCCCTTGAGGCCCACGGTGTTGATCCAGTGCAACGCACGTTCGGCGCACAGCTGCTTGCTCTCGCCGCGCACTTTCAGGCCGTAGGCGACGTTGTCGAGGACGGTCTTGTGCGGCAGCAGGCCGAAGCTCTGGAACACCATGCTGATCTTGTGCCGGCGAAATTCGCGCAGGGCTTCCATGTCGTATTGCAGGATGTCCACGCCGTCCACCAGGATCGCGCCGCTGGTCGGGTCGATCAGGCGGTTGAAGTGGCGCACCAGCGTCGATTTTCCGGAGCCGGACAGGCCCATGATCACGAAGATCTCGCCGGTACCGATGCTCAGGGACAAGTCGTTGACCCCGACCACGCAACCGGTTTCGTTCAGCACCTGATCCTTGGTCTTGCCCTGGCCGACCATCGCCAGGGCGTCCTTGGCGCGGTTGCCGAAAATCTTGAAGACGTTTTTGACTTCGATCTTGCTCACGGTTGCGTTGCTCATTTGCTCACCTCATGCCGTGGCCGACCATACGCCTGGGTAATGCGGTCGATGACCACTGCGAGAATCACGATCGCCAGACCGGCTTCCAGGCCACGTCCGACGTTGAGGGTCTGAATGCCCACCAGCACATCTTCACCCAGGCCACGGGCGCCGATCATCGAGGCGATCACCACCATCGACAGGGCCATCATGGTGGTCTGGTTGATCCCGGCCATGATGCTCGGCAGGGCCAGCGGCAGTTGCACGCCGAACAGTTGCTGCCAGCGGTTGGCGCCGAAGGCGTTGATCGCTTCCATCACTTCACCATCGACCTGGCGGATGCCCAGATCGGTCAGGCGGATCAGCGGCGGCGCGGCGTAGATCACGGTGGCGAAAATCGCCGGCACCTTGCCCAGGCCGAACAGCATCAGCACCGGAATCAGGTACACGAAGCTGGGCATGGTCTGCATGATGTCGAGCAGCGGCATCAGCACCGAACGCAGGCGATTGCTGCGCGCCGAGAGAATCCCCAGCGGTACGCCGATCAGCACCGAAATGACCGTCGCCACCATCATCAGCGCGAGGGTCTGCATCAACTTGTCCCACAGGCCGACGGCGCCGACCAGGAACAACAGACCGACGATCACGGCGGTGGTCACGACTTTGCGCGTCGCATGCCAGGCCACGACGCCGACGATGGCCAGCATCAACCACCACGGCGCGGCGCGCAGCAGGCCTTCAAGATTGACGATGGCCCACAGCAGGGTGTCGGAGATATGGCGGAACACATCGCCGTAGTTGGTGACCAGCGCATCGACCCAACCGTTGACCCAGTCGGCGATGGAAAAGGTAAAGCTTTCGGGAAACATAAGCGGCTCTCAATCAGGAAACTCAATCAAGCGATTGCGGCGAACACCCCGGCCAGCCTCTCGGTTGGCCGGGAGGAATTCGACCTACAGCGCCGCGTCGATTTTCTTGGCAGCGTCTTCACTCACCCACGCATGCCAGACTTCAGGATGTTCCTTGAGGAAGATTTTCGCCAGTTTTGGCGACTCGATACGTTCCTTCGCCATGCGGCCCAGGTTCTGGTTCAGCAGGTCGATCGGCAGGTTGACCTTTTCCAGCACGGCCACCAGTTCCGGCGCTTGCTCGTGGAAGGTCTTGGACAGACCGACCTTGATGGTCACGGTCTTGTCGACGCCCGGTTTCTCTTCCAGTTTCACTGCGTCGATCTGGCCCATCAGCGGGGTTGGCGACCAGTAGTAGAACAGGATCGGCTCGCCACGCTTGTAGCTCGACAGCACCGCCGCATCCAGCGCCGGACCTGTGCCCGGGCGGAAGTTGGTGTAGCTGTTTTCCAGGCCGTAGCTTTTCAGCATTTCGCTGTTGTCCAGCTCGCAGGTCCAGCCGGCCGGGCAGTTGTAGAAGCGGCCTTTGGAAGGCTCTTCGGCGTCCTTGAAGACAGCAGCGTATTTGCCCAGGTCGGCAATGTTTTTCAGGTCCGGCGCCTTGGCTTCGAGTTTGCGCTTGGCGTCGCCTTCGATCACGTAGCGCGGTACGTACCAGCCTTCGATCGCACCCACCACCGGGGCGCCGACACCGACGACCTTGCCGGCCTTCTCGGCCTTGTTCCAGACCTCGCTGCGGCCGACCCATTCTTCGGCAAAGATCTGGATGTCGTTGCTGCTCAGGGCGTTTTCCATGGTGATGGAATTGCCTGGCAGGCTGTCGGTCTTGCAGTCGTAACCTTTCTCCAGCACCACTTGCAGAACGTCGGTCAGCAGCATGCCGCTTTCCCAGTTCAGGCCGGCGAATTTCACCGGTTTGCCGGACTCGCACCAGCCAGCGGCCTGGGTCGCGCCGGCGCTGGCCAGCAGGCCCATGGAAAGCAAGGTGGTCAGCAGGGTCTTGTTCGATTTCATTGTTGTGACGCTCCTAATCATGAATTGGCTTACGGCAGTCAAGAGGCATCCAGCCCTGTCCACGTCCAAATCAGGCCTGCGCCGCAGCGCGACCGGCCCCGCTTGTTTTAGGTTGTACAACGCTGTCCTGCTCGACGGGCAGAATCAGTCGATCGGGTACGGTGCCGTGCCATTTTTTCGCGCAGACGTAGTACAGCGCTGCGGGCAGCACGAGACCGATGATCCACGAAATATCCACATCCCCCAGGGCCGCTACCAATGGACCGGTATAGAACTTGGTGGAAATGAACGGCAGTTGCACCAGCACCCCGAACACGTAAACGCTGATACCGAGGATGTTCCAGCGGCCGTAGCGACCGTTCGGATCCGCCAGCGCCGGTACGTCATAGCGCTCGCGGGTGATGCAGTAGTAGTCCACTAGGTTGATCGCGCTCCACGGCGTGAAAAACGCCAGCAGGAACAGGATGAAGGACTTGAACGCACCGAGGAATGAATGCTGGCCGAGCAGCGCGATCAGGGTCGCCGCGCCGACGATCACCAGCACGAACACCAGACGCTGCATGCGGGTAACCGTCAGGTGGCCACGGAAGCCGCTGATGATGGTCGCGATGCACATGAAGCTGCCGTAGGAGTTCAGGGTGGAGATGGTGACCTTGCCGAACGCGATGCTGAAATACAGCAGCGCGGCGGTGGCACCGGTCCCGCCCAGACCGACGATGTAAGCGACTTCATGACCGGCGAATTGCCCGTTGGCCGAAGCGGCCGCGAACACACCGAGGATCATCGCCACCTGCGCACCAATTACCGAACCGGCACCGGCGGCGAAGAAGGTTTTCACCGAAGACACCTTGCTCGGCAGGTAACGCGAGTAGTCCGCCACGTACGGGCCGAAAGCGATCTGCCAGGAGGCCGCGAGCGACACCGCCAGCAGGAAACTGCTCCAGCTGAAGTGACGGATTTCCAGAAGTGCGCCGACGTCCACCTGACTCATCAGACGGCTGAACAGGTAAACGAAAGCAATCACGCCAATGGCACTGGCGATGCGGCCGATCCAGTGAATCACCCGATAGCCGAGCACCGTGACCACCACGATGACGCTGGCGAAAAGCAGGATGCCGACGGTGTCGCTGACCCCGAACAACTGGCCCAGCGCCTGACCGGACAACACAGTCCCGGTGGCGGTGAAGCCGAGGTACATCAGGCACACCAGCACGATCGGAATCGCCGCGCCGTAAACGCCGAACTGCACCCGGCTGGAAATCATCTGCGGCAGGCCAAGCTTCGGCCCTTGCGCCGCGTGCAGCGCCATCACCCCGCCGCCCAGCAGTTGACCGATCAGCAGACCGATCAACGACCAGAACACATCGCCGCCCAGCACCACGGCCAGGGCCCCGGTGACAATCGCGGTGATTTGCAGGTTGGCACCCATCCACAGGGTGAACTGACTGAACAGACGACCGTGTCTTTCCGCTTCCGGGATATAGTCGATCGAACGCCTTTCGATCAACGGTTTACTGCCTGCACGATCGGTGTTGCCCGCCATGATTCAACCTCTGTGGATTGTTCTGGTTATTGTTGTTGTGGCCCTGCGGGAGCGAGGGTGCCCGCTCCCGCAGATGTTCACTTGCCGGTGATCATCGGCAGGTTCAGCCCTTGTTCCTTGGCGCAGTCGATGGCGATCTGGTAACCGGCATCGGCGTGACGCATGACGCCGGTGCCCGGGTCGTTGTGCAGCACGCGAGCGATACGCTCGGCCGCTTCGTCAGTACCGTCGCAGACAATCACCATGCCCGAGTGCTGGGAGAAGCCCATGCCGACGCCGCCGCCGTGGTGCAGGGAAACCCAGGTCGCGCCGCTCGCGGTGTTCAGCAGCGCGTTGAGCAGCGGCCAGTCGGAGACTGCATCGGAGCCGTCCTGCATCGATTCGGTTTCGCGGTTCGGGCTGGAGACCGAGCCGGAGTCGAGGTGGTCGCGACCGATCACGATCGGTGCCGACAGCTCGCCGCTGCGGACCATTTCGTTGAACGCCAGACCGAGCTTGGCGCGCAGGCCCAGGCCAACCCAGCAGATACGCGCCGGCAGACCCTGGAAGCTGATGCGCTCGCGGGCCATGTCCAGCCAGTTGTGCAGGTGGGCGTCATCCGGGATCAGCTCTTTGACTTTGGCGTCGGTCTTGTAGATGTCCTGCGGGTCACCGGACAGCGCAGCCCAGCGGAACGGGCCGATGCCACGGCAGAACAGTGGACGGATGTAGGCCGGTACGAAGCCAGGGAAATCGAATGCGTTTTCGACGCCTTCTTCCTGAGCCATCTGACGGATGTTGTTGCCGTAGTCAAAGGTCGGCACGCCCATTTTCTGGAAGTCGAGCATGGCTTTGACGTGGACGGCCATTGATTGCTTGGCGGCCTTGACCACAGCAGCTGGCTCGGTCTTGGCGCGGGCGCGGTATTCGTCCCAGGTCCAGCCGGCCGGCAGGTAACCGTTGAGCGGATCGTGGGCGCTGGTCTGGTCGGTGACCATGTCCGGGCGCACGCCGCGCTTGACCAGTTCCGGAAGGATTTCAGCGGCGTTACCGCACAGGGCGATGGAAACGGCCTTGCCTTCGGAGGTGTATTTGGCGATGCGGGCCAGCGCGTCGTCGAGGTCTTTGGCCTGCTCGTCGACGTAACGGGTCTTGAGGCGGAAATCGATGCTGATCTGCTGGCATTCGATGTTCAGCGAGCAGGCACCGGCGAGGGTCGCTGCCAGTGGCTGGGCGCCGCCCATGCCACCGAGGCCGGCGGTCAGGACCCACTTGCCGGTGAGGTTGTCGTTGTAGTGCTGGCGACCGGCTTCAACGAAGGTTTCGTAGGTGCCCTGGACGATGCCTTGGCTGCCGATGTAGATCCAGCTGCCGGCGGTCATCTGGCCGTACATGGCCAGGCCTTTGGCGTCGAGTTCGTTGAAGTGTTCCCAGGTCGCCCAGTGTGGCACCAGGTTGGAGTTGGCGATCAGTACGCGCGGGGCGTTGCTGTGGGTCTTGAACACGCCGACCGGCTTGCCCGATTGCACCAGCAGGGTTTCGTCTTCGTTGAGGTTGGTCAGGCTCTCGACGATCTTGTCGTAGCACTCCCAGTTACGCGCAGCGCGACCGATGCCACCGTAGACCACCAGCTCTTTCGGATTCTCGGCGACTTCCGGGTCGAGGTTGTTCATCAGCATGCGCAGCGGCGCTTCGGTCAGCCAGCTCTTGGCGGTCAGCTTGTTGCCGCGGGCGGCACGGATTTCGACGTCACGAAACTTAGTGGTTTTGTTGTCAGTCACGAAAAAGACTCCTCAGCGATCAATTCAAACCAACCCTGGCAGTGGGCAAGCAGCCTGTGCGCATCAGTGCGCGACAAGCGAATCAGTGGACGCTGCGGAGAGTCTCGATCGACTCATACGCATACGTCTTTACTTGTACATACAAGCATATGCAATCAAGCGGCCAACTTGTTGGAGGGTCGTTCAACAAAAATCCCGGACAGGGCTGGAAAGCGCCTGAATCAAGGGCTCTGGCATTCATGAAATTTTTCGCGGGGTGGATTGAGGGTAGCGAGAGGTTGTTACGAAAGCGTGGTTTTGCGCCACACTGGGGCGTTAGGTAACAAGTTGGTGCGCATTTCGGGAACGTCGGGACGAAAAAAAACCGCTGCGTTCAAAGCAGCGGTTTTTGATCGTTCCCACACAGAGCGTGTGAAGGAATCAGCGTGAGGACAGTTCGATCACGCAGCAGCCGGCATTGACGGCAATCTCGGTCAGCCCGGTGTTACCGTCCAGTTGCAGGCAGTCATGGCGGCCGAGTTGCGAGGCGCTGTCACCGACCGTGACCTCCAGCAGTTCACTGACGCTGAAGACCAGCACGGTGCTCGCCGAACTGAAAAACCGCTGTTCGCCGTCCAGCCATTGCAGGCGTGCGCTGTAACGCTGGGGTGAGTAGATCAGGTTGAAGTCGCGGATTGCGCCACCGAGCAAGGTGCAGGACACCTGGCTCTCGCCGCTGAAGGCAAACGGGTCGAGGGGTAACAACGGCCGGGTATCGTCGCCATCGACACACAGGGTCATGCCGTCGCCCTGCAATACCGTGATCACTCGCTGGTAACCGGCGAAGGTCGAAAAGCCGCCGGATTCGGCGATGTCGGCAATCGACAGACGCCAGCCAAAACCGTCGAGACCGGCGCCGGCGTCACGGGTGATTTCCTCGGTGCTGCCGCCGCCGTTTTTCCACGGCATGCGCGGGTAGCCTTCGGCGCGTAATACCTTCAACTCTTTCATTTATGAAACCGACCTTCCAGACGATGACGAGAACCGGGGTGGATCAGGCGCGCCGCCGTCACCGGCTGACGACCCGACCACGTACGACGGCGGATCAGCAGGCACGGCTCGCCTTTTTCGATCTGCAGCAATTTGCATTCGGACGCTTCGGCAAGGATCGCTTCGACCACGTGCTCGCCTTCGGTCAGCGGCGCGACCTGGTTCAGATAGGCGTAAGGCGTTTGCAGGGTGAAGTCCTGCTTGAGGTATTCCGGGGCGACCAGCGCGTTGACGAAGCGGTCTTCGATCTGCACCGGAATGTCGTTTTCGTAATGCACGATCAGCGAGTGAAAGACCTTCTGCCCTTCGCGCATGTCCAGCGCCAGCGCGCGCTCGGAACCGGCGGCCTCTTCTTCCAGGGTGATTACCTGACAGGTGTGGCGATGGCCACGGGAGGCGATTTCGTCCGCGATGTTGTGCACTTCGAACAGCGCGGACTGGCTCTTCGGCTCAGCAACGAAAGTGCCGACGCCTTGCATGCGTACCAGCAGGCCGTCGGCGGTCATTTCCCGCAGCGCGCGGTTGATGGTCATGCGGCTGAAACCCAACTGGCTGACCAGCTCGCTTTCCGACGGCACGCGGTAATGCGGCGGCCAGTTACCGCTGTCGATCTGCTGGGTGATCATCTGTTTGACGCGGGCGTACAAGGGCGCCGGACTGTCGCCCATGTTCGCGGCCAACGGGGAGACTGGAGGCGGAGTCGGCACGGTGGATCCCTGTTCATTGGATGAAAGTTGCTAGCTTGCCGGAGTTTACCGGGCAGGCAAACGTCTGTATATGTATATACAAATAACACACGATGGGGTGCTGAACCATGTCCGCCTTCTTTGCCGAACGCGCGCTGCTGCCTAACGGATGGGCCAACAATGTACGTCTCGAGGTCAGCGCCGATGGCGTGCTGACCCGAATCCAGGCCGATTCCACTGCAGACGGCGCCGAGCGGTTGAGCGGTCCGCTGCTGCCGGGGATGCCGAATCTGCACTCCCACGCGTTTCAGCGAGCGATGGCCGGACTTGCAGAAGTGGCCGGCAATCCCAACGACAGTTTCTGGACCTGGCGCGATCTGATGTACCGGCTCGTCGGAAAAATCAGCCCCGACCAGCTCGGTGTGATTGCCCGTCAGCTGTACATCGAAATGCTCAAGGCCGGTTACACCTCGGTCGCCGAATTCCATTATGTCCACCACGATCACAACGGCCAGCCTTACGCCGACCCGGCCGAACTGGCGTTACGCATCAGCCAGGCGGCCAGCTCGGCCGGCATCGGCCTGACCTTGCTGCCCGTGCTCTACAGCCACAGCGGTTTCGGCGGCCAGACCCCGAACGAAGGCCAGCGCCGCTTCATCAACAGCACCGAAAATTACCTGAAGCTGCAATCGCGTCTGCAACCCCTGCTGGCGCAGCAAAAGGCGCAGTCGCTGGGCCTGTGCTTCCACTCGTTGCGCGCGGTCACGCCGCAGCAGATCAGCGAAGTGCTGGCGGCCAGCGACCAGCAATGCCCGGTGCACATCCACATCGCCGAGCAGCAGAAGGAAGTCGATGACTGCCTGAGCTGGAGCGGTCGTCGTCCGCTGCAATGGCTGTACGAAAACACCGAAGTCGATCAGCGCTGGTGCCTGGTGCACGCGACCCACGCCAATCCGGAAGAAGTCACGCTGATGGCCAAAAGTCGCGCCATCGCCGGCCTGTGCCTGACCACCGAGGCCAACCTCGGCGACGGGATTTTCCCGGCGGTGGATTTCATCGCTCAGGGCGGGCGCATGGGAATTGGTTCCGACAGCCATGTGTCGTTGAGCGTGGTGGAAGAACTGCGCTGGCTGGAATACGGCCAGCGTCTGCGCGATCAGCGGCGCAATCGCTTGTATGGCGCGGATCAGCCGATGGTCGGCCGTACGCTGTATGACGCGGCGCTGGACGGTGGCGCTCAGGCGCTGGGCCAGCCGATCGGCGCGCTGGAAGTCGGCAAGCGGGCCGACTGGATTGTGCTCGATGGCAGCGATCCCTATCTGGCCACGGCCAGCGGTGACGGGATTCTCAATCGCTGGCTGTTTGCCGGTGGCGATCGCCAGGTGCGCGACGTGCTGGTCAACGGTCAGTGGGTCGTGCGCGAGGGGCGACATGCCGGGGAAGAGGACAGCAATCGCGCCTTTACCCAGGTCCTGCGAGACCTTTTGGGCTGACACAAAAAAACCTGTGGGATTGTCCTCCACAGGTTTTTTTCACCTCTGTTACTGATCGTTCCCACGCTCTGCGTGGGAATGCAGCCCGGGACGCTCCGCGTCCCAAAAGCGGACGCAGAGCGTCCATTGAGGCATTCCCACGCGGAGCGTGGGAACGATCAGAACAGGAGAAGTCAGTTGGACGTCTTGGCCATCTGCTGATCCGAAGTACGCCAGATCAGGCGCGTGGTGTCATAACCCTGCTGACGCGCCTTGCTCAGCAGTTCCTCACGCACCACACCGTTGACGGTCGGCGTGCGGGACAACAGCCACAGGTAGCGACGACTCGGGTCGCCCACGAGGGCGGTCTTGTAGTCATCGCTGACGTACAGCACCCAGTATTGACCCTTCGCCACACCCGGAATCAGACGCGAGAACCAGGTATCAAATTCGACCCACAGCTTGTCGGTCTTGCCCGGCACCTGTGGATAAGCCGTGCCTTTGACTTCTTCCCACTTCCAGTCTGCCGTCAGACAGCGGTTGTACACCGCGATATTACCGTCGGGCTTGAGGGAGTAACGGGCTTCTGATTGCGCGCAATTGCGCTGGAAATACATCGGCAGACGCGCCAGTTCGTACCAGGTGCCCTGGTAACGCTTGAGATTGACACTGTTGACCGTCTTCGGCGCCAGCGGATCTTCACCGGACGTGGCGCAGCCGGCCAATACCAGGCCGGCCAAAAGGACAAGCAATAACCGCTTCATTGTTTTTCTCCCGTGGGCGCGTAGCCCCGGTTTACTTCAGGCCTTGGCCGGAAAACATCAGCACTTTGTCACCGGCGTACTGCACGCTGATAAAGCTGTTCTTGTCGCCCCAGGTGCAACTGGACATGCCGAGCGCGCCCGAGCAATCGGTGGGCTTGCCAAGCAGCGTCTCCACTTCGGCCTTGGCCATGCCGGCCGAGAGCTTCGAATAGTTTTCCTGATTGACCTTGCTGCATGCGGCCAACAGCACGCAAAACGATAGCAGGGCGATAGATCGCAGCGACATGGTGTAACTCCTGGAACGGAAGGGGGATGGCATGGCGCCAACCAGAAGCTTAGAAGAGAAAACCCCTGTCTGGTTCCCTGGGAGACTGGCTATTTGTTAGCCCGCTCGTCCGGCTTTCGCCGGTAAATCAGACAGTTTGTAAGGCTATCGAGCATTTCGTCGCTTTTAGCAAAAAGCGCCTAATCTTTGGCGCGCGGCGGTCGAAATAAGAGCAGCGCAAAGCCCCAGAGTGTGGCAAATTGCCGCCCTTTCTTGACCAGCCCCTTCGCGGTAGCTCACTTAATGACCAGAAACATGAAATTCAGCCACAAGATCTTGTTGGCTGCCGCCCTCGTGGTGGCCGTTGCGTTCGCCTGTTTCATTTTGTTCAACGACTATCGCCAGCGCGAAGCCCTGCAAAGCAGCACCGAAGCGTCGATGCAGGAACTGGGCAGCCTGACCACCAGCAACATCCAGACCTGGCTGGAAAGCCGCATCCAGTTGCTGCAATCGATGGCGCAACAGGTTGTCGCCGACGGCAACGCCCCGGCCAGCCTGAAACGCATCATCGACCTGCCCGCCTACACCGGCAATTTCCAGCTCAGCTACTTCGGCGGCGCCGACGGCGTGATGTTCTCGGTCCCGGCCGGCAACCGCGCGCCGGATTACGATCCGCGCGCCCGTGGCTGGTACAAGGCAGCCAACGCTGCGCAACAGACCATCGTCACCGAACCGTACATCGCCGCCTCGTCGGGCAAACTGGTGATCACCGTCGCCACCCCGGTGCAGCGCCAGGGCCAGATGATCGGTGTGGCCGGCGCCGACATTGACCTGTCGAGCGTCAGTGCGATCATCAACTCGCTGAACTTCGGCGGCCATGGTCACGCCTTCATCGTCGGTGCCGACGGCAAAATCCTGATCCACCCGGACAGCAAGCTGGTGCTCAAGACCCTGGCCGAGGCCTACCCCAACGGCGCGCCGAAAGTCAGCCCGGGTCTGAAAGAAGTCGAGTTCGACGGCAAGACCCAACTGATCTCCTTCACCCGCGTCAACGGCGTGCCGTCGGCCGACTGGTACGTGGCGCTGGTGCTGGACAAGGACACCGCGTTCTCGATGCTCAGCGAATTTCGCACCTCGGCGCTGATCGCCATGGTCATTGCGGTAGTGATCATCATCGCGCTGCTCGGCATGCTGATCCGCGTGCTGATGCAGCCGCTGCTGACCATGGGCCGCGCCATGCACGACATCGCCGAAGGCGAAGGTGACCTGACCAAACGCCTGACCATCCACGGCCACGATGAATTTGGTGCGCTGGGGCTGTCGTTCAACCGTTTCGTCGAGCGCATCCACACCTCGATCCGCGAAGTCTCCTCGGCCACCGGCCAGGTCAACGAAGTCGCCCTGCGCGTGGTCGCGGCGTCCAACTCGTCGATGTTCAACTCCGACCAGCAGGCCTCGCGCACCAACAGCGTGGCCGCCGCGATCAACCAGCTCGGCGCCGCCGCCCAGGAAATCGCCCAGAACGCTGCCCTCGCCTCGCAACACTCAAGCGACGCGCGCAGCCTGGCCGAAGACGGCCAGCAGGTTGTGGATAAAACCATCCACGCGATGCAGCAGCTGTCGGCGAAGATCAGCGACTCCTGCGGCAACATCGAAACCCTGAACAGCAACACCGTGAACATCGGGCAGATTCTGGAAGTGATCACCAGCATCTCCCAGCAGACCAACCTGCTGGCGCTCAACGCCGCCATCGAAGCGGCCCGTGCCGGTGAAGCCGGTCGCGGATTCGCCGTGGTCGCCGACGAAGTGCGCAACCTGGCACACCGCACCCAGGATTCGGCGCAGCAAGTGCAGAAGATGATTGAAGAGCTGCAAGTCGGCGCGCGTCAGGCGGTCGGCATCATGACCGAGAGCCAGCGTGAGAGCGAAAGCAGCGTCGGCATCGCCAACCAGGCCGGCGAACGTCTGGGCAGCGTGACCCAGCGCATCGGCGAGATCGACGGCATGAACCAGTCGGTGGCGACGGCGACGGAAGAGCAGACGGCGGTGGTGGAGTCGATCAACGTGGATATCAACGAGATCAACACGCTGAACCAGGAAGGCGTGGAGAACTTGCAGGCGACTTTGCGGGCTTGTGCGGATCTTGAGCAGCAGGCTGCTCGGCTGAAGCAGTTGGTGGGTAGCTTCAGAATCTGAAGATCAAGAGCTTACCCCCTCATCGGAACGCCGCCCGCCCATCCCTCTCCCCCAAGGGGGCGAGGGGAAAGGGAGCCGATCTCTGTCGCTTTCCAGACCTGAGTTCAACTCGGTATTTCAAGTCAGCGTAACTCGAACATGCAACTCGGTCAGTCCCCTCTCCCTCCGGGAGAGGGTTAGGGTGAGGGCTGGTTTTTCAGGTTGCCGAAAATCGCCCTAAAACCGCGAACCCGGCTCTTTCAAAAACTTCAGTTCCTCAACCGTAGACTCCCGCCCCAACACCGCATTGCGATGCGGAAACCGTCCAAACCGCGCAATCACCTTCTGATGCCGCTCGGCATAATCCAGGTTGTCGGCAAACACCCCGCGCTCCGCTTCCGGCTGTTCCGCCACCAGTTCGATGAATCGCGAGACCGCTTCATTCTGCACCGCGAGGTTTTCGCAGTGTTCGAAGACGAGGTAGATGAAGAGTCGCTGGATCGGTTTCAACTGCCGATCGAAGTCTGCAGCAATCCCCTGGGCAACCAGTTTCTGGGCCCGTAGATCACCGGAAAAAGCCTTGGGCGTATCGCGAAAGATCATTCGCGGGAGTTGGTCGAGCAACAGCACCACCGCCAGCCAACCATCGGGACGTTGCGTCCACTCGGTCAATTCGCCAGCGAGGGCCTGATCGACAAAGACCCCGAAACGCTCACGCGCTTCGAGGTCCTGGCTGTCTTTCTTGCCGAACCACAACCCGCCCTGTTGCGCCGAAACTTCACTGGCTGATTCGGCATGACCGAACCACCAATCGAGCAACGGCTGCCAGGGCGCGGTCATGGTTTATTCCTTGTGGTAAGCCGTGGCGCGGGCGACTTCTTCTTTCGAGCCGAGGAACACTGCTACGCGCTGGTGCAGGCCTTCAGGCTTGATGTCGAGGATGCGCTGGTGACCGTCGGTGGAAGCGCCGCCCGCCTGTTCCACGAGGAACGACATCGGGTTGGCTTCGTACATCAGACGCAGTTTGCCCGGCTTGGACGGCTCGCGGCTGTCGCGCGGGTACATGAACAGACCGCCACGGGTCAGGATGCGGTGTACGTCGGCAACCATCGCCGCGACCCAACGCATGTTGTAGTTCTTCTTCAGCGGGCCCTCTTCACCGGCCAGCAGTTCCGAAACGTAGCGCTGTACCGGGGCTTCCCAGTGACGCTGGTTGGACATGTTGATGGCGAATTCCTGGGTGGATTCAGGAATGGTGATGTCTTCGTGGGTCAGCACGAAGCTGCCCATTTCGCGGTCCAGGGTGAAGCCTTTGACACCGTGGCCCAGGGTCAGCACCAGCATGGTTTGCGGGCCGTAGATCGCATAACCGGCGGCAACCTGCTGAGTGCCTGGCTGCAGGAAGGCCTTTTCATCCAGCGCTTCGTTCTGGCTCAGGTATTCGTTCGGGCAACGCAGCACGGAGAAGATAGTGCCGACCGGGGCGTTGATGTCGATGTTCGACGAACCGTCCAGCGGGTCGAATACCAGCAGGTAGGCGCCTTTCGGGTATTTGCCCGGGATCTGGTAGGCGTTGTCCATTTCTTCGGACGCCATGCCGGCCAGGTGACCGCCCCACTCGTTGGCTTCGAGCAGGATTTCGTTCGACAGCACGTCGAGCTTCTTCTGCACTTCGCCTTGCACGTTTTCCGTGCCCATGCTGCCCAGAACACCGCCCAGGGCGCCTTTGGACACGGCGTGGCTGATCTCTTTACAGGCACGCGCCACCACTTCGATCAGGAAGCGCAGATCGGCAGGAGTGTTGTTGCTGCGGGTCTGCTCAATCAAATAGCGACTCAGGGTAACGCGGGACATGGACGGCTCCGGTGGAATGGGGGGCTAAAAACCCGCGCAGTTTACAGGGAGTCTGAAACCGTAGCGAGCAATGACGCCCGGTAACGTGCGTCGGGTGCAATTCCTGCAATCAGACGTGATCGAACCGAGAGAGTTCAGGCACCGGATTCAGCGTAGTTGGAAACCCGACGGGTGTAGAGGCCACACCCGTCCTATTCAGGACTTGGCCGGCGGCTTGCGCAGCAGACTGAAAGCCATTGCCGCCAGAAACAGCACGCTGAGCAGCAACACCGCCCACAGGCCGAATTTCTTCCAGTTGGTATCCGCCGTGGCCGAGGTGGTGGCCGTCGAAGTCTGGGTCGCCAGCGCTTCGCCCTGCACCGTGGCCTTGCCCAGCGTGGCCAGTTTCTCCGGTTTGAAATCGGGGATCAGCGTGGTCAGCGGCAGGTTCGCCGTCTTCACGGTCGGATTGCCCAGCGCCAGGCTGTACGGCCCGTCACCCCGGGCGAGGAAGATAACCTGAGTGGCGCGCATCGCGTATTTCACGCTCGGCGCCTGCTCGCCGAGACCGCCGCCGCGTTCGTCGACCGTCAGTTTCAACTGCTGCACGGTCTGCCCGTACAGCTGCAATTCGTTCTGCACCACGTCCTGGCCGTTCTGGGTCAGGCGATAGAGCAAGCCGCTGCTCAGCGGTTGCCACGGCAGACTGTTTTCGCGACGCCCCGACAACGTCACCGGTGCCAGGCTGTTGGCCTGTTTCAGTTCGACCTGCACCCGCTCGATGTTCAGCCCCATCGGCAACTGCCAGGTGTATTCGCCGGGCTTGCCGCTGCTGCCGGCCAGCGCCGGCGACCAGACCAATGGCAGCGGCAGGTTGCGCGGGTCGCTGCTTTTCAGTTGCACCGACGTCAGGACCGGCGCCGAGGCCGGTGAATCCCACAGCAGACGCAGATACCGCGCCGATTGCCCCGGCAGCGCCACTTCATGCTGCTCGACCCGTTCGTCGGCAAAGGTCAGGCGCGCGACCTGGCCTTCGCCCCAGGCCTGCCAGTGCTGCAAGTCGTCGCTGGCCTCGATGCTGAAACGCTGGAAGCCGTCGCGCTCGCTGGTCCAGTCGAGGATCAATTGCTGCAACGGCGCCTTGATCGCGCTGGCATCGAGCAGCCAACCGCGCAGCACTTCCTCGCCCGCTTCCAGTTGGCTGGACGGCTGCACTTCCACCAGCGTACCGGTGGTGGTGGATTGCACGCGGACGCTTGGCGCGCGCTCGGTGGCATCCGCCGAGTTGTACAGCGGGAACCACTTCACCTCATGCAACTGACCGTCGTCGCGGGTCTGGGCTGATTCCCGGGCCAGCGCATAGGCCTGCGGTTCTCCGGCGGCGTTGAACACTCGCAGGTCGCTGAGATCAGTCTGGCGCGCCTGCAACTGCACGCTCAGCGGCAGTTCGAGGCGATACCAAGGGCCGGAACCACTGACCGCCAACGGCACCTGCGCGGCGAAGTCCGCCGGTTTTTCCTGGGCGCCGGCCGTCATGGCCACGCCCAGCAACAGCCACCCGAGATTAAGCTTGCGACTCAAGACGACACTCCTTCGGTTTCCGGGGCCGGTTTGTCCGCCGCCGGTACAGCTTCGACGCGTTTGGGCGGCAGCGGCGCAAAATAGCCCACAACCAGCAGCAACACGCCGACGCCGATGAACGAGACAATCCGGGCCAGTCCGCCACGGTTGCTCAATTCGACAAAAATCAGTTTGGCCACCACCAGCGCAATCAGCGCTGCGCCGATCAACCACACTTCGCGGCGATGACGCAGGTGCCCGCCGATCATCAGTCCGAGCGCCATCAGCGTCCAGACGATGGACAGACCGGCCTGCACCAGCATCGATTCGAGCAGCAGATCGAGCTCGAACGGAATCCCCGCCCAATGGTGCGCGGCGCGGGTGACCAGCGCAGTGCAGAACGCAAACAGCGAAACACCGGCGATCAGTTGCGTCGCATAAGCCGCGTAGTCCTGGCGGATCAACAGCTCGGCCACGGCGCTACGCGACCAGACGTAGACACCGAACAACGCAAACAGCAGACCCAATTCCAGCGGGTTGAGCAGCGGCACAAAAGGCAGCGGCTCGGCATTGCCATCGCTGACGCCATTGGCCAGCCAGAACCAGACCAGCATCAGCACCGTCAGCGGCGCCGCCGCGTACAGGCGATATTCACGAGGGAACGCTGCCACCGGCCATGGCCATTGACGCGGTGCAGCCATCAGCAACAGATACACGCTCGGCAGAATCGCCCAGCCCAGCCAGCGCCAGGCGTTGTACTGCTCGGACAACAGCAGCAGGCCGTAGCGCAACTCCAGCGCCAGCACGCCGATCAGCAGCCAGCAACCGAGCACATGGGCCGTGCTCAAGGCCCGCGCCGGCAGCATCGGTGCCAGACGCCGCAGGCTGATGAAATGCACGACGAACACCGCAGCCCAGGCCAGCCAGCCGAAATCCGCCGCCGGGTGATAACGCAAGTGCCACGCGCCGAGCAACACCAGTCCAGCCGCCGGAATCAGCACGGTGCAGAGCAACCCGAGCGAAGGCCATTTCAGACGCAAGACCAACAACGTCCACAACGCGACGCTCAGCGCGGCGACCAGCAGCAACAGCGTCGCTTGCAGATTCAGCGGCGCAAACCGCATCACTTCGCTGAACCACGCCAGCGCCCACCAACCGGCGCCCCACACCAGCAACACTTCGGACAGGCGATGCAGGCTCAGCACATCGAACGCCGAGGCGTGATTGCCCAGTTGCAGGCGCCACGCTCCGATCATCGCCGCCAGGCCCAGCACCAGTGGCGTCCAGAATCCGCCATGGGCCAGCGGTCGCAGCCCCTCGCTGGACAGCGGCCCGAGCAACTCGGGGCCGGCCAGCAAAAACGCTGCGCCGCCGATCAGTTGCAACAGCAGACCGAACACAAAACTCACGCGCTGCTTGAGGTACAGACTGAGCCAGATGATCAGCAAGCCACTGGCCGCCCACACCGCGCTCGCGGTCTGCCACGGCAGCACAAACAACACCGCCAGATTGATCAGCACCAGACCCGCCAGCAGCACCACCGACAAACCGCGCAGCAGGCGAACATCGCTGCGCACCATCTCGTCGCGCGCCGCCAGCAGCATGCCGGCGATCAGCGCCAGACCGATCAACGAGGCGCTGAGCAAACCGCTCCAGCCAGCGCTGAACACGGCCGCCGAATCCTCGCCCGCCCCTTGCAGGCGCAACAGGAACAACGCTCCGCCGAGCAGTTGCACGGCAAACGCGGTGAACAGGAACGTGCGCGATTGCAGGCGCAAGCCGACGAACAAGGTCGCCAGCCCGGCCAATGCCCAACTGATCGCCGTGCCCTGAATGAAGAAGAACAGCGGCGCCAGCAGATACAGGAAGGTCAGCCCCAGACTCGCCAGCACTGGCAGCCCTTGGCGCTCCCACGGCGAGGTTTGCTCCGGCAACGCCTTGCGCAATTGGTAGAAGCTGAACAGCAACGCCGCGCCGAGCATCAATGCGCCCAGCGGCGCTCCGTCGAGCAGGCTGCTTTCGCCAACGCGCAACTGACTGAGAAACGCCAGCGCCGAACCGAGTTGCAGCAGTAATGCGAAGGCCCGGGCCAACGGCCGTTGCTGACGCAAGCCCAGCCAGAAAATCCCCGCACCCTCCACCGCCCAGGCCGCGGACGTCCAGCGCGCATCCAGCCCCAGCGGAATCGCCAGGCTGGCGAAAATCACCCCGAGCGCCAGGCAAGTCTCGCCCAGCAACATCGCCCGACCGCCCATCAGCACTTTGGCCAGGGCCATGTAGATCATGCCCAGCGCCAGCGCACTGTACGCGGCAGCGAATTCCAGATGCTGGACCAGCGCGAATTGCAGGCCGAAACCCACCAGCGGCGGACCGAACAGCATCGTCCCGTCGACGTAGTCGCCCTTGCGCGCCGACCAGTGCAGCAGCGCCTCGCGATCGTCATCCGCCGGGGCGTCCGGCATGTCCAGCAACTTGCGCCGGGCGAACAGCAGACCGATGGCCAGGTACATCAGGAAGAACAGAATGAGGAACGGTTCGGTGCTCCACAGCAGTTCCGGCGTGTACGAACGCAGGCCCCAGGCGAAACCGATGCCGAAGGTGCCCACGAAGCCGATCAGGTTGAGCAGGCGCCAGGCCTTGAACCAGGCGATGGCCAGAATGCCGGCGTTGAGCAGCGCGAAATAACTGAACAGCGCGACGTGGTTGCCGGCCCCGGTGGAGGTCAGGATCGGCGCGGCGAAACCGCCCAGTGCGGCGACGCAGGCCAGGGCCAGGGAATCCTGGGTGATGGCCAGAATGGCCGAAAACACCGTCACCGCCACCAGCAAGCCCAGCGCGGCAGACGGATCGAGCAGCGGATGCAGACGCATCGCCGCAAACACCGTCAGGTACAGCACCGCGATCCCCGTGCCTTGGAGCATCAAGGCGTAGCTGTTGTTGCGATGGCGCAACCACCAGCCCAGCGCCAGCAAGCCCAACGCTGCTGCCGCAACTCCGGCGTAACGCAATTCGATCGGCACCACCATGCCTTCGGTGGCGTAGCGCAGCAGGAACGCCAGACCGAAGAACAACAGCACCACGCCGACCCGCAGCACGGTGTTGCCACCGAACAGCCAGTTGCGCGCAGCGCTGATGCCGCGCTCGATGAGATTCGGGCCACGGGGCTCGGCGGGTTGTCGGGGTTCAGGTTCAGGCGTAACGGCGTCCAGACGCCAGACATCGACCGGCAGCGGCTGGCCGGGTTCGCTGGCGGCGACCGCAACAGGTTCGAGTTCGGGTGGCAGTTCCCAGACCAGCTCGGGTTCTGCGGCAGCGGGTTGTTCAAATACCGTGACGGGTTCAATGATCGTTTCGCTGGCCGGCGCGACGCTCGGCGGCGCTGGCGAATGCGCCGGAGCGCCCTCCAGCAGAAACAGTCGCTGTTCGACGCCCTGCAACGCAATCTTCGCGTGATCCAGCTGACGCTGTTGCTCGACAGCCTGTGAACCGAGCCGCGCGATACGCATCGCCTGCCCGATGGCGAGCCCCAGCAACGCGCCCAACAGCGCATCGCTGAACGACTCGTCGAGCAGCCAGCCGAGCAGCAGCCCGATCAACATGAACATCCATTGCATGGTCGATATCCCTGAGCAGCCCCGTGGCGGGGCGGAACCAAGGCTCAGTATATCGGCCCGACCCAACAATCGTGGGGCCGGGCGCACATTTGTCGCTAAAAGTTACTCCAGTGCCTTCCAGATATCCGTGGCGTACTCGCGGATCGTCCGGTCGGAGGAGAACCAGCCCATGCGCGAAGTATTCAGCACCGCCGAACGCCACCAGTTATTGGCGTCGTGCCAGAGCGCATCGACGCGCATCTGCGCCTCCCAGTAGGAGTCGAAATCGGCGCAGACGAAGAACCGGTCGTAATCCACCAGCGAATCGATCAGCCCGGTGTAGCGCGACGTGTCGTCCGGCGAGAACACCCCGCTGCGAATCGCCTGCAACACATCATTGAGGCGATGGGACGCGGCAATGTCCGGCACCGCGCTGAACTCGTGGTTCTGCTTGCGCGCTTCGACCTGTTGAGCGCTCAGGCCAAAGATGAACATGTGCTCGGCGCCGATGCTCTCGCACATTTCCACGTTGGCGCCGTCGAGGGTGCCGATGGTCAGCGCGCCGTTCAGGCCGAACTTCATGTTGCTGGTGCCCGAGGCTTCGAAACCGGCGGTGGAGATCTGCTCCGACAGGTCCGCCGCCGGAATGATGCTCTCCGCCAGGCTGACGTTGTAGTTGGGCAGGAACACCACTTTGAGCAGGCCACGCACGGTCGGGTCGTTATTCACCACCCGGGCGATGTCGTTGGTCAGCTTGATGATCAGCTTGGCCTGGTGATAACTCGCCGCGGCTTTGCCGGCGAAGATTTTCACCCGCGGCACCCAGTCGATTTCCGGCTCGGCGCGGATCGCCTGATACAGCGCGACGGTGTGCATCAAATTGAGCAACTGACGTTTGTATTCATGGATCCGTTTGACCTGCACGTCGAACATCGCCGCCGGGTTGACCGCGATCCCCAGCCGTTCATGGATCAGATAGGCGAGGGCTTTTTTGCTGTGCAACCGTTGCTCGGCGAAGGCTTTGCGGAAGGCGGGTTTCTCGGCGAACGGTTCAAGATCGAGCAGACGCTGTTCGGGGTTATCCAGAACATCCGCGCCGAGGGAATCGACCAGCATCGACGTCAATTCCGGGTTCGCTTGGTACAGCCAGCGGCGGAAGGTGATGCCGTTGGTTTTGTTGTTGATCCGCTCCGGATACAGCTTGTGCAGTTCGGCGAACACGGTTTTGCGCATCAGCTGCGTGTGCAGCCCGGACACGCCGTTGACGCTGTGGGAACCGAGAAACGCGAGATTGCCCATGCGCACCCGGCGGCCGTTGTCTTCCTCGATCAGCGACACCGCGCGCAGCACGTCGAAATCGTGGATGCCCTTGGCCCGCAGCGAATCGATGTGCTGGGCGTTGATCAGATAAATGATCTGCATGTGCCGCGGCAGCATGCGTTCCATCAGCCCCACCGGCCAGGTTTCCAGCGCTTCGGGCAGCAGCGTGTGGTTGGTGTACGACAGCGTATCGACGGTGACTTGCCACGCCGCGTCCCAGGCCACGTCGTAGACGTCGACCAGTTGGCGCATCAGTTCGGCGACAGCGATCGAAGGGTGGGTGTCGTTGAGCTGGATCGCCGCGTGATCGCCGAGGGTCAGCACCGAGGTGTGCATGTTGCGATGACGGCGCAGCAAATCCTGAAGCGACGCGGCGACGAAGAAGTATTCCTGACGCAGGCGCAGTTCCTGCCCGGCTTCGGTGCTGTCCGCCGGGTAGAGCACGCGGGAGATACTCTCGGCCCGGGCCACTTCGGCGACGGCGCCCAGGTGGTCACCGGCGTTGAAGCGCTCCAGATGCAGGTCCTCCATCGCCCGCGCCCGCCACAGGCGCAAGGTGTTGACGCTCGCCCCGCGCCAGCCGACCACCGGGGTGTCGTAGGCAATCGCCCGGACGGTTTCCGCCGGGTGCCAGACTTGCCGGGACTTGCCGCTGGCGTCGGTGACGGTCTCGACGCTGCCGCCAAAGCCGATCGGATAGACCACCTCTGGCCGCTCGAACTCCCAGGGGTTGCCGAAATCCAGCCAGTGCTCGGTCTGTTCCTGTTGCCAACCGTCGACAATCGCCTGACGGAACAACCCGTGCTCATAACGAATGCCGTAGCCGTGGCCAGCGATACCGAGGGTCGACATGCTTTCCATGAAGCACGCCGCCAATCGTCCGAGGCCACCGTTGCCCAGCGCCGCATCCGGCTCCAGGATACGGATGCGCTCCAGATCGACGCCCAGCTCGGTCAAGGCTTCACGGGCGACGTCCAGCAAACCGAGGTTGCTCAGGCTGTCGTAGAGCAAACGGCCGATGAGAAATTCCAGCGAGAGGTAATACACCCGCTTCTGGCCTTTGCGGTAGATCTGCCGGGTATGGTCCATCCAGTGCTCGACCATGTGATCGCGCGCCGCCAGGGCGATGGCTTCGAACCAGTCATGGTCGAAGGCGTGATCCGGGTCTTTGCCCACCGCGTAGGTGAGTTTGGTCAGGACGGCGTCGCGGAATGCGGCCACCTCTGCTTCGCGAACTAGTGGTTCTTGAGTCATCGATAGGACCTCGAGCGAGCGGGGAGTTGTCAGAGCCTAGACGGTCTGACCGACGGTAAGGGCTCTGGTTCGGCAGTTTTTACCGAGAGTGTGAGATCGACCGGCAATACTCTGGCGAATGCCTCAATGAATGCAGGGGCCGTGCCGAATTGTCGGACGATGTGCGCGCATGAAGAAAAAATCTGGCGAAAGGTTGTTCAAAAATCCACCAGTCCCGGTATGATCGCGCGCCCTGACGCACACGCCTGGTAAACACCGATGATGAAGCCCAACCTGATCGCCGCAGCCGAGATCGACCGTCTCGATACCTGGGCCAAATATTCGGCCCCGATGTGCGGCTCGTGCGTTTCCAGCTGCTGCACGCTGCCGGTCGAGGTCAAGATCAAGGATCTGGTGCGCATCGGTGTGGTCGACGAGTTCGAACTGGGCGACCCGCCGAAGAACATCGCCAAGCGTCTGCAAAAGGAAGGTCTGGTCGAGCGCTTCAATCAGAAGTCGGGGATCTTCACCCTGCAGCGCATGAGCAACAACGATTGCTACTACCTGGATCGTAAGAGCCGCCTGTGCACCATTTATGACAAGCGCCCGGACACCTGCCGCAACCACCCGAAGATCGGCCCGCGCCCTGGCTATTGCGCGTACAAGCCGAAGGAAGTGGAACGGGTGCAGAATTCGCGGTCGATCGAGAAGTTCTGATCTGCCCTGAGATGTTCGGCGGCTGATCGGCCGCCTTCGCTGGCAAGCCAGCTCCCACAAAGGTTACTGGTGATCAAGTAACTTGTGTTCCCCCCAAAACCCTGTGGGAGCTGGCTTGCCAGCGATGGGGCCCGCACAAACACCGCATAAATCCCGGACAAACAAAAACGCCCCCGGTCTCTCGACCGGGGGCGTTTTTTCAAGCCTGGGCTAAATTACGCCTTGGCTTTCTTGGCAGCGCGGGTACGCTCGCTTTCGTCCAGGATCTTCTTGCGAAGACGGATGGACTTAGGCGTAACTTCGCACAGCTCGTCTTCCTGGATGTATTCCAGAGCCTGTTCCAGGGTGAAGCGAACAGGTGGGACCAGAGCGATGGTTTCGTCTTTACCCGAAGCACGCATGTTGTCGAGCTTCTTGCCTTTGGTCGGGTTCACACCCAGGTCGTTGTCGCGGGAGTTCTGACCAACGATCTGACCGTTGTAGATCTCCTGGCCGTGTTCTACGAACAGCTTGCCACGAGCCTGCAGGGTTTCCAGGGAGTAGGTCAGTGCCTTGCCGGTTTCAACCGAAACCAGAACGCCGTTCTGACGGCCGGACATGTGGCCCGACTTCACTGGAGCGTAACGGTCGAAGATCGAGGTCAGGATGCCAGCACCGTTGGTCAGGGTCAGGAACTGGTTACGGAAACCGATCAGACCGCGAGCAGGGATGTTGTATTCCAGACGAACACGGCCTTTGCCATCCGGCACCATGTTGCTCAGGTCGCCTTTACGCAGACCCATTTCTTCCATGACCTTGCCCTGGGATTCTTCAGGGATGTCGATGGTTACGTTTTCGAACGGTTCCTGCTTCACGCCGTCAACTTCACGGATGATCACTTCAGGACGGCCCAGCGCCAGCTCGAAGCCTTCGCGACGCATGGTTTCGATCAGTACCGAGAGGTGCAGCTCACCACGGCCGGATACCTTGAACTTGTCAGCCGAGTCGCCTTCTTCAACGCGCAGTGCAACGTTGTACAGCAGCTCTTTGTCCAGACGATCCTTGATGTTACGGGAGGTCACGAACTTGCCTTCTTTACCGCAGAATGGCGAGTCGTTTACCTGGAAGGTCATGGAAACGGTTGGCTCGTCAACGGTCAGAGGCTTCATCGCCTCGACGTTGTTGATGTCGCACAGGGTGTCGGAGATGAACAGCTCGTCGAAACCGCTGATGCAGACGATGTCGCCGGCTGCTGCTTCTTCAACGTCAACGCGGTGCAGACCGTGGTGACCCATCAGCTTCAGGATACGACCGTTGCGGCGCTTGCCGTCGGCGCTGATAGCAACAACCGGAGTGTTCGGCTTGACGCGACCACGAGCGATACGGCCAACACCGATAACACCCAGGAAGCTGTTGTAGTCCAGAGCGGAGATCTGCATCTGGAACGGACCGTCACGGTCAACAGCCGGAGGCGGAACGTGGTCGACTACCGCCTGGTACAGCGCGGTCATGTCTTCGCCCATGGCGGTGTGGTCCAGACCGGCGATGCCGTTCAGGGCAGAAGCGTAAACAACCTGGAAGTCCAGTTGTTCTTCGGTAGCGCCCAGGTTGTCGAACAGATCGAAGATCTGGTCCAGAACCCAGTCAGGACGCGCGCCCGGACGGTCAACCTTGTTGATGACCACGATTGGACGCAGGCCGGCTTCGAAAGCCTTCTTGGTCACGAAACGGGTTTGCGGCATAGGGCCGTCCTGGGCGTCGACCAGCAGCAGCACGGAGTCAACCATGGACATTACGCGCTCGACTTCGCCGCCGAAGTCGGCGTGGCCCGGGGTGTCCACGATGTTGATGTGGTAGCCGTTCCAGTTGATGGCGGTGTTTTTCGCCAGAATGGTAATGCCGCGCTCTTTTTCCTGGTCGTTGGAGTCCATCACGCGCTCGTCGTTGAGCTCGTTGCGCTCCAGAGTGCCGGATTGACGCAGGAGTTTGTCTACCAGGGTGGTCTTACCATGGTCAACGTGGGCAATGATGGCGATGTTGCGTAGATTTTCGATCACTTGTGTATCTCGATCAGAGGATTCGGTTTGCTGACAAGTCTTGGCAGCGATTGACAGTAGTGTCCGGCATGGCCGTTACAGCTTGACGGCGGTGTCGGGGGGCCGGTGACGCAGGCCACAGGCAAACAGCCCCGGGCACTTAGCTCGGTCGATAAACGCGCACATTGGCATGCCCCTCACTGAGCAAATGGTGGGCATGCAGGCGACTCATCACGCCTTTGTCGCAATACAGCAGGTACTGGCGAGTAGGGTCCAGTTCCTTGAAACGAGCGTTCACTGCGTAGAACGGCATCGTCTGTACCTCTATGCCGGCGAGTTCCAGCGGGTCATCCTCGGCGGCATCCGGGTGGCGGATGTCGATGACGATCTGACCGGCCAGCGCTTCGCTGACTTCTTCGATCTGCAAATCCTGGCCCAATTCGTCGATCACCCGATCGATCGGCACCAGTCTGGCGTTTGCGAGCGCACGCTCGAGCACCGCCATGTCGAATTCCTGCTCTTCGTGCTCGACCCGGCCACGCTTGGCGGCGGTCTTCGGGTTGACCGAGATGACGCCGCAGTATTCCGGCATGTGCCGGGCGAAATCACCGGTACCGATCTGGTCGGCCGTGTCGATGATGTCCTGCTTGTGGGCGACGATCAGCGGTCGCAGCACCAGCTTGTCGGTGACGCAATCGATGACCGACAGGTTCGGCAGCGTCTGGCTCGACACCTGGGAAATCGCTTCACCGGTGACCAGCGCATCGATGTGCAGGCGTTCGGCAATGTTCGACGCCGCGCGCAACATCATACGCTTCAATACGACGCCCATATGACTGTCGTCGACCTTGCCGAGAATTTCGCCCAAGACTTCTTCGAACGGAACACTGACAAATAGCACGCGTTGCGAGCTGCCGTACTTCTTCCAGATGAAATGCGCGACTTCCATTACGCCCAATTCGTGGGCACGACCGCCCAGGTTGAAGAAGCAGAAGTGCGTCATCAGACCCCGACGAAGGATCTGGTACGCGGCAACCGTCGAGTCAAAACCGCCGGACATCAATACCAGCGTCTGCTCCAGCGCACCGAGCGGGTAGCCGCCGATGCCATTGTGCTGGCTGTGGATCACGAACAACCGTTTGTCGCGAACTTCGATGCGGACTTCGATTTCCGGCTGTTTCAGGTCGATTCCGGCAGCGCCGCACTCACGGCGCAGCTTGCTGCCGACGTATTTTTCGACGTCCATCGAGCTGAACGCATGCTTGCCCGCACGCTTGCAGCGCACCGAAAAAATCTTCCCGGCCAGCGCATCGCCGTAGTGCTGCTTGCACTTCTCGGTGATGTCGTCGAAGTCGCCCAGCGGGTACTCGTCGATCTGCAGAAAATGCGCGATGCCCGGCATGCAGGTCAGGCGTTCGCCCATCTCTTTCAGGGCCTTGGGGTCGGTGACGCGGGTTTCCAGCTCGAGATTGTCCCACACACCGTTCACCACCACGGCCGGGTCCAGGTCGCGGAGCACGGTGCGGATGTTCTTGGCCAGCTGGCGGATGAATTTCGTCCGGACAGGTCGGCTTTTGATGGTGATCTCGGGGAAGACTTTTACGATTAGTTTCATGAAAACAGCGCGCGCAGGGCCAGCCGAAAAAGGGGGGCGCGGATTATAGCGGAAATTGCTCAAGGTTTAACCAGTTAATGTGCAGAAGGTTTTGCGCGCACCAAAACGGGTCATTTTTCGATTTGAGCGCTACATTAAAGGGCGAGATTTTCGCCTTTAAGGCGCTTTCGACCTTTAGAAGCGTGAATTTGGGGCAAAAAACCCATGCTGGGGCACTGGCATGCAATTTGCTCCCTTGTGAGGCAGGTTGCCTTGGCAGAGTATTCGCGCCGGCATCACCACTATTAAGGGCATCCACTACCCGCCCTAATTCACCCGGAGGACACTATGTCGAAGTCGGTTCAACTCATCAAAGATCATGACGTCAAGTGGATTGATCTGCGCTTCACGGACACCAAAGGCACTCAGCACCACGTGACCATGCCGGCTCGCGATGCGCTGGAAGACGACTTCTTCGAAGTTGGCAAGATGTTCGACGGTTCCTCCATCGCTGGCTGGAAAGGCATCGAAGCCTCCGACATGATCCTGCTGCCGGACGACGAAACCGCCGTTCTGGACCCGTTCACCGAAGAGCCGACCCTGATTCTGGTCTGCGACATCATCGAACCTTCGACCATGCAAGGTTACGATCGCGACCCGCGCGCCATCGCCCGCCGCGCCGAGGAATACCTGAAGACCACCGGTATCGGTGACACCGTATTCGCCGGTCCAGAGCCAGAGTTCTTCATCTTCGACGAAGTGAAGTTCAAGTCCGACATCTCCGGTTCGATGTTCAAGATCTACTCCGAGCAAGGCTCGTGGATGTCCGACCAGGACGTGGAAGGCGGCAACAAAGGCCACCGTCCAGGCGTGAAAGGCGGCTACTTCCCGGTTCCGCCGTTCGACCACGACCACGAAATCCGTACCTCCATGTGCAACGCACTGGAAGAAATGGGCCTGACCGTTGAAGTTCACCACCACGAAGTGGCAACTGCCGGCCAGAACGAAATCGGCGTCAAGTTCAACACCCTGGTGAAGAAAGCCGACGAAACCCAGACCCTGAAGTACGTTGTGCACAACGTTGCCGACGCCTACGGCCGCACCGCGACCTTCATGCCGAAGCCGCTGTACGGCGACAACGGTTCGGGCATGCACGTTCACATGTCCATCTCCAAAGATGGCAAGAACACCTTCGCGGGTGAAGGTTATGCCGGCCTGTCCGACACCGCCCTGTACTTCATCGGCGGCATCATCAAGCACGGTAAGGCCCTGAACGGCTTCACCAACCCGGCCACCAACTCGTACAAGCGTCTGGTGCCAGGCTTCGAAGCTCCGGTAATGCTGGCCTACTCGGCTCGCAACCGTTCCGCCTCGATCCGTATTCCTTACGTCAACAGCCCTAAAGGCCGTCGTATCGAAGCCCGTTTCCCGGATCCGGCTGCCAACCCGTACCTGGCTTTCGCAGCACTGCTGATGGCCGGTCTGGACGGTATCCAGAACAAGATCCACCCAGGCGATGCTGCCGACAAGAACCTGTACGACCTGCCGCCTGAAGAGGCGAAAGAGATCCCGCAAGTTTGCGGCAGCCTGAAAGAAGCCCTGGAAGAGCTGGACAAGGGCCGCGCGTTCCTGACCAAGGGCGGCGTGTTCTCCGACGACTTCATCGACGCTTACATCGCGCTGAAATCCGAAGAAGAAATCAAGGTCCGCACCTTCGTGCACCCACTGGAATATGAGCTGTACTACAGCTGCTGATCCGGTAGCGCCGCGCTACGCGGCGTGACAAAAAGAGGCCTCCTTCGGGAGGCCTTTTTTGTGCCCGCTCATCCGTGGATAATCCGCCGCTTTCGCGCCATGACCGGCGCCTTGACGAAGGGATTCGCATGAAGTGGTTACGGGCTATCGCCCTGATGGCCGGCCTCACCTGCTCGACAGTCGGCGCAGCCGAGTTCTATGAAAACAAGCCGCTGGCTCACCCGCTGATCCAGGGCTTGCAGGAGAGCTCGATGACTCTGGCGTTCATCAAGGAAACGAACGGCGTCAAAGGCTATTACTGCCGTTGCGACACGCCGGGCGAACGTCCGCAATTGCTTGATGACTTCGGCCAGGCGAGCATCGAGTCGGTTTTTCTCATGTCGCTCGACAGTGAAGATCCGACCCGCTTCGTGCTTTTTCGGCAAAACGACCGCTACAAAATCTACGCCTACAAATACAACGCCAACGACCACCTCTACAGCCGCGTCACGCGATTGCAGCTGGCGCTGGACCGCATCGCCGAAGGTCGCAAACACCTCGACGCCCTGACCATCAAGAAGGCTCTGAGCCAAATCACCCCGCTCAACTACAGCCTCTTCCTTGAAGCGTCCGGCATACCGGAATTCGACCAGCTCGATTTCAGCCAAGGAAAACTGGTGAGCTTTTACGGCCAGTACTACGACCCACTGAGCGACCCGACGCCAGATGACGAACCTTACTTCTTCAAGAAGACCTATCAGGAAAAAAACGGCCGGTTCCTTACCGTTACTTTCTGGCGATGGCTCGACGAGACGCTCGCCGAGGGCAAGCGCACGCTCTACAACTATCGGGTGAGGCGTATTGCCTGGGAAACCGAACCGGCTAAATTCACCGGCAGCGAAGACGGCCAATCGGTGTCTTATGATTCCGGCTCGCTCTCGGCCCAAGGTGCCTACACGCAGGGTGTGCGGATCGGCCCGTGGTCTTCTTCCAAAGACGAGAAATATTCGGAGTCCGGCAATTTCGTAGAGGGCAAACGAGAGGGCCAGTGGACGCTGTACCAGGATGGGCAAACGTTGGAGGGCGAATTCCACAATGATTTGCGCGAGGGTCGTTGGCAGCTTCTCAACCACGACGACATGGAATGGGTCGCCACCGGATTCCAGACCTATGCCCACGGCCAACTCAACGGCCTCAGCGAATTGACTGTCCGTGGCACTACCGAGCGCGGTGAATATCGCGATGACAAACGCCAAGGCCTCTGGGTGACCAGGCTCGACAATGGCCACATCCTCAACGTCAACTTTGTTGACGACGTAAAGGAAGGCGAGTTGCGCGAAGTCGACACCAAGGGTGCGCCGGTCCTGATCGAGCACTACAAGGCAGGCGTCCTGTCCGGCGCCCGCGAGAATGCCGTTACGCCTGGCGCCGCACAATAAATCCTGAACGGTTTGTGTGAGCGGATATTGTCCCGATTGGGCTTACCGCCGCCCCTGGCCTATGCTGCAAGCCAATTTCATTGTTGATCGGTCGAATCCATGGGTCGTGGTTTTTTCTTCCTGCTGCTGATCGCCCTGCCCGCCGCCGCGCAGATCTACAAGTACACCGACGCCAGCGGCAACACGGTGTACAGCGATCACGCGCCGGATGGTGTGCAGGCGCAGCCGGTGGAGTTGCCGCCGCTCAACAGCGTGCAGCCGCAGGCACCGAGTGCGCCCTCTTCAGACACGCCCAGTCGCGAGCCTGCGCGCAATGCCTATGAAGTGCTGGAGCTGACCGGCCTGCCCACCGAGGAGGCCCTGCGCGCCAACAACGGCACGTTCACGGTCAGCGTGCTGATCAAGCCGCGCCTGCAACCGCCGCATCAATTGCGTCTGCTGCTGGACGACGCGCCTTATGGCCAGCCGAGCAACGTGCCGATCCTGCAACTGGTAAACGTTGACCGGGGCGAGCATCGGCTGGCGGTGCAGGTGATCAACGGCGAGGCGATCATTCAGCAGAGTCCTGCGGTGGTGTTCACCGTGCAGCGGGTGCACAAGCCATGACGCAGGGATTGATTGCCCTGTGCCTGTTTCTGATCGCGTTTGGCGCATCGGCCGAGGTGTTCACTTACATCGACGCCCAGGGCAATCGTGTCTATACGGACCAACCGCACGGCAACGCCAAGCGTGTGCCGCTGGCCACCAGCAATCGCATGGCCTCGAATCCGACCGCCGCTGCACCGGTCACACCGTCGAAGAAATCAGCAGAGCCGCCACTGTTCCACTACGACATGCTGCGCGTGCTGATCCCCGAGCCTGATGCGACCATTCGCAGCAGCGCCGGTGAGCTGATCGTCAGCGTCACCAGCGAACCGGGCCTGCAAAGAGGTCACCTGTATCGCCTGCTGCTGGATGGTCAGGCCGTCGGCGAACCCGGTCTGAGCCCGGTGTTCCCGCTGAGCAACATTGATCGCGGCAGCCACAACCTGTCGGTGGAGATCCTCGATGCCCAGGGCCGAACCGTGGAGAAAACCGCCAACCAGCCGTTCCACATGCAGCGCATTTCCCTGGTGCAGAAACGTCAGGTCAAACCGTGCGTCAGCGCCGACTATGGCGTGCGCCCGGAATGCCCGCTGAAAGACAAACCCGCCGAACCGAAAAATCCTTTCCTGCGTTTCTTCTGACGTCGTTCAGCTTTGCGCACTATATTGGTGCAATACACTGCACCGTTCTCACATTCCAACCCATTTTGGTTCGAAAGTACCCGCCAGAGCGGTTTGACTGCCACGCAAACGAGCGTCAAACGCCCGTTTCAGGGGTTGAACGCTTCTTTTCGGAGCCTTGGTTTGGTTTTTGCATTTTCCTCGCATCAGCGCTGTATCCCTGCGCGCGCCATGCTCCAAAAGAGGTCCTCATGACCATCAGTGACGCACTGCATCGCTTGCTACTCGACAACCTGACCACCGCCACCATCCTGCTCGACAGCGAATTGCGCCTCGAGTACATGAACCCGGCGGCGGAGATGCTGCTGGCCATCAGCGGCCAGCGCAGCCATGGGCAGTTCATCAGTGAGCTGTTCACCGAGTCCACCGAAGCGCTCAACTCGTTGCGCCAGGCGGTGGAGCAGGCGCACCCGTTCACCAAGCGCGAAGCGATGCTCACCGCCCTCACCGGCCAGACCCTGACCGTGGATTACGCGGTGACGCCAATCCTCAGCAACGGCGCGACCCTGCTTTTGCTGGAAGTCCATCCTCGTGACCGCCTGTTGCGGATCACCAAGGAAGAGGCCCAGTTGTCGAAGCAGGAAACCAGCAAGATGCTGGTGCGCGGCTTGGCCCACGAGATCAAGAACCCGCTCGGCGGCATCCGCGGTGCCGCACAACTGCTGGCCCGGGAGCTGCCGGAAGACAGCCTGCGCGACTACACCAACGTGATCATCGAAGAGGCCGACCGCCTGCGCAATCTGGTCGACCGCATGCTCGGCTCGAACAAACTGCCATCGCTGGCCCTGTGCAACGTCCACGAAGTGCTGGAGCGCGTCTGTCAACTGGTCGAGGCCGAAAGCCAGGGCTGCATCACGCTGGTGCGCGATTACGACCCAAGCATTCCCGACGTCCTGATCGACCGCGAACAAATGATTCAGGCGGTGTTGAACATCGTGCGCAACGCGATGCAGGCCATCAGCAGCCAGAACGAGCTGCGCCTGGGCCGCATCAGCCTGCGCACCCGCGCCATGCGCCAGTTCACCATCGGCCACGTCCGTCATCGCTTGGTGACCAAGATCGAGATCATCGACAACGGTCCGGGCATTCCGGCGGAACTGCAGGAAACCATCTTCTTTCCCATGGTCAGCGGCCGTCCGGACGGTACCGGGCTGGGCCTGGCCATCACCCAGAACATCATCAGCCAGCACCAGGGCCTGATCGAGTGTGACAGCCATCCAGGCCACACCACGTTCTCGATCTTTCTGCCACTGGAACAAGGAGCCACATCGACATGAGCCGTAGTGAAACCGTGTGGATCGTCGATGACGACCGTTCTATCCGTTGGGTTCTGGAAAAAGCCCTGCAACAGGAAGGCATGACCACCCAGAGCTTCGACAGCGCCGATGGTGTGATGAGCCGCCTCGCGCGCCAGCAGCCGGACGTGATCATCTCCGACATCCGCATGCCCGGCGCCAGCGGCCTGGACCTGCTGGCGCGGATCCGCGAGCAGCACCCGCGGCTGCCGGTGATCATCATGACCGCTCACTCCGATCTGGATAGCGCTGTCGCCTCCTACCAGGGCGGCGCGTTCGAGTACCTGCCCAAGCCGTTCGACGTTGACGAGGCGGTTTCGCTGGTCAAACGCGCAAATCAGCATGCTCAGGAACAACAGGGCCTGGAAGTCGCCCCGACCCTGACTCGCACCCCGGAAATCATCGGCGAAGCGCCGGCGATGCAGGAAGTGTTTCGCGCCATCGGGCGCTTGAGCCACTCCAACATCACCGTGCTGATCAACGGCGAATCCGGCACCGGTAAAGAATTGGTGGCTCACGCCCTGCACCGCCACAGCCCGCGCGCGGCCTCGCCGTTCATCGCGCTGAACATGGCGGCGATCCCGAAAGACCTGATGGAATCCGAGCTGTTCGGCCACGAGAAAGGCGCGTTCACCGGCGCGGCCAACCTGCGTCGCGGCCGTTTCGAGCAGGCCGACGGCGGCACGCTGTTCCTCGATGAAATTGGCGACATGCCGGCGGACACCCAGACCCGACTGCTGCGGGTGCTGGCCGATGGCGAGTTCTATCGCGTTGGCGGGCACGTGCCGGTCAAAGTCGATGTGCGGATCATCGCCGCAACGCACCAGAATCTGGAAACCCTGGTTCACGCCGGGAAATTCCGTGAGGACTTGTTCCACCGCCTCAACGTGATCCGTATACATATTCCGCGCCTGTCGGACCGTCGCGAAGACATCCCGACCCTGGCCAAGCACTTCCTCAGCCGCGCCGCGCAAGAACTGGCGGTGGAGCCGAAGCTGCTGAAAAGCGAGACCGAGGAATACCTGAAGAATCTGCCGTGGCCGGGCAACGTGCGCCAGCTGGAAAATACCTGCCGCTGGATCACCGTGATGGCGTCCGGGCGCGAGGTGCACATCAGCGACCTGCCGCCGGAACTGCTGAGCCTGCCGCAGGACTCGGCGCCAGTGACCAACTGGGAACAGGCGCTGCGTCAGTGGGCCGATCAGGCCCTGGCGCGCGGTCAGTCGAGCCTGCTCGACAGCGCGGTACCGGCGTTCGAGCGGATCATGATCGAGACAGCACTGAAGCACACTGCCGGGCGTCGTCGTGACGCTGCGGTGCTGCTGGGCTGGGGCCGCAACACCTTGACCCGCAAGATCAAGGAGCTCGGCATGAAGGTCGATGGCGGGGATGACGATGAGGGCGATGAAGGCTGAGATTCAGCGCCAGCCTGCACCGCCGCAAGGCACCGTGACCCTTAATCGGGCACAGCCACTGGCTCAGGCTTGCACTGTAAACCGCTGAAAATCCCATCCTGTGAAAAGACGAAGGCCCCGTATTACGGGGCCTTCGTCGTTGTGCCGGGCTTTTTTGTTTCAAAACGCGAAAACCTGGCACGCCCCCTGCAATAACTCCTACAGGTGATTCGATTCACCCACCCTTTCGGGGGCCTTGGTACAGGCAGGCCGGGGATTCCCCTCTTTACACAGGACTCGATGAGTCCACCCTTTTGGGGC
This sequence comes from Pseudomonas sp. B707, assembly GCF_022496685.1. Classification (NCBI taxonomy): domain Bacteria; kingdom Pseudomonadati; phylum Pseudomonadota; class Gammaproteobacteria; order Pseudomonadales; family Pseudomonadaceae; genus Pseudomonas; species Pseudomonas sp. B707. Next base: position 125,951 of record NZ_WTVE01000023.1, on the reverse strand, counting down.
CCTTGATACAGGCAGGTCAGGGGTTCCTTCTTTACACCGGCTCAGAACGCGATGCGATGAGCCCGCCCGTTTCGGGAACCTTGGTACAGGCAGGCCGGGGATTCCCTCTTTTATTGCTCCCGGAGATGGATCTCCAGCCGCCAGCGGTCATCGATCGCCTGGCCGGCCCAGTCGCCCTGCAGCGGCCGCGCCGCCACCAGCGTCAGCAACAATCCCCCGTCACTCAACCGCGTCCGCCAGTTCACGTCCTTGCCGTTGAACTTGAGCTGGCCTTTCTGCGCCTGGCCTTCGGCCTCGAACAGCAGCGCGATGCTGCCATCGACGATCTCGCCATGCAGCTTCGGCTCGTTGTTGAACCAGACCGCAAGACCGCCATCGATCACCTCGACCTGCTGCAAGACGGTCGGGTCAGGCGTGGTCAAACGACCGATCATCATCCCGACCATCACACCGACGATCGCCAGCGATGCCATCACCCGCGGGAATAGTTTCGAACGCGGATCCGCTTGCGGCGTAGAATGCGCGTCATCTTTACCTTCGGAGCCGTGCATGTTTCACGTCATCCTTTTTCAACCGGAAATTCCGCCGAACACCGGTAACGTTATCAGGCTGTGCGCCAACAGCGGCTGCCACCTGCATTTGATCGAACCGCTGGGCTTCGAGATGGACGACAAGCGCCTGCGCCGCGCCGGTCTCGACTACCACGAGTATGCCACTTTGCAGCGCCATGCCGACCTCGCCAGCTGCCTGGAAAGCCTCGGTCATCCACGGCTGTTCGCCTTCACCACCAAGGGCTCGCGGCCGTTTCACGATGCCGCGTTCGTCCCCGGCGATGCGTTCATCTTCGGCCCGGAAAGCCGTGGCCTGCCGCCGGAAGTGCTCGACGCCCTGCCCGGCGAACAGCGCCTGCGCCTGCCGATGCGCGAAGGCTGCCGCAGCCTGAACCTGTCCAACACCGTAGCAGTGGCCGTGTACGAAGCGTGGCGGCAGAACGACTTCAAGTAATGCCACTCGATCGCCCAAGAAAAAAGCGCCTGTAACGGCGCTTTTTTTCGTTGTTGCATCGACCGCTTACTGAACGGTCGGGGTCTCGCCGGATTCCTGCATGCGCTGCAGCTCTTGCGCGTACAGGGCGTCGAAGTTCACCGGGGCCAGCATCAGGGCCGGGAACGAACCGCGGGTCACCAGGCTGTCCAGGGTTTCGCGAGCGTACGGGAACAGGATGTTCGGGCAGAACGCACCCAGGGTGTGGCTCATCGAAGCCGCGTCCAGGTTCTTGATCAGGAAGATGCCAGCCTGCTGCACTTCAGCGATGAAGGCCACTTCTTCACCGTTTTTCACGGTGACGGACAGGGTCAGCACGACTTCGTAGAAATCACCTTCCAAGGCTTTCTGGCGGGTGTTCAGATCCAGAGCGACCGCCGGATCCCACTGCTGGCGGAAAATCGCCGGGCTTTTCGGGGCTTCGAAGGACAGGTCGCGTACGTAGATGCGCTGCAAGGAGAATTGCGGTGCGGTTTCTTCTTCGCTGGCTGCAGTGTTCTGTTGGTCAGTCATCTCAGATCCTTTCTGATCTTGGGTCTTTTAGGGTTCTTGGTTTGCAGGTGCAGCAGTTCAGGCCTTGAGCAGCGCGTCGAGCTTGCCGGCGCGCTCCAGGGCATACAAATCATCACATCCGCCGACGTGGGTATCGCCGATCCAGATCTGCGGCACGGACGTGCGTCCGGCCTTCTGGGCCATGGCGGCGCGCACCTGCGGCTTGCCATCGACCTTGATCTCTTCGAAGGCCACGCCTTTGTTCGCGAGCAGGTACTTGGCGCGCGAGCAGTAAGGGCAGTAATCGCTGGAGTAGACGATGACGTCGCTCATGTCACTTCACCAACGGCAGGTTGTCGCCTTTCCAGCTGGAAATCCCGCCGGACAGCTTGGCGGCGGTGAAGCCGGCCTTCATCAGTTCGCGGGCGTGGGTGCCGGCGGTCTGGCCCAGGGCGTCGACCAGAATGATGGTCTTGGCCTTGTGTTTTTCCAGCTCGCCGATGCGGGCAGCCAGTTTGTCCTGGGGAATGTTCACCGCGCCAACAATGTGACCGGCGGCGTAGTCCTTGCTCGGACGGATGTCCACCACCACGCCGGCTTCCTTGTTGACCAGTGCGGTCAGCTCGCCCGTGCTCAGGCTTTTACCGCCGCCCTGCACCGTATGCGCCAGCAGCAAAGCCAGCAGTACGACGAAGATACCGACAAGAATGTAGTGGTTAGTGGCAAATTCAATCAGGTGAGCAACCATCGAAGGAGGTTCCAGGGCGTTAAAATGTCGGCCAGTATACACAGCCACTATGGTCGGCCAAACCCCGTCCGGCGGTGACGCCGCCGGAACTTCGCTTTAAACTCCAACTCCCTTTTCCATCGCCCTCTTCTTATTAGCCACGAGTGGATTCCATGACTACCACGCCTAAACCTTTGGTCCTGATGATTCTCGACGGCTTCGGTCACAGCGACAGCCCCGAATCCAACGCCGTCTATGCGGCCAAAAAGCCTGTGCTGGATCGCCTGTGGGCCACCGTGCCGAACGGCTTGATCTCGGGCAGCGGCATGGACGTCGGTCTGCCGGACGGCCAGATGGGCAACTCCGAAGTCGGCCACATGAACCTGGGCGCCGGGCGCGTGGTGTATCAGGACTTCACGCGTGTGACCAAAGCGATCCGCGACGGTGAGTTCTTCGAGAACCCGACCATCTGCGCCGCCGTGGACAAGGCCGTGGCCGCCGGCAAGGCCGTGCATTTCATGGGCCTGCTGTCGGACGGCGGCGTCCACAGCCACCAGGATCACCTGATCGCCATGGCCGAACTGGCCTTCAAGCGCGGCGCCGAAAAAATCTACCTGCACGCCTTCCTCGATGGCCGCGACACCCCGCCGAAAAGCGCCGCTTCGTCGATCGAACTGCTCGACGCGACCTTCCAGGCGCTCGGCAAGGGCCGCATCGCCAGCCTGATCGGCCGCTACTACGCCATGGATCGCGACAACCGTTGGGATCGCGTGTCCCAGGCCTACAACCTGATCGTTGATGGCAATGGCGAATTCAACGCTGCCACCGCCCAGGAAGGTCTGGAAGCCGCTTACGCCCGTGGCGAGAGCGACGAATTCGTCAAAGCCACCAGCATCGGTGAGCCGGTGAAGGTCGAAGACGGCGACGCCGTGGTGTTCATGAACTTCCGAGCCGACCGCGCCCGCGAGCTGAGCCGCGTGTTTGTCGAAGACGGTTTCAAGGAATTCGAGCGCGCGCGCCAGCCGCAAGTGCAGTACGTGGGCCTGACCCAATATGCCGCCAGCATCCCGGCCCCCGCCGCCTTTGCCCCGGGCAGCCTGGAAAACGTGCTCGGCGACTATCTGGCGAAAAACGGCAAGACCCAGCTGCGCATCGCCGAAACCGAGAAATACGCCCACGTGACCTTCTTCTTCTCCGGCGGTCGTGAAGAGCCGTTCCCGGGCGAAGAGCGCATCCTGATCCCGTCGCCGAAAGTCGCCACCTATGACTTGCAGCCGGAAATGAGCGCGCCGGAAGTCACCGACCGCATCGTCGAGGCCATCGAGAACCAGCGCTACGACGTGATCGTGGTCAACTACGCCAACGGCGACATGGTCGGCCATAGCGGCGTGTTCGAAGCCGCGGTGAAAGCCGTGGAGTGCCTGGACACCTGCGTGGGTCGCATCGTCGAAGCACTGGAAAAAGTCGGCGGCGAAGCGCTGATCACCGCCGACCACGGCAACGTCGAGCAGATGGCCGACGAATCCACCGGGCAAGCCCACACCGCGCACACCACCGAGCCGGTGCCGTTCATCTATGTCGGCAAGCGTGACCTGAAAGTCCGCGAAGGTGGCGTGCTGGCGGACGTGGCGCCGACCATGCTGAAACTGCTGGGTCTGGAAAAACCGGCGGAAATGACTGGCACTTCGATTCTGGTCTGATATCAAAAACGCCCTGTAATCAGCCTGAAACGGCTTTTTATGACGAACGCCTCAAAGCAGTTGGCTTTGAGGCGTTTTTTTTGCCGCGTCGGGCGGGCATACTAGGCCGTCCCTTACCCTGGTGCCGCCCGCCTCTATGCTTCGCGTCCTGATCGCCCTCGCTCTGACATGCCTGCTCCAACCGGCCTTCGCGGATGAGCGCGCGCAAACCCAACAGCAACTGGACGCCACGCGCCAGGACATCGCCGAGCTGAAAAAACTGCTGGGCAAGCTCCAGGAAGAAAAATCCGGCGTGCAAAAGGAGCTCAAGGGCACCGAAACCGAGATGGGCAAGCTCGAGAAACAGGTCGAAGCCCTGCAGAAAGAGCTGAAGAAGAGCGAATCCGAGCTGCAGCGGCTCGATGCGGAGAAAAAAAAACTCCAGAGCGCGCGCACTGAACAGCAGCGACTGATCGCCATCCAGGCCCGCGCCGCCTACCAGAACGGTCGCCAGGAATACCTCAAGCTGCTGCTCAACCAGCAGAATCCCGAGAAATTCGCCCGCACCCTCACCTATTACGACTACCTGAGCCAGGCTCGCCTGGAGCAGCTTAAAAGCTTCAACGAAACCCTGCGCCAACTGGCCAACGTCGAAAAAGACATCGGCGTGCAGCAGGCGCAGTTGCTGGCGCAGCAAAGCGATCTCGACACTCAGCGCGAAGCGCTCGACAAGGTCCGCAAGGAGCGCCAGCAGGCCCTTGCCAAACTCAATGACGACGTGAAAGCCCGGGACCAGAAACTGGCCGCCCGCGAGCAGGATCAGGCAGACCTGTCTAAAGTCCTTAAAACCATTGAAGAAACCCTGGCCCGCCAGGCTCGTGAGGCAGAAGAAGCGCGGCAGAAAGCGCTCATCGCCCAGCAGGAAGCCGAAAAAAAGCGCTTGCGTGAGGCCCAAGCCCGCGCCGATGCGGACTCGGACACCAGCGACGCCCCGCGAAAACAAGCCAGACCCACACCTGGCGCGCTGGTTTCCAGCAGCGGCGAGACCTTCGGTGGCCCTTTTGCGTCAAGTCGGGGAAAACTTCCATGGCCGGTTGATGGTCGACTGCTGGCACGCTTCGGTGAAACCCGTGGCGACGATGCCCGCACCAAGTGGGACGGCGTGATGATCAGCGCCTCCGCCGGCAGCCAGGTGCATGCCGTACACGGCGGGCGCGTGGTGTTTGCCGACTGGCTGCGCGGTGCCGGGCTGCTGGTGATCCTTGATCACGGCAACGGTTTTCTGAGTCTTTACGGTCACAACCAGACGCTGCTCAAGTCGGCGGGTGACGTGGTAAAAGCCGGTGAGTCCATCTCCACTGTGGGTAACAGTGGCGGTCAGGACACACCAGCGCTGTATTTCGCAATTCGTCAGCAGGGTCACCCGAGTGATCCGGCGCAATGGTGCCGCGCGCAAGGATAAGCGCGCCGCCTAATTCAGGAGTTCGTTCGACATGCTGCATTTGTCCCGCCTTACCTCGCTGGCCCTGACGATCGCCCTGGTGATCGGCGCGCCTCTGGCGTTTGCCGCTCAACCGGCCCCGGCTGTCGCTCCGGCAGGCACTGCCGCCACCAGCAAGGCGCCGTTGCCGCTGGAAGAGCTGCGCACCTTTGCCGAGGTCATGGACCGGATCAAGGCGGCCTACGTCGAGCCGGTGGACGACAAGACCCTGCTGGAAAACGCGATCAAGGGCATGCTCAGCAACCTCGATCCGCACTCCGCCTACCTCGGCCCTGAAGACTTTGCCGAGTTGCAGGAAAGCACCAGCGGCGAGTTCGGCGGCCTGGGCATCGAAGTCGGCGCCGAAGACGGCTTCATCAAGGTCGTGTCGCCGATCGACGATACGCCAGCATCGAAGGCCGGCATCCAGGCAGGCGACTTCATCGTCAAGATCAACGGCGCGCCGACCCGTGGCCAGACCATGACCGAAGCCGTGGACAAGATGCGCGGCAAGATCGGCCAGAAGATCACCCTGACCCTGGTCCGCGACGGCGGTACGCCGTTCGATGTAACCCTGGCTCGCGCCGTGATCCAGGTGAAGAGCGTCAAGGCGCAACTGCTGGAATCGGGCTACGGCCTGATCCGCATCACCCAGTTCCAGGTCAAGACCGGCGAAGAGGTCTCCAAAGCCCTGGCCAAGCTGCGCAAGGACAACGGCAAGAAGCTCAACGGCATCATCCTTGACCTGCGCAACAACCCGGGCGGCGTGTTGCAGGCAGCGGTCGAAGTGGTCGACCACTTCATCACCAAAGGCCTGATCGTCTACACCAAGGGCCGGATCGCCAATTCCGAACTGCGCTTCTCCGCCACCGGCAAGGACGAAAGCGAAGCGGTGCCGATGGTCGTGCTGATCAACGGTGGCAGTGCCTCGGCCTCGGAAATCGTCGCCGGCGCCCTGCAGGACCAGAAACGCGCCGTGGTCATGGGCACCACCAGTTTCGGCAAGGGCTCGGTGCAGACCGTGCTGCCGCTGAACAACGACCGCGCGCTGAAGATCACCACGGCGCTGTACTTCACGCCGAACGGCCGCTCGATCCAGGCCCAGGGCATTGTTCCGGACATCGAAGTACGCAAGGCCAAGATCACCAACGAAGCGGACGGCGACTACTTCAAGGAAGCCGACCTGCAAGGTCACCTGGGCAACGGCAACGGCGGCGCGGACAAACCGACCGGTTCCGGCGGCAAGGCCAAAGCGATGCCGCAGGATGACGATTACCAGCTGGCCCAGGCCCTGAGCCTGCTCAAAGGCCTGAGCATCACGTCCGGCCGTTGAGGATGTCTTTGCGTTTCGTCTTTGTCCTGCTGTGCTGTCTGGCGGTTGCTGCTCACGCAGAACCTGCCAGACCAACACCTCAAAAAGCCTACCTGACGCTGATCATCGACGACCTGGGGCAGAACCTGCCCCGGGATCGCCGCGTGCTGGCCCTCCCCGGGCCGGTGACTACAGCGATCATGCCCGACACCCCGCACGCCACCGAATTCGCCCGCGAAGCCCATCGCGCCGGCAAAGTCGTGATCCTGCACATGCCGATGGACCCGGCCACCGGCCCGTTCGCCTGGCATCCCGAGCTGCCCATCGAAGAACTCGAGAAACGCCTGAACGCCGCGTTCAAAATGGTCCCCTACACCGCCGGCATCAACAACCACATGGGCAGCCGCATGACTGCGCAGCCGGTGGCGATGGCGTGGTTGATGGGCGAGTTGCAGCGGCGCCACAAGTTCTTCGTCGACAGCCGCACCAGCGCCCAGACCGTCGCTGCGCAACAGGCACAGAAGATTGATCTGGCGAGTGTTTCGCGGGATGTGTTTCTCGATGACGAGCGCACAGAAGCGGCGATCCTGACTCAATTGCAGACAGCGATCAGTCTGGCGCACAAACAGGGTTCGGCCGTGATGATCGGCCACCCTTATCCGCAGACACTGGCGGTGCTGGAGCGCGAACTACCCAAATTGAAGGCTCAGGGCATCGAGTGGATCGACATCAAGCAGATGATCAGTGTGCGCAGCAATCGCGCTACAGCCGCTCACGGCCACAACGGCATTTACCGGTAGCACCCCGCCATACCCGATAAATAGTTACCGCCCGTCCCCTTGGCCAATTCCGGATATTGAGACCTGCAACAGGTCGCGACCACGAGTCGCCTTTCACTATCAGGAATGACCATGAACAGCGAAAACAGTGAAACCACGGCCGACAGGCCAATGGAGTCGATCCAGGTCGATAACCTGCTGATCAACTTCACCACCGAATTCCAGCGGATCTGGAACTGCAATGGCTCGGGCTCGACACCCTGCGCGCTCTGGCGTCCGGTGCCATCCCCCGACTCGCTGCCTGGCTTTTACCCCCTCGGGGACGTCGCCATCTCCGGCAACGGCAATATCAATGGCAGCAAGATCGTGGCCGTTGTCCGCGAAGGCCCAGCCGCAAACGGCAAAACCGCGCAAACAAATGCACTCAGTCCACCGGATGATTTCGAAGAAATCTGGAGCGATGCAACCTCGACGCCGGCGGGGGGGACGCTATGGCGGCCGATCGCGCCTGAGGGGTATGTGGCACTGGGAACGGTGTGCTCCATCAACCACGAAAAGCCTTTACTGAGCTCGGTACGTTGCGTGCGCGAAGATCTGGTGATTGAGGCCAGTGTCGCCGAGTTGATCTGGAATGATCGGGGAGATCGTTCCCGCCAGTATTTCAGCGCCTGGAGCATCGCGCCTCCGGTTGCCGATGCAGGTGCGATCAACTTCACTGCAGGCACGTTCATCGCTTCCGGCAACCCTGACAGCCCCGAGAATGAAGCCGAAGCCTATTCATTGCGAATGCAGATTACGGTACAGAGCAATCCAGCGCCTGAACTTCCGGAACTGTCAGGATTCGAAGCGCCGGAACCGCTCGAACCCTCGCAACCGACCCACACTGCCAGGCTGCCCTGGTTTGCGGTGGAAGACCACGGTCAGCCATCACTGAAGAGATTCCGCCAATCGCCCTACTATTACCTGCAAAGGACTGACCGGTATGTGCTCATCGGCTCCAGCCATAATACGACTGACAAGAGCAGCCTGTTTCACTGGACGTTGCCTCGTGTTCTGAGCCGCCGCGATCTGCGGCTTTTCAACCGCATCAGTGCAATACAGGTCCCGGGGGTTTGGCCAGCGAGCGACTCAACGGTTGAACGGCCGATAAGGTTCTCGGCAAGGCTGGGCGAAACCTTCACCCACACCGAAACCTCGAGCATCGGATGGACCACGCCGGACATCGTGGCGGTCGCCGCCAACGTGACGAAACACAAGATGATGGCGCTGTATCAACTGCAGAGTAACTACGATCTCTGGCGGGACAACCGAACGGAAACCGCCATCAACTTCAGGTACTCCGACAGAAACAGCCTGCACTGGCTCGAATACCCGCCAGAAGTCGCGAGTGACGCCATGGTGCCACTCCCGTCAGTGCCGGAACAGCCGGAATCTCCCGAGTTACCAGAGTCGCCAGAAATTACAGATACCGCCCCATGATCTCGTCGACCACGCCGTCCTTGCGCATCTGTTCGAGCGCCGCCTGAAGCTTGGCAACGGCTTCGTCCGGCACGTCCTTGTTCAGCGCCAGATACAGTTCGGCGCTGTTGAAACGCAGTACGGTTTTCAGGCCGGTCACGCCATCCTGCCGCGCCAGATAACGCCCGGCAGGATCGCCGGTGGCCCAGAGGTCGATCTGGCCGCTGACGAGTTTCTTGGCGTTGTCCTGATCGCGCAGCACCACCACCGGCTTCAGACCCTGCTTGGTCAGAGTCTCGGCAATCGCATCGCCCTTGTAGGCGCCGATCTTGTATTTGCGCGCGTCATTGAGGGTTTCGAGAGTGATCTTGCTGTCGGCCCTGGCCAGCATGACCCAGTCGTCCGGGCCGATCGGGCCGACCCACTTGAAGAGCTTTTCGCGATCCGGCAGGCGCGCCATGACGAACGCACCGTAGCCGGGATTCTCCAGCGCCAGCTTGTAGACCCGCTCCCATGGGAAACGCAGGGTCAGGCTGTAAGTGATGCCGGCACGCTTGAACATCTCGCGCACGATGTCCGTGGCGATGCCGTTGATGTTTTCGTCCTGGGCGAAATTCTTGCCGTTCTTCGCCATGTTGTACGGCGGGAAGTTTTCGGTGAGGAGCACCAGATCGGTGTCGGGACTTTCCTCGGCGTGGCCGGTGTTGATCAACAACACGGAGGCACTGGCGAGGGCGAGAAGCAGGCGTTTGATCATGTCGGGCTACCGAAATCCATGGCGTGCCCAAGAGTGCCTTGGGTACGCCATGCTGTCTACTGGCGTTATGACTTCATACCGATCAGGTCTTCCATTCTGGAAAACCAATCCTTGGGTAGTAGATAACTACCACCGCGCCGCTCTTGATCCCTGGTTTATTGGCGTAATCCAGCACCACCGTTGTGCTTTAACCAATAAACCCAAGAGCGTTAACGATGTATTCAATCAAATTACTGTTGTTCTGCACATTAGGACTCTTCTTTTCCACCTGCATCGCGGCCAGTCACGACTATGGCGAAGGCGTTAAGCGTCTGTTACCTGCAATCCCCCTGGATAACCGCGATGGCTCACGCGATCACTGGCAGGGTATCGGTCGCCTGACGACCGGCTCCACTTGCACCGCTACCTTGCTTGATACGCTGGAAACAACAGGCGTCCAGCGCCCTCCGGCTTATGTTCTGACTGCTGGCCATTGCATCAACCTGTCCAACGGCCAGATCATGCAAAACCAACCCATACAAGGAACCATGACCTTTAATTACTTTGACGATGTCGAAAAACATAAAACCTACAACCTGAAAAACGTGAAATGGCGCAGCATGCAAGGTGTCGACATCGCCATCGTCCAACTTGATGTCAGCCTGAAAACACTTATGGAGGACGGGATAAAACCTCTGAAGCTGGCCACGGGCACACCCGCCCTCAATTCGGACGTTCTGGTTGTGGGAGCGCCACAGTATCGAACGCTTGAAATGACAGCCTGCACGCTCAAATCCTCTCCGGACATCATTGAAGGAGATTGGGTGTGGCGTAATAACTTCAAGACTCGTTGCAAGAGTAATAAAGGAGGTGTCTCAGGAGCACCGCTGCTTGATCGCTACACCAATGAAATCATCGGTGTCGTGGGTACTGGTAACGAGCATCCGCCCATAGCTCCTTGCGACCTGAACGAACCCTGTATACCAACGAGAAAAGGTTACTCTGCAATCCAAGGCAATCTTTACGGAAGTCTCGTACCCCACCTGAGAAGTTGCTTCCGATCTGGCTTTCTATTTGAAAACTACTGCGAACTCTATCCGACATTCAATGTAGAAACAGACAAGCCAACCTCCGCCAAATACAAGAAAATCAAGATATCGGAAAGCGGCCATGCCATAGCACCGACTTGGGATTACCGGTTCTCGATCGACACAGCGTTCTATCGTCACAAGACAGTACGCGTGGCAAAACAATGCGAAAACCCCTTGCACTATTCCGCCGCGATCAGTGCCGAAAACTCCATCATCAATACCAAGATAGGTTCCAGAACCGGGCGTTATTTCCTTTGCATCATTGGCACAAACTCTTCCAGGTCAGAGTTACCGCCAGGACTCTTACGAAATGCCTTGTCGCTGCCTATCGTTCTGATTGAGGACGAAATCGTTCCGCTTCCTGATCTCAGCCTGAAAAAAAGACCCGCTTATATTTTGGTGACTTCGGAAGGGGCAAGCAAAATGTACTCCTACAAAGTCGGTCCATCCGACAGCACTGACTGTCAAGCCCCCGATGGATTCAGCCCAAAGTCGGAGTATATGGAAGTCTATCTTCTCAAAAAGGATTTGCCTGCCACACTATGCAGTGTTGCGTATGACCGATCAGATGACAGGTCAGAGGTAAGGGTTGACCAGCTCAACACGCTTTAACTCACCAGACCTGCAGCCCCTTTGAAGCTACTCCTCCAAAGGGGATGCTTGCTAGCGCATCACGATGCCGCGGTGCGCCATGTAGGCCTTGGCTTCTTGAACGGTGTATTCGCCGAAGTGGAAAATACTCGCCGCCAGTACTGCACTGGCGTGGCCTTCAAGAATGCCGTCAGCCAGATGCTGCAGGTTGCCGACGCCGCCGGAAGCGATCACCGGAATGCCCAGCGCATCGCTGATGGCGCGGGTCACGCCGAGGTCAAAGCCGTTTTTCATGCCGTCCTGATCCATGCTGGTCAGGAGGATTTCACCGGCACCCAGGCCTTCCATTTTCTTCGCCCACTCGACGGCGTCGAGGCCGGTCGGTTTGCGACCGCCGTGGGTGAAGATCTCCCAGCGCGGGGTTTCGCCCGGGCCCGAAACCTTCTTTGCGTCGATGGCGACGACAATGCATTGCGAGCCGAAATGCTGCGCCGCTTCGCCGACGAATTCCGGGTTGAACACAGCAGCGGTGTTGATCGACACCTTGTCCGCACCGGCGTTGAGCAGGTTGCGGATGTCCTGCACGGTCCGCACGCCACCGCCGACGGTCAGCGGAATGAACACCTGACTGGCCATGCGCTCGACGGTGTGCAGCGTGGTGTCACGGCCATCGACGCTGGCGGTGATGTCGAGAAAGGTAATCTCGTCGGCACCCTGCTCGTCGTAGCGACGGGCGATTTCCACCGGGTCGCCGGCGTCACGGATGTTCTCGAACTTCACACCTTTGACGACCCGGCCGTTGTCCACGTCCAGGCAAGGGATGATGCGTTTGGCCAGCGCCATGGTCAGTCCTCAGCCTTGGTACGAATCGCAGAAAGCTTGCGCTTCGGCGACGTCGAGAGTGCCTTCGTAGATCGCCCGGCCGGTGATGGCGCCGATGATGCCCGGTGCCTTGGCGTCGAGCAGCGACTTGATGTCACCCAGGTTGTGAATGCCGCCGGAAGCGATCACCGGGATCTTGGTGGCAGCCGCCAGCGCGGCGGTGAACGGAACGTTGCAGCCCTGCATCATGCCGTCTTTGGCGATGTCGGTATAAACGATCGAGGACACGCCGTCGGCTTCAAACTGCTTGGCCAGGTCGATGACTTGCACGGTGCTGATTTCAGCCCAGCCATCGGTGGCGACAAAACCGTCCTTGGCATCCAGACCGACGATGATCTTGCCCGGGAACGCGCGGCAGGCTTCAGCGACGAACGCCGGATCCTTCACCGCTTTGGTGCCGATGATCACGTAGCTGACGCCCGCCTTGACGTAGTGCTCGATGGTTTCCAGCGAACGGATGCCGCCGCCGATCTGGATCGGCAGGGTCGGGTAGCGCTTGGCGATCGCGGTCACCACTTCGCCGTTGACCGGCTGGCCTTCGAAAGCGCCGTTCAGGTCGACCAGATGCAGACGGCGGCAGCCGCCCTCCACCCACTTGGCAGCCATGCTCACCGGGTCATCGGAGAACACTGTGGAATCTTCCATGCGGCCCTGGCGCAGACGTACGCAGGCACCGTCTTTAAGATCGATAGCGGGAATAATCAGCATGCTTTTTCCTTCGTCAAAAGAGCTGCAAGCTGCAAGCCATAAGCTGCAAGCGCGCACGCGTGTGTACTTCTTGCAGCTTGCAGCTTGAAGCTTGCCGCTGCCCTAATTCTTCTCGAGCGCCCACAGGTCGCTTTCGATGCTTTCAAACCGCTCCTTGAGGTGGGTCTGCACATCGAAAATCGCCCTGTTGTAATAGTGCGGAGCAATTTCGCGGGTAAACAGCTCAAGAATTTCCGCCGCCTCGAACGAACCCAGGTCCAGTTCGAAACGATCCTCCATGAACCGCTGAATCTTGCGGTTGGCTTCACTCTCCTGCTCGGGAGTGAGGGTCAGGATCGGCGGCTTGGATTTCTTGACGGCCATTTACCAGCGACCGTCCCACGCCGCGAAGTTCTGCAGCAATTGCAGGCCATGGGTATGGCTCTTCTCCGGGTGGAACTGCACGGCGAAACGCGAACCTTCGGCCAGCGCCGCGGCGAAATCGACGCCGTAATGACCGCTGCCAACCACCTGCCGCGGGTTACCGGCGGCGATGTAATAGCTGTGCACGAAGTAGAAACGCGCCAGGTCCGGAATGTTGTGCCACAGCGGGTGATCCACCGCCTGCTTCACTTCGTTCCAGCCCATGTGCGGGACTTTCAGGTGCTCGCCGTCTTCATGCAGGTCTTTGCCGAAGAACTTCACCGCGCCCGGGAACAGGCCGATGCAGTCGACGCCGTCGTTCTCTTCGCTGCTGTCGAGCAAGGCTTGCATGCCGACGCAGATGCCGAGGAACGGACGATCCTGACTGACTTCACGCACCAGCGAATCGAAACCGAGGCGACGGATCTCCGCCATGCAATCGCGAATCGCGCCGACGCCGGGGAAAACCACCCGGTCGGCTTCGCGGATCACTGCCGCATCGCTGGTGATCAGCACCTTGCCGGCACCGACGTGCTCGAGGGCCTTGGCCACCGAGTGCAGGTTGCCCATGCCGTAGTCGATAACTGCAACCGTCTGCATTACAGGACGCCCTTGGTCGAAGGCATCTGGCCGGCCATGCGGTCATCCAGCTCGACGGCCATGCGCAGTGCGCGGCCGAAAGCCTTGAACACGGTTTCGATCTGGTGGTGGGTGTTGGTGCCGCGCAGGTTGTCGATGTGCAGGCTGACCAGTGCGTGGTTGACGAAGCCCTGGAAGAATTCCTGGAACAGGTCGACGTCGAAGCCGCCAACGGTGGCGCGGGTGTACGGCACGTGCATCTGCAGGCCCGGACGGCCGGAGAAGTCGATCACCACGCGCGACAGCGCTTCATCGAGCGGCACGTAGGCGTGGCCGTAGCGACGGATGCCTTTCTTGTCGCCAATGGCTTGCGCGAAGGCCTGGCCGAGGGTGATACCGACGTCTTCCACCGTATGGTGGTCGTCGATATGCAGATCGCCCTTGCATTCGATATCCAGGTCGATCAACCCGTGACGGGCGATCTGATCCAGCATGTGCTCAAGAAAAGGAACACCGATATTGAATCGGGCCTTTCCGGTGCCATCAAGGTTGATCGAGGCTTTGATCTGGGTTTCCAGAGTGTCGCGCTCGACAGACGCCTTACGTTCGGCCATCACCAGCTCCGCAAAATCATTGGGCGAAAAAGGCAGCCATTATAGGGGCGCGGGGCCGAAACAGAAACACGAGAGGTGGAATGACTGACGGATAGAACCCCGTGCTGTCGGGGATAGACATGTCCATACAAGCATCGAAAGGCGCTGATCGCTCCCACGCTCTGCGTGGGAGTGCAGCCCCGGACGCTCTGCGTCCACTTCGAATGTGACGCAGAGCGTCACAGGGAGACATTCCCACGCAGAGCGTGGGAACGATCAGGTGTAAACGAACTTAGTGAAACAGAACCGCCGTCTTCTGCAGGGTCACCCAAACACCCCACGCCAACGGAATCCCCACCACCAGCCACGCAGCGATCGCCAATGGCTTGCTGCCCGGCGCGGCTTTCCACTCCAGAACGGTGCTGCCGTCAGCACCCTTGTCGTGGCCCAGCGCCTGTTCGGCGGCCAGTTCGGCGTCGGTCATGAAGTACTTGTCCGCCACCGGGCGCACCAGCAAGTTGCACAGGAAGCCCAGTACCAGCAGGCCGGCGAGGATGTACAGCGTGATGTCGTAAGCGGCGGCGCGTTCAACGCCGATGCTCAGCTGATACTCACGCAGGTAGTTCACCAGCACCGGACCCAGCACGCCAGCGGCGGCCCAGGCCGTCAGCAGACGACCGTGGATCGCGCCCACCATCTGCGTACCGAACAGGTCGGCCAGATAAGCCGGAACGGTCGCGAAACCACCGCCGTACATCGACAGGATGATGCAGAACGCCGCCACGAACAGCGCAACGTTGCCCAGGTGACCGAGGTTCGGGATCAGTGCGTACAGCGCAAAACCCAGTGCGAAGAACACGAAGTAAGTGTTCTTGCGACCCAGGTAGTCCGAGAACGACGCCCAGAAGAAACGACCGCCGATGTTGAACAGGCTCAGCAGACCGGTGAAACCGGCCGCAATCGCTGCGATGGAAGCCAGTTGACCGGCATCCAGCTGACCGAACGGCAGATCGTTGCCCAGCAGCTTGCCACCGAACACTTCCTGCAACAGTGGCGAAGCCATGCCGAGGATGCCGATACCGGCAGACACGTTCAGGCACAGCACCAGCCACACCAGGCGGAATTGCGGGGTCTTCCACGCCACATTCACGTGAACGTGACGGTGGGTGATCATCGCGTTCGAGGCTTTCTTCGCCGGCGCGGTCCAGCCTTCAGGCTTCCAGCCGGTTGGCGGTACGCGGTAAGCCAGCGCGCCACCGATCATGAACACGAAGTAGATCGCAGCCATGGCCACGAAGCTCTGCCACACGCCCACGCCAGTCGGCGAAGCGAAATGGCTCATCAGAGCGGTCGCCAGTGGTGCACCAACCATCGCGCCACCACCGAAACCCATGATCGCCATGCCGGTCGCCATGCCGCGCTTGTCCGGGAACCACTTGATCAGGGTCGAGACCGGCGAGATATAGCCCAGGCCCAGACCGATACCGCCGATCACGCCGGAACCGATCCACATCAGCCAGATCTGGTGGGTATAGATCCCCAGTGCGGAAATCAGCAGGCCGCCGCACCAGCACAGTGCCGATACAACACCGGCCTTGCGTGGACCTGCGTGTTCGAGCCAGCCACCCCAGATCGCTGCCGAGCAGCCGAGGAAGATGAAGAACAGGGTGTAGATCCAGCCGAGCATGGAGATCGGCCAGTCGCATTGCGACGAGAACACTTGTGCGATGAAGCTCATGTCCGGTGCGCAAGCCACCGGCGCGGTGACGCCCAGCGCCTTGGACAGCGGCAACCAGAACACCGAGAAGCCGTAGGCCATGCCGATGCACAGGTGAATGGCCAGAGCGGCCGGCGGGACCAGCCAACGGTTGAAACCGGGCTTGGCGATGATGCGTTCCTTGGACAGGAACCCGGGCTGATCGGCTTTGAAGCCGTCCGCCGTAATGGTCGTGCTCATTGTGTATCCCCCAATTATTAGTATGGTTCGCCAGCCACTGCCCACCCCGGCCTTTATGCACGCAGGCATGACCGTTTTTTTGCGGGTGAAGCTCCTTGAAAGCGCGACGTTAAGTCGCAGATGGGCGTACGAACGGGCGAAGGTTACCATTTGCACGTGACAGAAAAACCAAACTGATATCACCTTTTTTGAGTCATCTGATCTCCTGATGCCGGGGAACCCCGATGCCGATCGTTGTCGAAGCGCTGTACATCAAGGTTCAGCAGGCTGCACGGGACACCGCAACAGCGCGGGTTGATGCAGCGCTATACTCCCCGGCTAAATTACGAATTCGACTACTTACAAGGACTCGCCCATGAAAGCGTTCGGCAAAATCCTGGGTCTGGTACTTCTCGGGCTGTTGCTGATCATTGTGGCGGCGGGCTTCGCCCTGACCCACCTGTTTGATCCCAACGACTACAAAGACGAGATCCGCCAGATTGCCCGCGACAAGGCCCACATCGAGCTGACGCTCAATGGCGACATCGGCTGGAGCCTGTTCCCGTGGCTCGGCCTGGAACTGCACGAGGCCAGCGTCGCGACCCTGGCCAAGCCTGCCGAACCGTTCGCCGACCTGCAGATGCTCGGCCTGTCCGTTCGCGTGCTGCCGCTGCTGCGCCGAGAAGTGCAGATGAGCGACGTGCGCGTCGAAGGCCTGAACCTGCGCCTGAACCGTGACAAGAATGGTCATGGCAACTGGGAAGACATCGGCAAGGTGCCGCCCAAGGCCGGCAGCGCCCCGGCGCCAACCACCACGGCCGAAACCGCCCCCGAGGCCCCTGCGCAACCGGAAAAACCGGCCCAGCCGATCCGCCTCGACATCGACAGCCTGACCGTCAACAACGCCCGCGTGGAATACAACGACGAGCTGACCGGCAAGCAATTCAGCGCCGAAAGCATCCAGCTGAGCACCGGCGCGGTTCACGATTCGACCAACATCCCGGTCAAAGCCACCGCGTTCCTCGGCACCAACCAGCCAGTGCTGCGGGTGCGCACCGAGCTCAACGGCGAGCTGCGCTTCGAGCGCGCCCTGCAACGCTACAAGTTCGAAGACCTGAAGCTGTCCGGCGAGGTCGCCGGCGATCCGTTGCAAGGCAAGACCGTGACCTTCGCCGCTCAAGGCCAACTGTTGCTGGACAAGGCCGCCAACGTCGCCGAATGGACTGGCATCAAGCTCTCGGTCAATCAGCTGCGCGCCCTGGGCGAACTGAAGGCCAACGACCTGGACAAGACGCCACAGATCACCGGCGGGATTTCCATCGCCCAGTTCGACCTGGCGAAATTCGTCGACAGCATCGGCCAGACCCTGCCGGCCATGGCCGAAGGCAGCCTGAGCAAGGTTGAACTGGTCAGCCGTGTCGCCGCGACGCCGACCAGCGTGTCGCTGGACAACATCAACCTGAAACTCGACGACAGCAGCTTCAGCGGCCGCATCGCCGTCGAAGATTTCGCCAAGCAATCGCTGCGAGCGGTCCTCAAGGCCGACACCTTCAACGTCGACCGCTACCTGCCGCCGAAATCGGAAAAAGCCAATAACGCTACCCAGGTCCGTCAGGCCGAAGTCGCCAGCACCGAGGCCGATGCGATGGCCGGGGCCGGCAGCACACCGCTGCCGGAGAAACCGAGCAAAAGCGCCTGGAGCACCGAGCGCCTGTTTCCTGTCGAGCGCCTGAGCAAGCTCGACGTGAACGCCGATCTGACCTTCGGCCAGTTGACCCTCGACAAGCTGCCAATCCAGAACGCCGCACTGAAAGCCACCGGCCAGGGCGGCCTGCTGACCCTGGAGAACCTGCGCGGCGAGCTGTACAACGGCGACTTCGATGCCAAGGGCACACTCGACGTGCGCCAGACCGCGCCAGTGCTGAACCTGCAAACCCGGATCAACCGGGTGCCGGTAGAGAAAATCCTCGAAAGCCAGGGCAAGAATCCGCCGGTCAAGGGTCTGGTCAATCTCACCAGCACCGTCACCGGCAGCGGCAACAGCCAGCAGGCGCTGATCGAAACCCTCAACGGCAACGCCAGCTTCGTGATCAACAACGGCGTGCTGCTCAACGCCAATCTTGAACAGCAACTATGCAAAGGCATCGCCACCCTCAACCGCAAATCCCTGAGCGGCGAGCCGCGCGGCAAGGACACACCGTTCCAGGAGCTCAAGGGCAACCTGACCTTCCGCAACGGCGTGGCCAGCAACCCGGACCTGAAAGTGCGCATCCCCGGCATGAGCGTCAACGGTGACGGCGATATCGACCTCAAAGTGCTGGGCATGGACTATCGCGTCGGCATCATCGTCGAAGGTGACACCAGCGCCATGCCGGACCCGGCCTGCCAGGTCGGCGACAAA
Organism: Pseudomonas sp. B707; assembly: GCF_022496685.1. NCBI lineage: Bacteria > Pseudomonadati > Pseudomonadota > Gammaproteobacteria > Pseudomonadales > Pseudomonadaceae > Pseudomonas > Pseudomonas sp. B707. Next base: position 107,061 of record NZ_WTVE01000023.1, on the reverse strand, counting down.
TTCGTCGGCATCGAATGGCCGCTGCGTTGCCGTGGCCCGCTGGAACTGGGCGCCAAGGCCTGCCGCGTGGACAACGAACGCATGGGCCAGGTCGCGAGCAAACTGGCCGGCGACAAGATCAGCGAAAAAATCGACGAGAAACTGGGTGACAAAGTCAGCCCGGAACTGAAAAACGCATTGAAGGGGCTGTTCAAGCGATGAGAGCGGAGCAGTTTTCCACGGCGGTGCTGGAATGGTTCGACCGCCACGGACGCCATGATTTGCCCTGGCAACAGAACATCAACCCGTATCGGGTGTGGGTGTCCGAGATCATGTTGCAGCAGACTCAGGTCAGCACCGTGCTCAATTACTTCGACCGGTTCATGGCGGCACTGCCGACGGTCGAAGCCCTGGCCGAAGCGCCGGAGGACGAGGTGCTGCACCTGTGGACGGGCCTGGGTTACTACACCCGCGCGCGCAACTTGCAGAAGACCGCGAAGATCGTCGTCAGCCAGTATGGCGGCGAGTTTCCGCGCGATGTCGAGAAGCTTACCGAGCTGCCGGGCATCGGCCTGTCCACCGCTGGCGCGATCGCCAGCATCAGCATGGGCCTGCGCGCGCCAATCCTCGACGGCAACGTCAAACGGGTGCTGGCGCGCTTTACCGCGCAGGAGGGCTACCCCGGCGAGCCAAAGGTCGCCAAACAGCTGTGGGCCAACGCCGAGCGCTTTACGCCGCAGGATCGGGTCAACGCCTACACCCAGGCGATGATGGATCTGGGCGCCACGCTCTGCACCCGCAGCAAGCCGAGCTGCCTCCTGTGTCCGCTGGAAAAGGGCTGCGAAGCGCACATGCTCGGCCTGGAGACGCGTTACCCGATCCCCAAACCGCGCAAGGCTATCCCGCAGAAACGCACGCTGATGCCGCTGCTGGCCAACGAGGACGGCGCGATTCTGCTTTATCGCCGCCCGTCCAGCGGATTGTGGGGCGGTTTGTGGAGCCTGCCGGAACTCGATGGCCTCGACGACCTGCAACACCTCGCTGTGCAGCACTCGCTGGAACTGGGCGAGCAGCAGGCGCTGCCGAGCCTTGTCCACACCTTCAGCCACTTTCAGCTGTCCATCGAACCCTGGCTGGTTCAGGTGCAGGAGGCCGGCGGTCACGTGGCCGAGGCCGACTGGCTCTGGTATAACCTCGCCACCCCGCCGCGCCTGGGCCTCGCCGCCCCGGTCAAGACCTTGCTCGAACGCGCGGCCACCGTCTTGAATGCAGGAGAGTCGACATGACCCGCACCGTAATGTGCCGCAAGTACAAAGAACAACTCGAAGGTCTGGAGCGCCCGCCGTACCCGGGCGCCAAGGGCCAGGACATTTTCGAACACGTCTCGGCCAAGGCCTGGGCCGACTGGCAGAAACACCAGACCCTGCTGATCAACGAAAAACGCCTGAACATGATGAACGCCGAAGACCGCAAATTTCTTCAGGGCGAAATGGACAAGTACTTCTCCGGCGAGGAATACGCTCAAGCGGAAGGCTACGTTCCGCCTGCAGAGTAAACCCCGCGAAATCGGGGGTCGGATCGTAAGCGACGGAATTAATTTAAGAAATTTTAAAAAAGTCGTTGACGTAAATCCGAAAAACCCTTTTAATGCGCCCCGTTGCCCAGATAGCTCAGTCGGTAGAGCAGGGGATTGAAAATCCCCGTGTCGGCGGTTCGATTCCGTCTCTGGGCACCAAATACCGAAAACCCTGAATCGCAAGATTCAGGGTTTTTTTATGCCTGCGATTTGATGACGGCCCGATCCCGCCCTTCTTGCAGGCCGGAATTGGCGATACGTTGCTCAACCCTTACGGAAGAGGGTCATCACCGCGATGAACCAGAAAAGAACCCGCGTCCCCCTGCCCCATCCTGCGCCACCCGTAAAACGCACCGACTGGTTGATGATCGCTCTCGGCACCGTACTGACCCTCTGCTTAGGCCTGATCACTTATGAAACGGTGAACGGCCTGATTCAGGGACGCATCAGCAACATGGCTCGGGGGAAACACTTCGCCGTGTATTCACAGGCCGAACAGTCCTTCGACTTCTGGTTCACTGTTGCCACGCACTGCCTCTTCGCACTCTTCCTGTCGGGCGCTGCCTGGCTTCTGATCTGGATGGGACGCACCGCGACGGTCACGCCACCCGGGCGTGACCGTCGGCGACGTTAGGTGTTGTCGCTCCAGTGGAACACCAGATTGCGCGCAGCACCGCCGCCTACTTGCGCCACATCCCGACGCGTTTCACCCTTGCGGGTGGCGACGACCGTGTACTTGCCTGGCGGTAACTGAACGTACACCAATGGCCCGGTCTGATTCAGCGTCAGCACGGTTTGACCGGGGGCTTTCTGGATCGCCACGTCGACATCGGCGGTGTATTCGTTTTGCGTACCGACAGCGAAGGTCATGTGCAGGTTGTAGCCCGCGGATTGCTGAATGGCTTTCGACTCATCTTCACCAATCCCGCCGGCCAGATAACGAACACCGTTTTGCTCTTGCTGCTGAACCTGCACAGCGGAACTGTCGATCGGCTCCAGACTCGCAGCCTGCGCCATGATCGGAAACAGCAGCACCGCCGCAGCGGCAACGGGCAGCACGAAGGAAAGAATGCGTTTCATGAGGACGACTCCCGGGCTCTCGCGGAACCCAATCGTTACCTCTTTTTAGATTTTGTCTTGCGGGGTGGGTTTTAGAACGATTGGGAGTTGCCTTGAATGCGAAAAGGACTACAGAAGTATCTTCCGGCCAATTCATGACGCACTGCGTCACGGATTGGCGACCGCCTAATCGAACCGTCAATCCGGTACGCACTGCGTACCAAGTCATTGCATTACATCCCGCGTGAAGTTCATTCTCGACCCGTTCTAGCCAGGCTCGAAACCCATGAACCTACAAACTGCGCCACCTCCACTTGGCCAAGCTTCCGACATTGAAAGCGAGCCCTTCCAAGAGCCCGCCGCCGACGGCTATCTGCTCGGCGGCTTCACCTGGCGCCAAGCTTCGCCCGACCCACAACGCCCGGTGGTGATCATCAACGCCGCCACGTCCGTGCGCTGCCGCCACTACTCGCGCTTCGCGGCGTATCTGTTCGCCAACGGCTTCGACGTGATCATTTACGACTACCGGGGCATTGGCGAATCGCGGCCGAAGTCGATGAAGCGTTTGCAGGCTTCGTGGACGGATTGGGGCGCGCGGGATTTCGAGGCGATGCTCAAACGTGCGCAGCGGGAGTTTCCCGGGCAGCCGATCGATGTGGTCGGGCACAGCTTCGGCGGCTGCGCAGCAGGCCTGGGGGCGTCCGGACAGGTAATCCGACGACTGGTGACGGTCGGCGCGCAATTCGCTTACTGGCGCGATTACGCGCCCGAGCACCGCTGGCGAATGTTCGGCAAATGGCACCTGCTGATGCCGCTGGTCACGCTGTTCTGTGGCTACTTCCCGGGCAAACGAATTGGCTGGCTGGAAGACACGCCTGCCGGTGTGGTGCGCGACTGGAGCACGCCTGCCGCGCGTTACGAGCGGCGCCCGAGCGGGAGAACCATGGCGGACTTGCCCTTCGCCAACGTCCGGGCCAAAGCCCTGGCAATCAGCATCAGCGATGATCCCTACGGCACGATTCCCGCCATCGAACGCCTGCTCGCCTACTTCCACAACGCGCAAAAGACCCACCTGCGAATCGAGCCGCAGGACATCGGCGAACAGCAAGTCGGACATTTCGCCTTTTTTCGCAGCGCATACCAAGCCACACTATGGCCCATCGCTCTGACCTGGCTGCAGACTGGCGAACTGGCCTCCGACACACCGGGGCGCAAAATCCCACGCAGCCAAGCCCTTTAACGCACCACGGAACACACACCATGGCTTCCGCCAACAAGCAGCAAAAACGCGCCGCCCGGGCCAAGACCAAGGCCAAGCAGAACCGCACCAAACGTGCGGAAGCGCCGGTCGAGCTGGACCCGAACGACGACCGCATCGATTTTGAGTCGGTGGACCTGACCGAACTGTTCAAGAAAATGATCGACGCCGAAAAGATCAGCCAGCAGGCCCTGTGCACCGCGTTCCTCGAAGACCCGCTGCTGGAGCTGGTGTACGAGCAGGAAGGCGAAGAAGGCGCGATGGACTTCATCCTCGCCGCGCTGATCGAGTACCGCCAGTGGGCCACCGAGACTGACGAGGCTGGCGCTCTGGCGTGGATCGAATCGCCGGATTTCCAGAAAGACTATGTGGCCGCGTCCGACGCAATCGCCGCACAAACCCAACAGAAAAACTGAGTTCCCATGGCATCCCTGAACAAGCAACAGAAACGCGCCAAACGCGCCAAGGCCAAAGCCAAGCAAATCCGCATGGTCGGTCGCAAACCGCTGGCCCAGGACGATGACCTCGGTCACCTCGCCGAGCCGATCCCGGAATACACCCTGGCGATGTTCAGCAAAATGCGCGACGCCGAAGCCGTCAGCCGCAACGAAATGCTCCTGACGCTGCTGCGTGAACTGGCGTTCATCATCGTCGACCATCCTGAACTGCTGGACATGGAAAACGCCGAGAACGAAGGCATGGCCGCCACTCACCTGGCCGCCGACATGCTGATCGACTACCGCATGTGGGCCGATGGCATGGATCGCGAGACCGCCCAGGCGTGGCTGAGCGAACCGCAGTTCATCAGCGATTTCGGGATTGCGCTGGACACCTACGGTCAGTCGGTGGAAGCGCAGGAAGAAAAGAGCGAATAAACCGCTCGCAGTAACAAAAACGGCCGCTTGTCATCACTGACAGCGGCCGTTTTGCGTTACGTGTTGCGGATCAGTTCAGAACCGCTGCGCCACGCTTTTCCAGATTGCGGCGGCGAGCCACCAGCAGGCCGGCAGCAACCACCAGCAGGCTGAGCAGGCCGGTCGCGAGGATTTCCACGCGGTGGGCGTCCTGGAACAGCATGATGGTCAGGGCCGCGACGATGAATACGATCACCGCGTAGGTCAGGCCCGGGAACAGCCACATGCTGAAGACGATTTTCTCGCCGCGAGCCATGCGTTGTTTACGCATGCGCAGTTGCGAAATCGCGATCACCAGGTACACCAGCAGCGCGATGGCGCCGGAGCTGGCCAGCAGGAACTCGAACACTGCAGCCGGGGCCACGTAGTTGGCGAAGGTGCACAGGAACGCCGCGCCGGTGGACAGCATCACTGCCCAGTAAGGGGTGCCGCTCTTGTTGGTGCGGGTCGACATGGCCGGTGCATCGCCGCGCTTGCCGAGGGAGAACAGCATGCGCGAAGAGGTGTACAGCGCCGAGTTCAGGCAACTGGTCACCGCAACCAGAACCACGATGTCGACGATCATCTTGGCGTTCGGGATGCCCATGCGCTCAAGCACGGTCTGGTAGGAACCAACGCTGGCCAGAACCGGGTCGTTCCATGGCACCAGGGCCACAACGATGAAGATCGAAACGAGGTAGAACAGGCCGATCCGCCAGATCACCGAGTTGGTCGCCTTGGAGATCTGCTTGCCAGGGTTCTTCGATTCCGCGGCCGCGATGGTCACGATCTCGGTACCCATGAAGGAGAACATGGTGGTCAGGATCGCGCCCAATACTGCGCCCATGCCGTTTGGCAGGAAGCCCTGGGTGTCGAAGATGTGCGAAACACCGCTGACCTGGCTGTTCGGCAGGAAGCCGAAAATGGCCGCAACGCCAAGAATGATGAAACCGATGATCGCCACGACTTTGAGCAGGGCGAACCAGAATTCGAACTCACCGTAGTTTTTCACGCTGAACAGGTTGGTCACCGTCAGCAGCATGGTGATGATCAGCGCGAAGGCCCAGATATCCACACCAGGGAACCATGCGTGCAGGATGGTTGCGGCGGCGTTGGCTTCCAGCGGAATTACCAAGACCCAGAACCACCAGTACAGCCAGCCGATGGTGAAACCGGCCCAGTGACCGATAGCGCGGTCGGCGTAAGTCGAGAAGGAGCCGGTGTCAGGCGAGGCAACCGCCATTTCGCCGAGCATGCGCATGACCAGCACAACCAGCGCGCCAGCAGCGGCGTAAGCCAGCAGAACAGCGGGACCGGCGGCGGCGATGGCGTGGCCGGAGCCGACGAACAGACCTGCACCGATCACCCCGGCGATCGACAGCATGGTCACATGACGCGGTTTGAGCCCCTGTTCGAGGCCATTGGAGCTTTGGGTACTGCTCATTGGAACTACCTTTGCGAGGAAAGCGATTGCGTCCGGCCCGTCTGGCGTTCCTTCTCGTAAAAAGAATCCAACGGGGCGTTCCGGATTCTGCACGCAATAAATGCGCCAAAATGTTTCAAACTCTTCTGGCCTGCGGTTTTCAGCGCGACCGGACAGTCACCGCAAGTCCTTGAGAATAATGGCCTTTCGCCAAAGCGTTACCCTGCGACTCACTTTCTAAACGAATCGGCGCACCAGAAACACACTGAAAAAGTACGGGATGCACAATAAAAGGGCGAATGAGGAACGTTCGGCCGGATAGCGCTTCCAACACCCCGCCAAAGGTGGCAACATCGCGCCTTTTTTTACGCGACACCCACGGGAATTCACGTTCAAACACCCGTTCGGTTGTTGATGGGGCGACAGTCTGCTGCGCCGATGCGACAACCTGCCACAGGCCATCCGTTTACCACTCGTAGCGCTGTTGGCTGCCATTGAAACGCTATGCTAGCTTGGCCGCCTCGCCAGGAAGGCCGGCCAACAGCAGGAGCGCAACATATATGAGGAACGCACATGGCTGAGGCCACGCCCGCGCTTGAAATCCGCAACTTGCACAAACGCTACGGACAGCTTGAGGTGCTCAAAGGCATCTCGCTGACCGCCCGCGACGGCGATGTGATCTCGATCCTGGGTTCCTCCGGTTCCGGCAAGTCCACGTTCCTGCGATGCATCAACCTGTTGGAAAACCCGCATCAGGGCCAGATCCTGGTGGCCGGGGAAGAACTCAAGCTCAAGGCCGCCAAGAATGGCGAACTGGTTGCCGCCGACGGCAAGCAGATCAATCGCCTGCGCTCCGAGATTGGTTTTGTGTTTCAAAACTTTAATCTGTGGCCGCACATGAGCGTGCTCGACAACATCATTGAAGCCCCACGCCGCGTGCTCGGCCAGAGCAAGGCCGAAGCCATCGAAGTCGCCGAAGCGCTGCTGGCCAAGGTCGGCATCGCCGACAAGCGCCACGCCTATCCGGCGCAACTGTCCGGCGGCCAGCAACAGCGCGCGGCGATTGCCCGCACGCTGGCGATGCAGCCCAAGGTGATCCTGTTCGACGAGCCCACCTCCGCCCTTGACCCGGAAATGGTCCAGGAAGTACTTAATGTCATCCGCGCATTGGCCGAAGAAGGCCGCACCATGCTGCTCGTGACCCATGAAATGGGCTTCGCCCGTCAGGTCTCCAGCGAAGTGGTGTTCCTCCACCAGGGCCTGGTAGAAGAGCAAGGATCGCCACAGCAGGTGTTCGAAAACCCGCTTTCGGCGCGCTGCAAACAATTCATGTCCAGCAACCGCTAACGGAGCTACCCGCATGCAGAACTACAAAAAGGTCTTCCTGGCCGCCGCCGTCACCCTCGCGTTCAGCGCCGGTGCAATGGCCGAGACCCTGAAGATGGGCATCGAAGCGGCTTACCCGCCGTTCAACAATAAAGACGCCAGCGGCAACGTCGTCGGCTTCGACAAAGACATCGGCGACGCCCTGTGCGCCAAGATGAAAGTTGAATGCTCCGTGGTCACCTCCGACTGGGACGGCATCATCCCGGCCCTGAACGCCAAGAAGTTCGACTTTCTGATCTCCTCGATGTCGATCACCGACGAGCGCAAGCAAGCGGTGGACTTCACCGACCCGTACTACTCCAACAAGCTGCAATTCATCGCGCCGAAGGATAAAGAGTTCAAGACCGACAAGGACTCCCTCAAAGGCAAAGTGATCGGCGCCCAGCGCGCGACCCTCGCCGGCACCTTCATGGAAGACAACACGCCGGGCGTCGAAGTGAAACTCTACGACACCCAGGAAAACGCCTACCTCGACCTGACCTCCGGTCGTCTGGACGGCATCCTCGCCGACAAATACGTCAACTACGAGTGGCTGAAAAGCGACGCCGGCAAAGCCTATGAATTCAAGGGCGATCCGGTGGAAGAAAGCGACAAGATCGGTATCGCTGTACGTAAAGGCGACCCGATCCGCGAGAAGCTGAACGCTGCGCTGAAGGAAATCGTTGCCGACGGCACCTACAAGAAGATCAACGACAAGTACTTCCCGTTCAGCATCTACTGATCCTGACCTGCCGGATCGGCGCCGCCACATGACGGCGCCGATCCCCGGCCTTGCCTGCCGCGATTTGAAAAGAAATCCATGATTATCGACCTCTACGGATTCGGCCCGGCGCTATTCGCCGGCGCGCTGATGACCGTCAAACTGGCACTCTCGGCCCTGTGCCTGGGGCTGGTGCTCGGTCTGCTCGGCGCCTTGGCCAAGACTTCCCCGTACAAGCCGCTGCAGTGGCTTGGCGGAACCTATTCGACCCTGGTGCGCGGCGTCCCGGAATTGCTCTGGGTGCTGTTGATCTACTTCGGTACGGTCAACGCGATGCGCGCGTTCGGTGAATTCCTCGGCAACCCCGAACTGGAACTCAGCGCCTTCGCCGCCGGCGTCATTGCGCTGGGTCTGTGCTTCGGCGCCTACGCCACGGAAGTGTTTCGTGGCGCGATCCTCGCCATTCCCAAAGGCCACCGCGAGGCTGGCGTGGCCCTGGGCCTGTCGAAATCGCGGATCTTCACCAGACTGATCATGCCGCAAATGTGGCGCATCGCCCTGCCCGGCCTGGGCAACCTGTTCATGATCCTGATGAAAGACACCGCGCTGGTGTCGGTCATCGGCCTGGAAGAAATCATGCGCCACGCGCAGATCGGCGTGACCGTGTCCAAGCAGCCATTCACCTTCTATATGGTGGCGGCGCTTATGTACCTGTGCCTGACCGTGCTGGCGATGATCGGCATGCACCTGCTGGAAAAACGCGCCGCACGCGGCTTCGCGAGGAGCGCTCAATGAATTGGGAAGTCATCATCAAGTGGCTGCCGAAACTGGCCCAGGGCGCAACGCTGACCCTGGAACTGGTGGCCATCGCCGTGATCGCCGGTTTGCTGCTGGCGATTCCGCTGGGCATCGCCCGTTCTTCGAAGCTGTGGTACGTGCGCGCTGTGCCCTACGCCTACATCTTCTTTTTCCGTGGCACGCCGTTGCTGGTTCAACTGTTCCTGGTCTACTACGGCCTGGCGCAGTTCGACGCGGTGCGTAACAGCTCGATGTGGCCGTACCTGCGCGATCCGTTCTGGTGCGCTACCGCGACCATGACCCTGCACACCGCGGCGTACATCGCCGAGATCCTGCGCGGGGCGATCCAGGCGATTCCGCCGGGCGAGATCGAAGCGGCGCGGGCGCTGGGCATGTCCCGGCCGAAAGCGCTGTTCTACATCATCCTGCCGCGCGCCGCGCGCATCGGCCTGCCGGCCTATAGCAACGAAGTGATCCTGATGCTCAAGGCCAGTGCCCTGGCCAGCACCGTGACCCTGCTGGAATTGACCGGCATGGCGCGCACGATCATTGCCCGCACTTACCTGCCGGTGGAGATTTTCTTCGCCGCTGGCGTGTTCTATCTGGTGATGGCCTACGTGCTGGTTCGCGGCTTCAAACTGCTGGAACGCTGGCTGCGCGTCGATGCGTGCCAGGGACGCTGATTCTTCCGACGTGCTGACGGGCGAGGCCCTACTCGCCCGCTTCACGGCACTGGATACATTTCTCACAACGCATCAGGCGCTGTGGAAACCCCGCCCGTTCACTCATCTGCAACTGCCATGGGAAGCGTCCTACCCTGAATTGTCCTCGTGGCTACGCGGGCGGTCGCTGGAAGATGCGGAAAACGCCCACAACCAACCTGCCGAAATCTTGAATGCGCCGGAGCCATTTGCTTCGTTGGCGGCGTTGTCGCTTGAACTGAGTGCGGTGGGTGAACTGCCTGCACATTCGCTGGAAGCCGCCGGGCATCGTCTGAATGTCGATGTGCCGGGGCGCAAATGGCAGCAGATTGAGGCCTTCGCCAGCCGTTTGTCGTTTGCCGCGCAACCGAAGCACTGGCTGGACTGGTGTTCGGGAAAAGGGCATTTGGGACGGCGTCTGCTCGGCGCTGGCCAGCAACTCACCTGTCTGGAATACGACCCGGCGCTGGTTGCCAGCGGTCAGGCGCTGAGTCAGCGGCATCACCTGCATGCGCTGCATGTGGAGCAGGATGTGCTCGCGGCGAACACCGCTTTATTGCTGAACGCCGAACACACGCCTGTTGCCCTGCACGCTTGCGGTGATCTGCATGTTCGATTGATGCAACTGGCCTCTGCCGCTGGCTGCCGACAATTGGCGATCGCCCCGTGCTGCTACAACCGGATCAGTCGCACTGAATATCAAGCGTTGTCCTCCGCAGGTGCGCGATCAGACCTACAGCTCTCGCTGGAAGATCTTTCACTGCCAATGAGCGAAACCGTCACCGCTGGTGCCCGCGTCCGACGTCAGCGTGACACCTCCATGGCCCGGCGACTGGCCTTCGACCTCCTGCAACGGCAAGTGCGCGGCGTCGACGAATATCTGCCAACGCCTTCTCTGCCAACCGCCTGGCTGGACAAACCGTTTACTGATTACTGCCGCGACCTGGCAGCGCTGAAAGAGTTATCCACAATCGGCTCGCCAGATTGGGTAGCACTGGAAGCCGCCGGTTGGCAGCGGTTAGCCGAAGTTCGCAATCTGGAATTGCTGCGCGGACTGTTCCGACGGCCGCTGGAGCTTTGGCTGAATCTGGATCGGGCACTTTTCCTCACCGAACAAGGATACGTCGTACGTCTCGGCACCTTCTGCGAAGCGCCGCTCACACCGCGCAATTTGCTGTTGCTGGGCGAGCGCGTTTAATCTTCCACAGCCTGTGGATAACTCTGTTGATGGAATTATCGTGGATCCAATATCCACGGCTGTTTCAGGCCACTATCAGCGCTGGTCATTTTTTGTTCATATGAATAAAAAACCGGCAAAACAGGGATTTGCGATTCAAATGAGAACCCGTCCACAAAAACCTGCCTAAGCGCGCCCTCTTCAGAGCCTGTTGTGCATAAGCCCTCGACCAAAAGGACATAACCGCCGAATCGCGGACGCCGCGAACGGGCAATTGCGCCTGCCATCCGCCCTTGCTATACAGACCTACGCCGTGCAGGTAGCGCAGGCCCGAACAAGAAAAATCTGACCGACAGGAAGCGACCGTGACGTTCATTTCTTACGCACAGAATTTCGAGGACGTTCGCCTTTGGCGCGCCCTGCAGTATTTTGAAAACGGTTTTTATATCGACGTCGGCGCCAATGACCCGATCCACGACTCGGTCACCAAGGCCTTTTACGATCGCGGCTGGCAAGGCATCAATGTCGAACCGATGCAGAACTACCACGACGCACTTCGCAAACATCGCCCCCGCGACACCACGCTGCAATGCGTAGCCAGCGACCAGGCGGGCGAACTGACCTTCTACGGCATTCCCGACACCGGGCTGTCCACCGCTGACCCGGTCGTTGCGCAAGAACGCAAAAACCTCGGCATGGACGTGCAAAGCCTCACCGTCAACGCACGCACACTGACCTCGATCTGCGAAGAACACGCCGCCGAGCGGCCAATCCACTTCCTGAAAATCGACGTCGAAGGCCACGAAGAAACCGTCCTGCGCGGCATGGACTTCAGTCGCTTCCGCCCCTGGATCATCCTCATCGAAACCCCATGGGAGCGCGACCACACCTGGGAACACCTGGTGACCGACGCCGGCTACACCAACGTCTTGTTCGACGGCCTCAACAGCTTCTTCCTGGCCAACGAACACATCGCCCTCAAACCCGCGTTCGACCTGCCACCGTGCAACCTCGACAACTTCCAGCTGTGCAAAGGCCACAACCTCGCCCACCCGATCAACCCTGCACTGGAAACCGCCCTGCAACGCGCCGAACAAGCCGAAGCCGAACTGCGCGCCATGCAAAACAGCCGCGCCTGGCGCACTGTACAAAAACTGCGCAACGTCCTGCGCCGGGCGTGAATCGCAGGGGGCGCAAAAATAGTCTGAATTCAGGGGTTTACAGAAGCACCCGAGTCGCTATAATCGTCGCCCACACGCCGGTATAGCTCAGATGGTAGAGCAACTGACTTGTAATCAGTAGGTCCCGGGTTCGATTCCTGGTGCCGGCACCATACAAAACAAAGCCTCTGCAGAAATGCAGGGGCTTTGTTGTTTCTGGGGTTTGGAGAATGCTCTTGCCGCAATGGGGGAGATTTTTTCACTGAGAATAAGTGACTCGTTTGCTCCTCGCTCAAGTAGCAATCCACAGAGACAGAAGATCTGTCACGCTTTCCGGAATCACCTTTTCTACATAAATGAACGAAATTGGTCACTCGAAACTGCAACTCAACCCAGTTTCGAAACCACACGCGAATACCTCTCAAGAGTGGTTGAAGAAAATAAAACCAGAGCTAGAAATCCTTAACTTATTGATTATGAAAGACTTTCTATACAAACGTTATCAATGGATACTATTTCTGATCCTCGATTGAATTTCTGCGGGGACCTCTCTAGACAAAACAGGTTTTATCTGAGGTTGTACACCTGTCGCACATAGTGGCACACTAACACTAGAGAGTTAGTGGAAAAATTCCACTCCTAGCCATATCACCAAACTATAGAAATTTTAGTTTATTCAAAAAGGAGAGGATGCCGCCATGAATTATAAGGATTTCCCGAAAGAGCACTCTCTCTTAATACAAATACCTTCATTAACGGTCAGCTCTTCGCCAACAGCACCGAATTCTCCTACAAGATCCAGAGTAGCAACATCAAAAACAACTTTAAAAATATTAGTAATTTTTATGATCTTTGGCTTCTCCATTTCTGCGAATTCACTAAAAGCAGAAAGTGAGATACATGATTCAAAAAAACAAAATTTTACGCCGCACAATAACCTAGAAGACTATCTTTTCATTCAGCATGTTGTTCAATCAATCATTTCCAAACCCAACTCCAAAACACAAGCTCTCGAACTAGAAGTAAAAATCCAAGCTGAAAAAATAAAGAATTTGGAAAAAGAAATATTACAACTCAGACAACCCGAAGAAAACAGTGTAGCGACTATCCTGCTGACTGCTGTGTCCGTAATTATAACTACACTTGCCGTTTTGATCGCAGTCCTTGCAATACCTGGCTATCGCAATATAAAAAACAAAGCGATTAAAGAGGCTCAGAAAACTGCGAAGGAAACTGTAAAAAATGTAGCAAAAGAAGAAATCCCAAAAGCAACCGAAGAAAATATAATAAAATTAATCAACGAAAATAGATTTGATAAACTTATTGAAAACGCTGTGGAAAACATTGTTTATCGAGATACTACTATGTTGGATGACATGATAGACGAGGAGAACCCAAATTGAGAACTTCGTCAGAGTGGAATTTCCTGAGCGACGACCAGAAAGCCATTATATCTTCGCATCAAATAAATCTACCAGTGCCTGTTGGAGCAATTGCTAAGGATCTTGGCTTGGTCATTTTGAAATCTACTATGCCTGGATCAATATCAGGTGAAATTAGAGAAGCCGAGGGTATTGTTACGATAAAAGTTAACCGCCACGATGTAAAAGAGCGCCAGCGGTTTACTATCGCGCATGAAATTGCTCACTTTTTATTACATCGCGAACGTCTCGCTGGTGGAATTACAGACGATGTACTTTATCGCTCAAGGCTTTCGGATGATCTGGAGAGAGAGGCAAATAGACTAGCCGCAGATATAATAATGCCTACCACATTAATTCAAGAGGCGTTGATTACACACAGTACTTTAAAGCCAGAAGACAGATACAAAAAAATTGCAGAATTAGCTCAGGTATCACTTGCAGCGATAAAAATCAGAACAGGGAAGAAATAAGCTATGCAAGGACCATTTCAAAATTTCAATTATATACCGATTCTTGCGATAAGCCCGGCCGAGATGGCTGCTATCGGACAACTCCCTGATAAGGAAAAAGATAGAATCATTCCTGTTTTCCCCCTAAGGGGATGGGTTACTGCTCATCGTTTAGAAAACACTCTCAAGAAAATTGAGGAATCCATAGGAAACCGCCTCTGGATCTCCGACATTGATGAAAAATTCCTCTCCGAGAATAAAGTTTTTCTATTTACTGGGGAGTATCCCGACAAGCCAGTTTATCAGGAGCTCGCAGAATTATTAGACTCCAACAATAGTTACGAAAACTGGTATCAATTTATAAAACACCAAACGAACGCAATCCCTTGCATTCGACACGAAAGCCTAGATGGCCTTGAGGATCAGATAGAAAAACTTTCATCCCTTGGAAGGGGGATTGTTTTAAGAATCCAGCCAAATGAAAAAAACATCGGCAAGCATGACCACCTAATCACCGCTCTGAACAAAGCCAAGGTTAAAAACATTTTAATCGTCTACGATTTAGGCGGAATAGATGTAAACTTCCATGAAAGGTTGCCACTTCTAAAATCATTAATGCTAAAGGCAAAGCGCGAGATTGAAGATGTCACCCTATCAATAAGTTCATCATCTTTTCCTTCCGGCTTTGCAGGACAACATAGAGGAAGCAATTCTATATATGAGAGAATCCTGTTCAACTCGATAACGGATAATCATAATTTCAGTCCAGTTATATATTCCGACAGGGGAAGTGCGCGTGCAGAAAAACAAGAGGGTGGCTCGGGAGTTCCACCTCCAAGGATCGACTATCCATTAAAAAAAGACTGGAAATTCGTTAGGCGTGAAGTTGATGAAAATGCACCCGATTCAAAAACAAAGCGCAAAGCCGCGTATATAGAAATTGCAAAAGAGATAGTCAACAGCGATTATTGGATTCCGGAGCTAAGGCTTTGGGGAACACAGCAGATTGAAATCACCGCTGAGAATAGCGATTTTGGAATCTACAGCGCTCAAAAAGCCACCGCAGCACGTATTAACATCCATCTTTTCAACCAGCTACACTACAACTCTGTTGATAGCGAAATCAATACAGATGAAGAATGGATAGATTAATCCTCCTCAGAAAACATTGGCCACATGCTTTACATATGGACTTAGCAGAGTTATATCACATGGCCTTATGTTTTCGATGGAACAGACCTTATCCAAAAAACGATGCGACGGCATACTAAATCTTTTAGATATGCCCTCGATAAGCGTTTTCTTAACGTCAGACTTGGAGATTTTATCTAAACTTGATATAACTGCTAATTTCAGTTCATACATTGCCAGATCAGCGGAAATTATGCCTGCACGCCTAGCTAAAAATGACACCTCTCGCTTGGTCATTAGCTCGACGTAATTTTGCTTTGATATATTTTTTATTAATCGGCCCTTACGAACAACCCGTATTCCGTTAGAATCAACCTCCCATACAGCAACATCATCGTCAGCAAGAGCCAAAACCCCCTCTACATATTTTCCCGCAACAGCAACTATTACACGATCAAAATACTTTCTGTACTCCTCAAGCTGCCCAGCCAATCGAAATAGTGAGTCTTTTTCGCTCTTAATTTCAATCGCAACCATTTCCTGCCCGCGAATATAGCCAAGATCAATTCGACGAGACTTTCTAGCCAAGTTCATCTCGCTAAAAACAATGGACGAAATATCAATCTGCCCTATTTTTAGAAGCCTGTTAAGAACTGCAGCCTTAATTTCTTTCTCACCCATTCCCAAATACCACTTTAATATATTAGATCAGTAAAACAGAACAATCATCGAGGGCTACGATCTCAATCTACATGGCTTACTTAATCTGAACTTTGATTGGCTGACAGATTATTATTAATTTCCATGCTGAGGTTCTAATAAGCAGGCTGTAGATCCCGCAATGCTTCCGGATGCTGGCTAGCAACACGTAACAATGTCTGTGCCGCGCCTGTCGGCTGCCTGCGACCCTGCTCCCAATCCTGCAACGTCCGCAAACTCACGCCGATCAACTTGGCAAATGCGCTCTGTGAAACGCCCACCTTGGCCCGCGCTTCAGCGGCCGCCGAGAGTGGCACCTCTGTCACACGAGCAGCTTTTCCCGCCTTCATCTGGCGGACAGAGTCCAGCAAGTCCTGCTGAAATTGCTCCAGTTCATTGACCATCGCTGATTTACTCCTTCAGTTGCTTAAACTGTGGGCAGGTTGTCGAATTTGACCCTTGGTGTAGGCAATCAGCAACCAAATTGAGCCTTCGGAAAGCGTGTGTAATAGATGACACGTGTACCAACTCGCTTGCCCATGCCGCTACGAGACCAGCGAACCTTGCGCAGGCCTCCGCTACTAGGAACGACGTCACCGACCAGCGGGTTTGCGGCAAGCCAGGTTATGAATTCATGCCGCTCACCATCGGCCCAGATACCGTCAGCATAGCGCTTGAAAATTTCGGTTTCGATAATGATATATATGGGCGGAACTATACGGCATTGCCGTATAGTTAAGCAATGCGCGTTTGTCTAATACAGAATCTAGCAGCTTCGGAAGAATGGTGTTTAGGCGACTTGTCCGGGCCGATGCACGTTGCTCAAACCAAATTTAACGCACGGGAGGCTTGCCAGTATCGAGTATTCGAAAAATGGATCTGTCACCTTGTCAAAAACTACAAGTGAAAGATAAATAGATCTGCATTAATTAATTACCCCCCCTCAAACTATTAACTTTCTTACAAACAAGCTACGGGAAGACCTTTTCTATTTGACAGAAATCCTGGAGTCAACTCTCAATGAATAATCAAAAAAGAGAATCAACCTTATGCAAGTCACTTCCATCGCAAAAAGCAACACGACCAACACTCTTACCGAACAGTAAAAACCTATCAACTTCTGGCACGGGTGGTAAAACTTCAAAAAACTGTCCACCCTGCCTAACAGTTTCTCGCAACTCCATCAACAGCCTGCCGAGGACGTTCGCACCCACTAACTTCCCTTCAACGGGCACTGCTCCCCAAAATCTATCCTTACGCGACTGTTCGACAATTGGTAGATCTCCTGTATTTAACAACAGCTCAGAAAATCGAGTCCAATTCTGCACTAGCTTACACGCGATACACCATCGCATAACCCGGACACGAACCTGTAGCCAGTCCTCTCTAGACTCGTTTAACATTGGCTTGATTCTCATTTTTGCAGTCATGGGACTTGTCTGAGAAACTATGAGTCTCTGAAGCTCAGGGAGATGAGGAAAGCGGCACGACTGGTAGAGAGCTTCCGAAGTCAAAAAAACAACATCATTGACTATAATTGGATACCCCCCTGCCATATTCGACAGCCCCCCAAAAACTTCTTTAGTTTTCAAAAAAACTAAACTTTCTGACGGAGCATAAACACGGATAGCCACCTTCCTCATTCCCATCACTCCCTACCCCTTACAGCTCACCAATTCTCAAACATTCTACGAATTTTAGCATCATTATTGGTGGCCCGTGGCAAGAGAGGATACCAAGGATCGCCCACCCACAATGCCAAGGGGGCATTGTTTGGGCAATTACGGTAGGTCACAATCATGGATCCAAAACCTAATGTCTCGAGACCGCTATATCCCAGCGGGCGGTGCTGATCTTTCAGACTTGTACATTTACTTCGAATATCGACACCTTTTACAAGAAACTCTTGCTCTAACAAGTTACGCGCTGCCTCGGAAGAGAAAATATCCAGCTCCCCCTTACCTCCCGCAACACGATATACCGGCTTATGCACCATTGATTCAATATAGTCATTTACAGCTTCGCTATCTGGAGCCGATACTGGCCGCAGCACATCCGCATTGTAATTACATGACTTTCGATCTTCAGGCTGTATACACCAAGCCCATTCAACCTTAATATTCTTACCACAACTAGCTATTACTGACTTAATTTTCTCACTTACGCGCCAATACCCATATGTATGCAGCACGACAAAATACAAATTTAGCTGACACTCACTAGGGGCCACCCCTTCAATCCAAGCAGTCAAATCTTGGATAGCTCGACTTCCAGAGCATAAATTATCGTCAATATAATAGAACCGTAGATTGTCCATCTTATTGATAGATACTTCCACACCATATTTTTCATTTACTACGTTCTTTAGCAACTGTGCGAGCTCGTGCTGACTATTACCACCTTTTTGAATATCTAATACCGTAGCGGTACTCCAGTGATTCCTTGGCGTATCGCCCACAAACGGCTTAAACTCAGCAACAGAACTTAGAGCCCCGATCATAGAGGTTCTTGAAATATAAGTCTTTTTAAATACATGCAAAACTTCAGAAAGTACCGCTTCTTGCTTATCAGAATCAAACTGCGCGAGCCAGGTATCAACATGCTTAGAGTCTGGCTTATTTATCTCACCTGTTCTGTAATCAGAGATAATATTCACAAGTTCCAGAACAAGCTCATCACGTGTTGACATACGGTTCTCCCTTACCTATGTGAGTGAATTGGCAGAGTGCCACTATTCTGGCCCGCCCATCAAGCCACAAAAATTTTCTGTTTTGCATTAATACCTTTGGAATCGCTGCATCTGCTACACCTCGGGATACACTCATGTTCTTTTCATCTCCCCTCAGCACCTAACGCCCAGAATCACCGCTGACACATAACGGCAGCTGTGGGGGGACTGTTCGAGTGCAGCATGGCAGGAGGCAGAAGACTGCTGGATATGGGCCAGATTATCTCTACATGGGGCGGCCAATGCTGTGTTGACCTAGGTTGCTGAATCGCCACCAGCTAGCCACGATTGCGCCCAACCCTCCCCTACGCTACCGTCGAACCCGTCGCTGCCAATCCAGCGACCGGGCCTGATAACCCGCGTAAGATACAGGCGCACCAGCGCCCCAACCCACGTTTGTCGGCGCTTTTTCATGCCTGCAATTCCGTGTAATGGCGGCCGTGCGTGGGAGACCTTCGGGTCTGCCGGGTTCCTGTATCTCCGGTTTATCAGCCTGCGCATAGCTGCCACCCCATTCGCCTGATAACGAATTGGCAGCCCTCATTTGATACAGGGAGTTTCACAAATGATTAGCATCGATCCGTCCAAAGTCTGCCCTTTCCACCTCCCAGCAAACGGTAGGTGAAGCCATGACCCATCCCCACGATCTGAAAACCCTCGGCCTTACCCATTTCTCCTTCCAGTCCAGCCACGCACTGTTCCGCACCAACTCCGGCGTCCCGGTCGTTACCGCCCTCTCCCACGCATCCCACCTGCTGCACATTTCCAAACTGCTCACATCAGATACTTCTGCCGCCAACGACCCGGAACTCCACGCCTGCGCCTCGCAATACTTGCAGGAGTTGAGCAAGGCGCTGGTCGATGACGCGGTCAAAGTGCTGAGCCCCGATCCGTAAACCGTCGCCCGTAAAAAAGCCCTCGCATCGCTGCAAGGGCTTTGAGTTACCACATCAATCAGTGCCCAGCACTCTGCCCACCATCCACATGCAGAATCTCGCCGGTCACAAACTTCGCGTTATCGAGATACACCACCGCCTGCGCAATGTCGTCGATCTCGCCCATGTGCCCAACCGGATGCAGCGCACCCAGCGCCGCGTGGGTTTCCTCGCCGTGCATCGGTGTCTTGATGATGCCCGGCGATACCGCGTTCACCCGGATTCCGCGCTTGGCGTATTCGATGGCCAGGGATTTGGTGGCGGCGTTGAGGCCGCCCTTGGTCAGGGAAGCGAGGACCGAGGGCACGCCGTCGATGGCGTGGTCGACGAGGCTGGTGGTGATGTTGACCACGTGGCCCTTGCCCTGTTTTTCCATCTCGGCGATGGCCAGTTGGGTTATGTAGAAGAAGCCGTTGAGGTTGACCGACAGCACCGCTGCGTAATCTTCCGGGGTGTAGGCGGTGAACGGTTTGGCGACGAAGATGCCGGCGTTGTTGACCAGGGTGTCGATGCGGCCGAAGCGGGCCACGCCTTCGCTGATCACGCGTTGAGCGGTGGCCGGGTCGCCGATGTCACCGGCGATGGTCAGGATCTGCGGGTCGTTCGACGGTTTGATCGAGCGCGAAGTAGCGATGATGTTGTAGCCCAGCTCACGGAAGGCCTTGACCATGCCTTCGCCCAGACCTTGAGAGGCGCCAGTGATGACGACGGTTTTTTTCGAATTGCTCATGATGAAATCCTCAATCAATAAGTGGGTGTTGAATCAGGCGCTAGCCAGTTGTTTCAGCATTTGTTCGTAGTACTCGACCGATTGCGAACCGGACACCAGGTGCTTGCCGTTCAGGATCAGCGCGGGCACCGAGTTGATCCCGTGCTGCCGGTAGAACGCCTGCAGTTGCCGCACTTCGCTGGCGAATTCGTCGTTGGCCAGCACCTTGCGGGCCCTCGCCGCATCCAGTCCTGCTTCGGTCGCCAGACGGATCAGCGTCGGGTGATCGTTGGGGTTGTCGCCGTCGCGGAAGTAAGCGCGCAGCAGGATCTTTTTCAGCGCGATCTGCCGCCCTTCCTGCGCCGCCCACATCAGCAATCGATGGGCGTCGAAGGTGTTGTGAAAGTGCGTGCGTTTCTCCAGATCGAACTCGAAACCGATGGCCTTGCCGCGTTCGATCTGCATCTTCTTGCCGGCGGCGACGTCTTCGGCGGTGCGGCCGTATTTACGCATCAGGTGCTGCACGGCCGGTTCGCCTTCAGCGGGCATGTCCGGGTTGAGTTCGAAGGGCTTGTAGGTCAGCTCCACCGAAACCTCGCCGGCCAGATTGCCGATCGCCTGCTCCAGCGCTGTCGCCCCGAGTGCGCACCAGGGGCACACCACGTCGGAGACGAAATCGATGGTCACGGTCGGGGTCATGACTGGCCCCGTTCCGCCAGTTGTCGGCGGTATTCGGTGGTGGTGATGCCGGCGTAACCCCAGTTATCGGTGTCGACTTCTTCGATCACGATGTGGGTCAGGTCCGGGCGTTTGTTGAGGACGCGTTCCAGGGTTTCGGTGATTTCGGCGATCACCTGAGCTTTCTGCTCACGGGTAACACCGTCGCGGGTGATGCGTACGCTGACAAATGGCATGACGACTACTCCAGTGACCTGCCCTCGGGATGATGGTCAGGTGTTGGAGCTCAATTTAGGCGTGTGCCGGGAGGGGAAAAAGTAGGGGTGGGGTACTTCATTTGTGAGGTGGTGTAATGAATAGCCTGTAAAAATCGCGGCAAAACTCCTTTGAAAAAACCCGCAGACGCACCCAAACCGTGCACTTTTTTTGACCCCAATCACCCCCACGTCACCAAAAAACCCGATCCTGTGTCAGCCTCCAGCCATCGGCGGGGACATCAATTCGCTACTAATTGCGCGACAACTATGCTCAGGTGCAGGAATATAGCCGGCAAATGGCGCCGTTCAGGTCGTCACGTACACAACAATACCCAGCCCACTTCAGAGGGCATTACCCATGGATAGCAGAACCTTACGCAACCTCATGCGCATCGTGCAGACCGGCTCGTTGTCGGCCGCAGCCGAGCATTCGTGCCTGACCGTGCAGGCCCTGGCCGCACAGTTGAACAAGGTCGAAGAGCAGTTCGGTTTCCGCTTGTTTAGACGATCCAACAAGGGGCTGACGCTGACGCCGCAAGGCACCGAGCTGACGCCCTATATGGACAGAGTGCTGATTGCCACGCGGCAGATGGAAGAGAAAGTCGAAGCCTTGAAGGTGCCGGGGCAGCGCACGTTGAAAGTGGCGTTGAACACCACGCTGGACCCGGACTTCAACCGGCGATTGATCGGACGCCTGATCGATGTGTTTCCCGACTACCAGATGGAATTCAGTTACGCCGAGTCGATGGAAAATCTCAGCAAGCTGAAGAACGAGGACTTCGACCTTGCGGTGTTGATCGGCCCGCAGCGTCCGGGTTTGCCGAGCATTGTCCTGCCTGAAGTGCAGGTGCAGGTGGTCGGCGCGCACTGTGGTCAGGAGAACGATCCGCTGACGTTGCTTGGTAACAAGTTTCAGGTGCGTCCCGCAGAAGATTGTCCGTATTCCCACAGCTTTTTACGTTTTCTCGACGCCGGGCTGGGCAATCACGAGAACAGTCAGCGGACGATCTACTCCTGCAGCGAAACGCTGACTTTGTCGCTCATCACCCAGATGGACGCGGTCGGCATGGTCTCCCGCGAGGCCGCGCAGAAGAACGGCCTGACGATTTTCCCCGGGTTCGAGGATTTCCTCGAAGTGCGCCTGGCGGTGAACAACCCGGATCTGTCCGGCCAGGCGTTGAACGACGTGGTCGATCTGCCGCTACATGAACGAGCCGAGCGCAATGTACGCAGCCGTCCCAACCGCCACACTGAGAAAGAGGTTTTTGCTGAAATACGCACATAACAGCGTCGGAATCGCGGCATAGAATTCCGGGCGATCGAGCTGTATGTGCTGATCCTTGATCAACAAGGGTGTCAGGCTGATCGCAGCGACGATCGCCACCGGCAAGTATTCCAGCGCCCGGGCGACGAAGGGCGGCCAGTGCTCGGTGTTGACCTGCAGCGGCAAGGCCCGTGGCAGGAAGGTCACGGCCATCATCAGCGCGACCACCAGAATCAGGAACGTTTGGTCAGGCATACACCCACTCCGCAGCCCACAAACGTGGCGATGAAAACGTTGAATGGCGAGCTGCCCACCAGACTCAGTGCGCCCATGCAGACCACTGCAGCCATAGCGGCGATGAGTTTGTTGCGGGTATTGCAGAGCGAAACCAGCACGTAGAGCATCATCGCGGTCAGCGCGTAGTCGAGCTGGTATTTGATCAGGTGCGACGCGTACTGCGCACACAGGGCGCCGAGCAATCCGCCGATCACCCAGGAGGTGTGGCAGAACAGGTTGAAGCCGATCAGATAGCGAATGTTCACCGGCGCACCAGTGCCCAGTTTGACGCTGTGGAAGGCGAACGATTCATCGGTCAGACCGCCGGCGTAGCACCAACGCTCCATGCGGCTCAGGCCCAGCGCCCGCAGGGCCTTCGCCATGTAGACCGACATCAGCATGTGCCGCGCGTTGATCAGAAACGTGGTCAGCACGATGGTGGTCAGCGATGCCCCGCTGCTGATCAGCGCCAGCGCCGCGAATTGCGAAGCCCCGGCATACACGAACAGACACATGGCCACCGGCAGCCACAGCGGTAGCCCGGCGTTGACGGCCATCAGCCCGAACACGAACGACACGGTGAAGTAACCGGCCACCACCGGGCTGGCTTCGGCAAAGGTGCGCGATGGCTGACGGTCGACCATCAGCGGCGCACTGCCGGATGTTTCATTCATAGATCCCTCTCAAATGTCCGCTCGCCGTGAGGTTCGCAAAAACCCTGGGCCGTCCAGAAACGCTTGCCCGCGAGGTTAGCATCGTCGACGAACAGAAACATCCGCAGCACACCGACCCGTTTCATGTCGGCCGACGCCGCTTCCACCAGCCGCTGGCCGACACCCTGGCTGCGATAGCGCAGGCTGACCGCCAGATGGTTGATCGTGCCGCGACTGCCCAGCATGCCGCCCAGTACCGCACCGACGATCTCGCCTTCGACGTCGAAGGCGAGATAGGCCGTGGTGGTTTTCTGGATCAACACGCCGCGCAGGCATTTGGCGTCCTGCCATTCACAGAACGACACTTCGTCGAACTGGCGGAAGAAGCGCTCCATGCGCTGCGCGTCCTTGGCCGTTGCGCGCCGCAGCACCACCGGCGTCGAGCATTC
Source organism: Pseudomonas sp. B707 (assembly GCF_022496685.1). Lineage (NCBI taxonomy): Bacteria > Pseudomonadati > Pseudomonadota > Gammaproteobacteria > Pseudomonadales > Pseudomonadaceae > Pseudomonas > Pseudomonas sp. B707. The sequence goes on along the minus strand of NZ_WTVE01000023.1, from coordinate 83,299 downwards.
GACGCCGTCGATTGGGGTGATCTGATTAGCGAACAATGTCGAAAGCGGTCCCGGGCCGCGAGAAGGAAATCGCCAGGATCTGCCGGTACGCCATGGCATGGGTATGGGTATTGCGCGCCGGGGTCACGTAGTGGCGCATGTCGCGGTCGAGGAAGTAAGTTGTGTCGAGGATTTCCTGGTAGGTGGTCGACGCCAGTTGATGCTCGTGGATGTCGTACAGACGACTCTCCGCACCCTCGACATTGTTGCGGCCCCAGAAGTGCACGCCGCTGAACGGATAACCGTCGCAGTGAATCCCTTCCGGGGTGATTTCCAGTTGTTTGCCGGGTTTGATCTCGATGCGGATCTGATGGATCTGGCACTGCCAGATTTCATCGTGCAGTTCTTCCGGCAACACGCTTTTGTACACTTCAAAATCGGTGTCGATCAGGCTGCGCATTACCGGCGAGCTGATGACTTCGTCCGAGAAGTCCTGGAAGTGCCGCACCACGCCGCCCACATAGCTGTTGTTGGCCTTGGACTGCACGTACGCGCGATGTTCCAGTTGCTTCAGTTCGCGAGTCTTGGGGTTGTATTCAAAGTCGCTGTAACGACGGTAACGCATGCCGGCTTCGGCCTGACCGTAGTAACTGTCAGGCTCCATGTTTTCCCAACTTTTGGTCAGTCTGACGAAGTCGGCGAAATGACCGTAGAGATTGAAGTCAGCACCCTGCACATTGGCGTACTTGTCGCGCCGTAGCGATTCGCCCACTTCTCTGGTTAAAACGATCATTACCAAATTCTCCGCTGCATTGAGCGGCCTAATCTATTAGGTGGAGAATTTGCGTCCATGAGAAAGAATTTCAGGCATTTAAAGCCCTGTTTGAAACGCGATTTGAAACGGCTTGAAAGTGCATTTCAAATGACAAAAACACGGGTTTTTATGCTGTTTTTTCAAAAAGCGTCAAAAAAAAACCCCGAACCAGTCGGGGTTTTTCTGTCGCGTTTCGCGGGTTCAATCGATCATCAGAAGATGTTGATCGGGTAATCCACGAACACACGCAGCTCATTGCCGCTGACGTTGTATTCGCTGGATTTCTGCGAAACACGCAGGATCGAGCTGCGCAGCTTGATGCTCAGATCTTTGGCCGGGCCACTTTGCACGACGTACTTGAACTGGTTGAAGATCTCACGCTCGGTGCCGCCTTCGCTGGTGGACGTGGTGATGTTGTCGCCACGCACGTACGCGAAGTTGTAGCTCAGACCCGGTACGCCGAATGCGCTGAAGTCCAGGCCGTAGCCCAACTGCCAGCTGCGCTCGTCTTCAGCGTTGAAGTCGGACCAGTAGGAGTTGGCCAGGTAGATGGTGTTGCCACCGTCCCCGACACGATGTTGATCTTTCTGGTAGCCGCCGTAGGCGTAGCCCAGGTTACTGTCGCCGGTGGAACGCTGGTGCGCCACGGTGAACGAGTGCGGACCAGTGGCGAAGGTTGCTGCCAGGCTCCAGATTTTGTTGTCGTCACCAGTGACGATACTTTTACCCGGTACAGTGTTCTCGCGGATGTAGGAGTCTTCCAGCTTGGTGCGGTAGCCGTTGAAGTCCAGGGTCAGGGACTGATCCTTGTTGAACGGCAACACGTAGTTGGCGTTCACGTATTGCTTCTTCAGCACGTCTTCGACATCGGAAGCGTACAGCGCGCCCTTGAAGTTTTCGGTGAACTGGTAGCTACCGCCCAACACGTTGATCGACTTCAGACCACCGCTGTCACGGCCTTCATCGCTCTTGCGCGATTCCGCGGTGAAACGGCCAGCATCCAGCTGCAGACCTTTGATCTCTTTGGAAGTGATCAAGGTACCGGTGTAGCTCTCTGGGAGCAGACGGGAGTTGTCGTAGTTCAGCACCGGCAGGGCCGGCATCTGGTCACCGTAGGTCAGCACGGTGTTGGAGAAACGGAATTTGACTGCCGCGCCGCCCTTGGCCAGATCGTCAGCCGGGTTGCCGTTGTTGTCTTGCTTGAAAAAGTCGATACCGCCGGCGCCGCTGCGGCCCTTGCCGCCGTCCAGACGCAGCGCGTACAGACCGAACGCGTCCACACCCACACCGACGGTGCCCTGGGTGAAACCGGACGAGAACGTACCGATGGCCGCTTGGCCCCACTCGGCTTTATCGTCGTTACCGTTTTTGTAATCACGATTGATGTAGGCATTGCGCAGCAGCACTTTGAGGCTGCTGTCTTCCACAAAACCCTTGGACTCGGCCTGGTCGTTAGCCATGGCCGAAGTGGCACTCAACATCCCCAGTGCGATCAGACTGATTCGCTTGTTCAACATTTTGTTTTCCTTATTACGGGTTGAAACGCGCTGTGTCGAACGGCTGAAACGGCGCTTATTGCACTCTTTTATTCACCCCGAAACAAAAAGACCCGCTCAAGACAATGTCATGGCGGGCCTGCTCCTAATTTTGAGTCATGGCGGTTAGCCACAGGCGTTGGGCCGAATCGTAGCCGCGCCCTCAACAATGTGTCAATTTCAAGAATCGTCTTTAAATAGGCGAAAAACGTCTAAAAAAAGTAAATTTTGCGATGGCTTCGTGCACGGAATTGCTCGCAGTCAGGGATTTTGATGCGGGATTACGCGCAACCATCTAGGCCACAGACCTGCAAGGTTTCAGTCCCTGGCGCAGGCGTAAACGACTCACTCAACCATTGGGCGAAGGCTTCTGGCTTGCCCAGCCACGGCCCGATATCTACCAGTGTGAACTGACCGTCCTGTTCCAGTGCGAAAGTTGGAAAACCCTGCCCACCCAGTTTTGCCAACAGGGCACGGCTGTTCTTTATATGTTGTTCGGTGTCGACGGACTTCACGGCGTTCAAGAACATATCGGCGTTGTAGCCCTGCTCTACCGCGTATTCCACAAGCACACTTTCGTCGGCAATTCGCCGCCCTTCGACATAGTGCGCAGTCTGCAAACGGCCAAGCAGCTCCAAGCCACGACCGTCGATTTTTTCCGCTGCCATCACAGCGGCAATCGGTGGTGCCGAATCAAACACCGCCGAGTGATCGCGCAACAGGCCTTCGAAATAAGCTTCGCCGAAGGGCTGACCGGTGTATTCGGCAATGCGTCGGTCGTGAGGCATCACGTAATTGCGCAGTTGCGGTGAAACGTTCTGGCGGTTGGCGCCGGTCATCATGCCGCCGGCGTGGGCGATCACGGGCAGCACTTGCTGGGCGGCCTGCACCAGTGGTTTGGCGCCATAGCACCAGCCGCACAGCGGGTCGTAGATGTAATGAAGAGTCATCGGAAAGCTCCGCTCAGAAGGTGGGAAAAACGATGTCGGCACATTAGTCCCTCGGTCGTTGCGGAAAAACGCCGGAATGGCTTTCAGTCTGTTTCGGCAATCGGTCAAATGCGCTTGTTGTCCGCTCCGACACAAACATGAAATAAATTGACACAATCAAACCACGGAACCTTTCAGGAATAATTAACGGGAGTAAATGCAAAGCATTACCATTCGCGCGCTCGAATTCTTTCACCCTTTCGGATGCGCTTTTCAATGCCTGCCCCGTTCCGTCTCACGCCCGTCACGCTTGGGCTTTCTGCCTTTTTGTCCTCCGGTTTCGCTTACTCCGCGACCGAGCTTCCCGCCACGTCGATCAGCGCAGAAGCGCAGGTTGATGATCCGCGCGTAAAGGTCAGCAACACCGCGACCCGCACCTCCACCCCGGTGCGTTACGTGCCGCAGGCGATCGATTCGATCAAGACCGCCAATGTCGCGGATTACGGCATCAATGACATCGAAGATGCCCTGAGCGGTATTCCCAACGTCAGCAGCGGCGGCGACACGCGCTTCGACAGCCTGCGCATCCGCGGCTTCGACGCCAGCAACGACTTCTATCTGGACGGCATCCGCGACGACAGCCAGTACAAGCGCGACCTGCACAACATCGAACGCGTCGAAGTGCTCAAGGGCCCCGCCGCTGTGTTGTATGGCCGTGGCAGCCAGGGCGGGATCGTCAACCGCGTCAGCAAGGCACCCGAATTCGGTCGCCGCTCGACCATCGAGGCCCAGGGTGGCAGCGAAGACCTGCGCAGCCTGTACGCCGATCTCAGCACTGACCCGAGCGACAACATCAGCCTGCGCCTGAACATGGGCAACATGGACGAAAACAGCTTCCGCGACGGCGTCAGCGGCAATCGCCAGCTGTTTGCACCGTCGATGAGCTGGCAGCTCACGCCTGACCTGAACTGGCTGGTGCAATACGAATACAGCCGCTACAACCGCACGCCGGATCGCGGCATTCCCGGGGTCGGTGGACGTCCGGCAGATGTCGGCCGGGACACGACCTACGGCAACGATCACGATTTCATCGACGACAAAACGCAATCCCTGCGCTCGAAACTGGCTTATGAAATCAACGACAACTGGCAGCTGCGCCACACGCTCGGTGTGTTCAAGCTCGACAGCGATTTCGACAACACCTACCTCACCGGTTACACCCCGGCGACGCAGAAGGTCACCCGCCAGCACTGGCAGCAGGACCTGACCACCCGTAACGTGTTCAACAACGTTGAGCTGGAAGGCGGATTCGAAACTTTCGGCCTCGAGCACCGCCTGCTGACCGGCCTCGAAACCGGCAGCCAGCGCCGCGACCCGACGCTCTACAACGCCGCCACGTCCGGGCGCGGCAGTTCCGCCGTGCCGTCGCTGGATCTGTACAACCCCAACCGCGACCTGCGCCACACCGGGCGCATGCAGGTGTCGAGCAGCAGCCACACCGAAGTCGAAAGCCGCGCGGTCTATGTTCAGGATCAACTGCGCCTGAACGATCAATGGCAATTGCTGGCCGGCCTGCGCTACGACACCTTCGATATCGAGTCGACCAACAAGCTGCGCAACATCTCCGAAGACCGTGACAGCCACAGTACCAGCCCGCGTTTCGGCGTGGTCTGGACGCCGCTGCAGAATCATTCGTTCTACGCCTCGTGGACCAAGACTTTCTCGCCGGTAGGCGGTGGTCTGATCGGTATCACCCCGGGCGCGGCCGGTAACACCAATGACCTGAGCCCGGAGCTGACCAAGCAGAAAGAAATCGGCGTGAAGAGCGACTGGCTCGACGATCGCCTGAGCACCACCCTCGCCGTCTATGAGCTGGAACTCTACAACCGCCGCACCACCGATCCGAACGACCCGACCCTGACCGTGCTCAGCGGTCTGCAACGCTCGCGCGGGATCGAGCTGACCGGTACCGGCAAGATCGTCGGCAACTGGTATGTGCGCGGTGGTGTCGGCGTGCAGGACGCGACCATCGAGAAGGACAACAACGGCCTGGAAGGCAAACGCGTGAACAACGTGGCCAAGCGCAACGGCAGCCTGTTCCTGACCTGGAAACCGGAAATGGGCTGGTACGCCGAAACCGGCCTGACCCTGGTCGGCCAGCGTTATGCCGACAACGCCAACACCACCGTGCTGCCGGGGTATGGCCGTTGGGACGCACTGGTCGGCTACCGCCACAAGGACTGGGACCTGCGCGGGGCCCTGAACAATATCACCGACCGCGAGTATTACTCGTCGGCCACCAGCGCGTTCCAGATCCAGCCGGGCGCACCGCGCAGCCTGGTAGTCACCGGCACCTACAGCTTCTGATTCGCGCCCATAAAAAAAGCGCTGCCATCCCGGCAGCGCTTTTTACAATCCTTGTTTGTTCTTCTTATCCTTCCATCACATCCCACAGTGCTTCCAGTTCGGCCTCGCTGAACAGGCCAGCGGGGTAACGCTCGATCATCATCCGGCGCGGATCAGGTTCCCTGATCTGACGCGTTCCATTGGACTTCAACCAGTGCGCGACAATCTGGAGCGACTCACTATTTACCGTCATGGGATGCAACGTCCGCTCGCTGATTACGTTCACTTCGGCGTTCATTTCAGCGCTCTCTCCCCGTTCGTGAGCGGCTACGTTATCCAAGGTTTATGACAGAACTGTTGAAGTTCTCCCCCCTCCCTAGTGCGTAATGAGCGATACAAGAGCTATGCCAACGTCATGAAATAGTCGACCAGCGGACATAAAGAAACCCGCAGTCCTGACGGGCTGCGGGTTTCTCTTCAAGCGTGGGCAACGAATGACTGACCGGTCGATTTTTCAATCAACTCAAGCTGTTACATCCGCACTCACTCTTTGTGCGGCGCGGGTTGCTGTTGGGTAAGGCAGTGAATGTTGCCGCCGCCCAGTAACAGTTCGCGGCCCGGCACCATCACCACTTCATGTTGCGGGAACAGGTTCTGCAGGATCTCCCGCGCCGGCGCGTCCATCGGATCGTCGAAGCTCGGCGCGATGATGCCGCCGTTGACGATCAGGAAGTTCACGTAGGAACCGGCCAGACGCACGCTCGGGTTACGTTCCTGAGTGCCGTCCACCGGATCCACGCCCGCGCACTCTTCTTCGGTGGCAAACAGCGGCCCCGGAATCGGCATCTTGTGCACCGTGAACGGGCGGCCCTTGGCGTCGGTGCTGCTTTCCAGCACTTTCATCGCGGCCTGGCAGCGCGGGTAGTTCGGATCCTGCGGATCGTCGGTCCACGCCAGCAGCACTTCGCCCGGACGCACGTAGCAGCAGAAGTTATCCACATGGCCGTCGGTTTCGTCGTTGAACAGGCCATCCGGCAGCCAGATGATCTTGTCCACCGACAGGTTTTCGCTGAGCACCGCTTCGATCTCTTCGCGACGCAGGTGAGGGTTGCGATTGCGGTTGAGCAGACATTCTTCGGTGGTGATCAGGGTGCCTTCGCCGTCGACGTGAATCGAGCCGCCTTCGAGCACGAAGCCTTCGGTGCGATAGCGCGGGCTGCGCTCGATTTCGAGGATCTTGCCGCCGACCTGAGAATCACGGTTCCACGGCGAATACAGGCCGCCGTCAAAACCACCCCAGGCGTTGAAGTCCCAGTTCACGCCGCGCACTTCGCCGCTGTTGTTGATCACGAAGGTCGGACCACTGTCGCGAACCCAGGCGTCATCGCTGGACATCTCGACCACGCGGATATTCGGCACGTCGAGGCGAGCGCGAGCGTTTTCGTACTGGCCGGCGGAGACCGCCACGGTGACCGGTTCGAAACGCGCGATGGCCTTGGCCACGGCGGCGTGAGCGGCCTGCGCCGGCTTGCCGCCCAGACGCCAGTTGTCCGGACGCTCGGGCCAGATCATCCAGGTCTGGGTTTGCGGTGCCCATTCGGCCGGCATGTAGAAGCCATCGGCGCGTGGTGTGCTTTTCAATGTGGTCATGTCGATCAGACTCCAGGGAACCGTCGAGGGTTTTCAACACGCCGTACAGGGTTGGACGACGGACTATGGCGACTTTATAAACGATAAATATCGGCTTTAGAAGCCATAAATAAAAAACAATCTCGTTTTAACCCGACAAATACCGATACAAATCGGTATTTGCCCGTTCCGGATCGCCTCAGAGCCCTTCTTCCAGCACCTTCGCCAGCATGTCGACAAAGAAATCCACGCTCTGACGCGAGGTGACCATCGGCGGCTTGATCTTCAGGACGTTCAGATAATCGCCGGTTGGCTGCATGAAAATCCCCAGCTCCCGCAGGCGATCACACAACCGCGTGGTTTCCTCGGTCGCCGGTTCCAGGGTTTCCCGATTGCGGATCAGCTCGACCCCCAGATAGAACCCGGAACCGTGCACCGCGCCGACCAACGGATATTGATCGATCAACGCCTCCAGCCGGGCCTTGAAATGAGCGCCGACCACCTGGGCGTTTTCCCAGAGTTTTTCTTCTTCCATGACGTCGAGCACCGCCATGCCGATCTGGCAGCTCACCGGACTGCCGCCAGCGGACGAGAAGAAATAGCCCTCGGCCTCCAGCGCCTCGGCGATTTCCCGGCGGGTGATCACCGCGCCCAGCGGCTGGCCGTTGCCCATGCCTTTGGCCATGGTGATGATGTCCGGCACCACGCCTTGCTCTTCGAAGCCCCAGAAGAAGTGGCCCATGCGCCCGTAACCGACCTGCACCTCATCGGCGATGCACACGCCGCCCCGGGCGCGCACCAGTTCATAGACTTTCTTGAGGTAGCCCGGCGGTAGCGAGATCCCGCCCGCATTGCCGTAGACCGGCTCGCAGATGAACCCGGCGAGTTGGCGTTTCTGCTCGTCGATCTTCGCCAGATGATGTTCGACACTGCGCACATAATCCGGCGCCGAATCCGGGCCGCGAAATTCGCCGCGATAGGTGTTGGGCGCGGTCACCGCATGCACCCAGTCCGGGCGACTGCTCAGGGCCTTCGGGTTATCGGCAATCGAGGTCGACACTGCGTCCGCGCCCACCGTCCAGCCGTGATAGGCCTCCAGCACGCTGATCATGTCGCGCCCACCGCTGGCGGCCCACGCCAGGCGGATCGCCAGATCGTTAGCCTCGCTGCCGCTGTTGACCAGGAACACCCGATCCATGCCCTCCGGCGCCAGTTTCAGCAAGCGCTCGGAAAACTCGGCGACCGCCGCATAGTTGAATCGCGAGTTGGTATTGAGCAGCGACCACTGCCGGCTCGCGACCGCCGCCATGCGCGGGTGACCGTGGCCGAGCACCGCGACGTTGTTGAGCATGTCGAGGTAGGAACGGCCCTGCATGTCGATCAGGTGATTGCGCCAGCCGCGCTCGATGCGCGGCGGGTCGACGTAATAGTGCTTTTGGGTGCGGGCAAAACTGGCGTCGCGGCGCGCAAGCAAGGTAGCTGCGTCCAGCTCGGGTTCGGCGTCGCAGGCCAGGCCCAGCAGTGCGGCCGGCGAGGGGGACAACGCCTGCCACGCCAACGCGCGTGATGGTGTACAGAACAGCGGCGCTTCCAGCTGTGCGCCGCGAATCAATTGCACGATCAAGGGACCGTCCACCGAACCCAGTACCTGGCCTTTGACCAGCGCTGCGCCACTGTGCAATGAAGGTTTCACGCCCAGCAAGTGCAGGCTCAATTGCGGGCCATCGAGTCGCAGCGCGCCGTCGGCCGACAGGTGAAGTATGCCAGCAAACGGCGCTTCCACCGTCGAACCCTGGGGCACATGCAATTCAACGTGCAGCGGGAATGTCTCTGGCTCATCGGCGCTGTCGGGCCGGGTGCGCGACAACCGGTATTGCCCGTATCGACTGGCCGCCAGACCGTGAATGGCCGCTGCTTCACTCAACAGGCGCTGATCGATGCCAGGCTGCTCCCAATTGCCCGCCTCGAAGTGCGCGCTCAACACACCCAGATCGATCAACGCGAATTCGCGCCCGACCAGACCGGGCAACAACGGCGCAAAGCCTTCACTGTCGATGGTCGGCAAGGTCTGGCCGACCGCCGTGAGAATCGCCGCCTCCATCAAGGCCAGAGGCACAGAGGTGGCGACCCGGAAGATCTCCCACTCGTGGTTCAGATTATCGCGGCTGTAGGTATTGCCCGGATCGATGCTGACCTGTTGCTCGCCACTGAGCACCAGCACCGCCGCCCGCGCCACGATCAGCGGCCACAGCGCCAGCAGTTCTTCGTGTTGCAGCGGATTGACCGCGTGATAGGCCTGCACGGCCGGCAGGATCACAAACGGATCGCCGGCGGCATGATGCAGCAACGCGGCGCAGGTGACCGACAGATCGGTGATACGCCAGGTGCGCACCAGATCGCCGAAATCGATGACGCCCTGTAACTGCCAGTGCCGCCGGGCATCACGCTGCCAGACTACGTTGTCGTCGGTGATGTCCATGTGGATCGCCTGCACCGGCAGCTTTTCCAGCAGCGGCTGCAAACGAAGCCTGGCCTGTGCGGCAGCCTCGGCGATCAGCGCGCGTTGGCGTTCGTCTTCGATGACCGGCAGCAGGTGCTCGATCAGTGCGCTGGCATGGCGCGCGTCCCATTGCAACGTGCGCTCGAGTCCCGGATGGTCGAACCCGGCCAGGGCCAGATCCATTTCGCCGCAGAGCCGGCCGAAACCGGCGACGACATCGTGGCCAAGGTGATCGAGAGCTGTCAGCGGCTGGCCCTCGATGTAATCGAGCAGACGTACATGCACCGCTTCGCCGCCGATCTCCAGCGACAACAGGTCCTGGCCGTCGTTGGCCGGGATCACCCGAGGAACCTGCACAGCGCCATGATCGGCCAGGTACCTCAGCCCCGCGTGCTGGGCCTGCAGTTCCACCAGCGAATAGTCGCCCCGGCAGATCTTCAGCACGAATCGCCCGCGTTCGCTGTCCACGCGATAATTGAGGTCCTGCTGGCTGCCCAGCGCCTGCAACTTGCCGCTCAGCCCGTAATGCTGCGTCAGAACCTGCAAGGCCTGCTCTGCAGTGACCTGTGGGCCCGGAAGACTGGCGCGATGAATCAACGTGGCGAACGACATGGAACGACCCCTGAAATTTTATTAGGCGCCTATATCGCCACTGCACCGATGGATAATCAACCCCCCGTAAACCCCGCGCCGATCACTGCCCTGTTTCACTCGGCCGCCGCTGCTCCATTGGATGGAGTGCGCCCGGCTTCCGTACGTCGAATACCCGCCGGCACAGAGCTGCGCGGACAAAATACCGCGGGCAACCCTCTTGTGCCGCCCCTCCCCTGCCGACAAGCTATGCTCCACTCGCTTTATAGTCTTACGGAAAAAGGCCAACCTGCATGCGTATTCTCGTCACCGGTGGTGCCGGCTTCATTGGCTCCGCACTGGTTCGCCACCTGATTTGCAACACGGCTCACGAGGTGTTGAACCTCGACAAACTGACTTACGCCGGCAATCTCGAATCGCTTACGAGCATCGCCGACAACAGCCGTTACGAATTTGTGCAAGCCGATATCGTCGATCAGTCCACAGTGAGCACCCTGCTCAAGCGCTTCCAGCCTCATGCGATCATGCATCTGGCTGCCGAATCCCATGTCGACCGATCCATCGATGGGCCGTCGGACTTCATTCAGACCAATATCGTCGGTACTTACAGCCTGCTGGAAGCGGCCCGTGCCTACTGGCAGGGCCTGGCCGAGCCGGAAAAAAGTGCCTTCCGCTTTCACCATATATCGACCGACGAGGTCTACGGCGACCTGCATGGCATCGACGATCTGTTCACCGAAACAACTCCCTACGCCCCCAGCTCGCCCTATTCCGCAAGCAAGGCGGCGTCCGATCATCTTGTCCGGGCGTGGCACCGCACTTATGGACTGCCCGTCCTGCTGACCAATTGCTCGAACAATTACGGGCCCTACCACTTTCCGGAAAAGCTGATCCCGCTGGTGATTCTCAACGCACTGGCCGGCAAGCCACTGCCGGTGTATGGCAACGGTCAGCAAGTCCGTGACTGGCTGTTCGTCGACGATCATGCCCGGGCGCTGTTGAAAGTGGTCACCGAAGGCGCGGTGGGTGAAACCTACAATATTGGCGGACACAACGAACAAAAGAACATTGAGGTGGTGCACGCCATCTGCTCATTGCTCGAAGAGTTGGCACCGAACAACAAGCCTCAGGGCTTCGCTCGATTCGCTGACCTGATCACTTTCGTCAAGGACCGTCCCGGTCACGACCTGCGTTACGCCATTGACGCCGGCAAGATCGAACGCGAACTGGGTTGGGTCCCTGAAGAAACGTTCGAGACCGGCCTGCGCAAAACCGTTCAGTGGTATCTGGACAACCGTCAATGGTGCCGACGCGTTCAGGACGGCAGCTATCAGGGCGAACGCCTGGGTTCCACCGACATCAAGGATCTGCTCGCATGATGAAGGGCATAGTTCTCGCCGGAGGTTCCGGCACACGTTTGCATCCAATCACGCTCGGCGTATCCAAACAGCTGTTGCCGGTCTACGACAAACCGATGATCTACTACCCGATCTCGGTGCTGATGCTGGCCGGGATCAAGGACATCCTGATCATCTCCACCCCGCAGGATCTTCCGCAATACCGCAACCTGCTGGGCGATGGAAGCCAGTTCGGGGTCTCGTTCAGCTATGCCGAGCAGCCATCCCCCGACGGACTGGCCCAGGCCTTTCTGATCGGCGAGCAGTTCATTGGTAATGATCCGGTGTGCCTGATTCTCGGCGACAACATTTTCCACGGCCAATCCTTCAGCGAACAGTTGAAGAAAGCCGCCCGCAAACCTCACGGCGCAACAGTGTTCGGCTATTGGGTCAAGGATCCAGAGCGCTTCGGCGTGATCGACTTCGACCGCGAAGGGCGCGCCCTGTCCATCGAAGAGAAACCCGCAAAGCCCAAGTCCAGCTACGCGGTGACGGGTCTGTACTTCTACGATAACGACGTGATCAGGATCGCCAAGGCAGTCAAACCATCGCAGCGTGGCGAACTGGAAATCACCGACGTCAACAACGCGTATTTGCAGCGTGGCGATCTGCAGGTCGAGCGTTTCGGACGCGGGTTCGCCTGGCTCGACACCGGTACTCACGACAGCCTGCTTGAAGCCTCCCAGTATGTGCAGACCATCGAACACCGCCAGGGCCTCAAAGTCGCGTGCCTGGAAGAGATTGCCTATCTGAACAGGTGGATCAGCCGCGAACATCTGCTCGAGCGCGCGCAGTACTTCGGCAAGACCGGCTATGGCCAGTACCTGTATTCGATTGCCGGAGAAAACCAATGAACGTGATCGAAACCGATCTGCCCGGCGTCATGGTCATCGAACCCAAAGTGTTTGGTGACGAACGCGGCTTTTTCTACGAGAGCTTTAATTCCAAGGCGTTTGCCGAAGCGACGGGCGTGAATGCGCAGTTCGTACAGGACAACCATTCGCGCTCGCAGAAAGGCGTATTGCGTGGTCTGCACTATCAGTTGGAAAACACCCAGGGGAAACTGGTGCGAGTGACCGTCGGTGAAGTGCTCGACGTTGTCGTGGATATCCGGCGCAGCTCGCCGCACTTCGGCAAATCGCTCACCCTGCGCCTGTCGGCAGACAATCGTCGCCAACTCTGGATACCCGAAGGCTTCGCCCACGGTTTTGTCGTGCTGAGCGAGGTTGCCGAATTTCTCTACAAGACCACCGACTATTACACGCCGTCTGCCGAGCGATGTATTCGCTGGGACGACCCGACGCTGGACATCGACTGGCAACTCGAATCTGCTCCGCAGCTCTCGGCCAAGGATCAGAACGGTAAAAGCCTGAACGAGGCTGACCTGTTCCCATGAAAATCCTCATCTGTGGACAGCAGGGTCAGGTCTCGAAAGAGCTGCAGTTGCGCCTGGCCGATACAGGCGATCTGATCGTGCTCGGGCGTGACCGGCTTGACCTGGCTCAGCCCGCGCAAATCCGCCAGCAGGTCAGACAGATCGCTCCCGATCTGATTATCAACGCTGCGGCCCATACTGCAGTCGACCAGGCAGAAAGCGAGCCCGAGCTGGCTTTCGCCATCAATGCGACAGGGCCCGGTGTCTTGGCCGAGGAAGCAGCACGGCTTGGTGCGCCGCTGATTCATTACTCCACCGATTACGTCTTTGACGGCAGCCAGCCAGAGCCCTACAACGAATCCGATGTACCAGCCCCGCTGAGTGTCTATGGCAAAAGCAAGCTGGCAGGCGAGCAAGCCATCGCCGACGTTCAGGGGCAACACCTGATTCTGCGAACCAGTTGGGTTTACTCCACCCATGGCCGGAACTTCCTGTTGACCATGCAGCGATTGCTCCAGGAAAAACCACAATTGCGGGTCGTCGCCGATCAGGTCGGAGCCCCCACCTGGGCGGGCACCATTGCCCAGAGCACCCTGGCACTTATCGAACGCTGGCAGTCAGGGCAACCCGGGGTCTGGGGCACCTACCACCTGACGGCCGGCGGGCATACCTCGTGGTTCGGTTTCGCCCAGGCTATTGGCGCAGCGCTGCGTGAACAGGGCAAACCGTGCGCAGAACTGATACCGATCCCTTCCAGCGACTATCCGACGCCTGCTGCACGTCCCTTGAATTCGCGTCTGGACTGCAGTCGCCTGCAGCGTGAGTGGGGCGTCAGTCTGCCGGACTGGCAAACCGCGCTGCACGAGTGTCTTGCCGGGCAAGCCTAGGCATAATGCGCCTGTACCCACAGGCGCCCGATGCTCATGACTCCGACTCTTCCCCGTCGCCCCCGCTGGCGCAGCCTCGCCCTGCTGGCCCTGTGTCTGGCTCCGCTGCTGTGGCCGCTGGAGCATCTCGCCGAGCGCTATTACCGCAGCGAACTGGCCGGCCAGAACCGCCAGACCCTCGACCTCTACGTCGCCAACCTGCTGGGCACCCTGCATCGCTACGAAGTGCTGCCGCAAATCCTCGGCGACCTGCCGGCCCTGCGCGCGGTGCTCGGGGCGCCGGACGACGGTGTGACCCAGGGCAACGCCAACCGCCTGTTGAAGAACATCGCTGCGCAGACCGGCGCCGAAGTCATGTACCTGATGGACACCAACGGTCAAACGCTCGCTGCATCGAACTGGGACAAGCACGACAGCTTCGTCGGGCGCAATTTCTCTTTCCGGCCGTACTTCAGCGAAGCGATGGCCGGCCGCCTCGGGCGCTTCTTCGGGTTGGGCACCACTTCCGCCAAACGCGGCTATTTCTTCGCCGCAGCGGTGCGCAACGGCGAAAAAATCATCGGCGTGCTGGTGATCAAGGTTGACCTCGACCACACCGAAAGCCTGTGGGGCAAAACCCCGGAACAACTGCTGGTGACCGACCACAACGGCGTGGTCATCCTCACCTCGCGCCCGGAATGGCGTTTTCGCGCGACCCGCACCCTGAGTGATACCGAGCGCGCGGCGATCACCGCAATCCAGCCCTACCCGACCCGCGAGCCACGCCCGCTGAACCTGAGCCCGACCGCGTGGTTGCCGCAAACCCAGGAGATCGCGGAAACCGGCTGGAGCGTGAGCATTCTTGCCCCGCGTACCTTGATCGACCGACCGGTGCGCACGGTGGTGGCGATCGGCGGCGCCACCTTGCTGGTAGTCATGTTGTTGCTGGGCCTGATGATGCAGCGTCGTCGTCATTACCTGGAACGGATCGCCTTCGAAGCCAAGGCCCGGCGGGAACTTGAGGGCCGGGTTGCCGAACGCACCAGCGATCTCGAAGGCCTCAACCGGCGCCTCAAGCAAGAGGTGCTGGAACGCGAACAGGCCCAGCAGGAACTGGTGCGCGCCCAGGACGATCTGGTGCAGGCCGGCAAACTGTCGGCGCTGGGGACGATGTCGGCGAGCATCAGCCACGAACTCAACCAGCCACTGGCGGCGATCCGCAGCTACGCCGAAAACGCCGAAGTGCTGCTCGACCACGAACGCACCGAAGACGCCCGAGGCAACCTCAAACTGATCAGCGAGCTGACCGGGCGCATGGCCTCGATCATCGCTCACCTGCGCGCCTTCGCTCGTCGCGACCGCCACGCCCCGGAAAGTGTCGCCCTGCAACCGGCGCTGGACGACGCACTCGCCTTGCTGGCCAAACGTCGCCGGAGCATGGATGTCGAGCTGATCCGCGACTTGCCCGCCGCAACATTGTGGGTCGAAGCCGGGGAAACCCGACTGCGCCAGGTGCTGGGCAACCTGCTGGCCAACGCTCTCGATGCCCTGACCGAGAAAGGCCCGCCGCGTAAATTGTGGCTGAGTGCCGAATCCACCGATGACGGCGTCAACCTGTACATTCGCGACAATGGCCCGGGTTTCTGCATGGAAGCCCTGGGCCGTGCCAGCGAACCGTTTTACACGACCAAGACCCGCACTCAAGGCCTGGGTCTGGGGTTGGCCATTTGCGAAACCCTGATGCGCGCCTTCGGCGGTGAACTGTCGTTCGCCAACCACAAGCAAGGTGGCGCCTTGATCACCCTGCGGCTGCGCGCCGGCGCGCCCGGGGTCAGCCTGCAACCGTCCGAGGATCGAAGCGCATGACCATCGACAACCGCATTCAGGTGGTGCTGATCGACGACGACCCGCACCTGCGTCAGGCCCTCGGCCAGACTCTGGATCTGGCCGGCCTGAAAATTCTCCCGCTGTCCGAAGCCAAGGGCCTGGCCGCGCAACTGGAGCGCGACTGGCCGGGCGTGGTGGTCAGCGACATCCGCATGCCCGGCATGGATGGCCTGGAGCTGCTGAGCGAACTGCACGCTCAGGATCCGGAATTGCCGGTGCTGCTGATCACCGGCCACGGCGACGTGCCACTGGCCGTGCAGGCCATGCGCGCCGGTGCCTATGACTTTCTGGAAAAACCTTTCGCCAGCGACGCCCTGCTCGACAGCGTGCGCCGCGCCCTGGCCCTGCGGCGTCTGGTGCTGGACAACCGCAGCCTGCGCATGGCCCTGAGTGATCGCAACGAACTGAGCGCGCGGCTGGTCGGCCAGTCCGCGCCGATGTCACGCCTGCGCGAGCAGATCGGCGCGCTGGCGGCGACCAAGGCCGACGTGCTGATCCTCGGCGAAACCGGCGCCGGCAAGGAAGTCGTCGCCCGCGCCCTGCACGATCTGTCGAGCCGGCGTAACGGCCCGTTCGTGGCGATCAACGCCGGCGCGCTGGCCGAATCGGTGGTCGAAAGCGAATTGTTCGGCCATGAGCCCGGCGCCTTCACCGGCGCGCAAAAGCGCCGGATCGGCAAGTTCGAATTTGCCAATGGCGGCACGTTGTTCCTCGATGAAATCGAGAGCATGAGCATGGACGTGCAGGTCAAACTGCTGCGCATGCTGCAGGAGCGCGTGGTCGAGCGTCTGGGCGGCAATCAGTTGATCCCGCTGGACATCCGCGTCATCGCCGCCACCAAGGAAGACCTGCGCCAGGCCGCGGATCAGGGGCGATTCCGGGCGGACTTGTATTACCGCCTCAATGTGGCGCCGCTGCGCATTCCACCACTGCGTGAACGGGGCGAAGACGCGTTGATGCTGTTCCAGCATTACGCCGACGAAGCCAGCGCCCGCCATGGTCTGCCACCGCATGAACTGCAACCGGCGCAACGGGCGTTGCTGCTGCGGCACTCATGGCCGGGCAACGTGCGGGAATTGCAGAACGCGGCGGAGCGTTTTGCCCTCGGTCTGGAACTGGCACTGGACAACACGCAGCCCGATGGCAGCCCCGGCACCACCGTCGAAATCACGGCGGGCGGGCTCAGCGAGCAAGTGGAAAACTTCGAGAAATCCCTGATCGCCGCCGAACTGGCCCGTTCTCACGGTTCCGTGCGCAGTCTCGCCGAAGCCCTGGGCATTCCGCGCAAGACCCTGCACGACAAACTGCGCAAGCACGGTCTGAATTTCGCTGGCAGCGGCGGCCATTCCGACGAATCCGAATGAAGCACGCTCAATTCACTTTTCTGCCGCAAGAGGTCCGGGCATGAAGCACGACAGTCGTTATCTGGAATCGGTCCTTCACCACGATATCCCACTGACCCGGGACATAGGCCTCAAGGTGCTCGACTGGCAGGAACAGCAACTGCGCCTGCATCTGCCGCTGGACGCCAACGTCAATCACAAGAGCACCATGTTCGGTGGCAGCCTGTATTGCGGCGCGGTGCTGGCCGGCTGGGGCTGGCTGCATTTGCGTTTGAAAGAGGAAGGCATCGAAGACGGGCACATCGTGATTCAGGAAGGGCAGATCAGTTATCCACTGCCTGTGACCGGCGATGCCATTGCGATCTGCCCGTCACCGAGTGCAACGCAGTGGAAGAAATTTCTGGCGATGTATCAGCGTTACGGACGGGCGCGATTGACTCTGCATACGCGGGTCATCAATGCCGGTAGCGATGAGGATGCAGTGACCTTCAGCGGGCAGTACGTCCTGCACCGCTGAAGACTGAGCGCGCTTACGAGCGGGCGAGTTCGAGCAGCTTCGCCCGCCATGCTGCTTTCGCCGGCAACGCCAGGAAGAAACTGTTCAACAAAGACTCCCGAGCTGGATAACAGAACGCTGCGCCACTCAGATCGAGCACTTCACCGCCCGCCCCTTCCAGAACGCCCTGCGCCGCCGCCGTGTCCCACTGCGAAGTCGGCGCCAGACGCGGGTAGCAATCGGCAGCACCTTCGGCCAGCAGACAGAACTTCAGCGAACTGCCGATGTTGGCCAGTTGCAACTCTCCAAGGCTGGCACTCAATCCGGCGAGCAAGCGTTCCTGCTCCGGGCTCGAATGACGGCGGCTGGCAACCACGGTAAACGCTTCGCCAGGTCCCGGCACGTCACGAACCTGAATTGCCACCGGCGTGCCGCCCGTGTCGCCGCGCCAGGCACCAAGCCCGGCTCCGCCGACGTAGAAGCGACCGTTGGTCGGCATCGTCACCACACCGAACACCACCCGGCCGTTCTCGATCAGCGCGATGTTGACGGTGAACTCTTCGCTGCCGCTGATGAACTCCTTGGTGCCATCCAGCGGGTCCACCAGCCACCAGCGCTGCCAGCCGGCGCGCACGCTCTGCGGGATGTTGGCGTCCTCTTCGGACAGCACCGGAATGCTCGGATCCAGCGCTGTCAGGCCGGCCACGATCACGTGATGCGCGGCCATGTCCGCCGCCGTCACCGGCGAATCATCGGACTTGGCGGTGACGGCCACACCGGCACGCCAGAACGGCAGGATCGCCTCGCCGGCCCGCAGTGCCAGCTCGACCACCGGCGCCATCAACGGATGGGGAAAATTCATCGATATCTCACTCATGCCTGAAAAAATCCGCGCTGGGTAAGCAGGTCGCGGGTCAGGTATAACGCCGCCAGGGCGCGGCCCTCACTGAAATTCGGATTCTGCGCCAGCGCCGACAGTTCCCGCAGGTTGACCTTGTCCACACGCATCGGCTCGGGCTCATCGCCTTCGAGGCGCTCTTCGTACAAATCGGTGGCCAGCACCACCTGAATTTTCTGGCTCATGTAACCGGGGGACAACGACAGCTCGGTCAGATGCTCCAGTTGTCGCGCGCCATAACCGGCTTCTTCCTTGAGTTCGCGTTCGGCGGCAGCCAGCACGTCTTCGCCGGGTTCGATCAGGCCTTTGGGCAGCGACAGTTCATATTCGTCGGTGCCGCCGCAGTATTCCTCGACCAGCACCGCGTGCTCGGCATCGAGCATCGCTACTATCATCACCGCGCCATAGCCGGCGCCCTTGCCTACCAGTCGCTCGTAGGTACGTTCAACGCCGTTGGAGAAACGCAGCTTCAGCTCTTCGACGCAGAACAGCCGGCTGGTGGCGACGATCTCGCGGGCAAGTACGGTGGGTTTCTGGCGCATGCAAAGCTCCTTGGCGTGAACGCGCTACTATAACGCGGCTTTTCCGATTGTTTGCGTCGGATATCTTTCTACCGTTCGAGACGTTGCCATGCCTTCATTACCGTGGTCCGACATCGATACCGTTCTGCTGGACATGGACGGAACGTTGCTCGACCTGCACTTTGACAACCACTTCTGGCTGGAACACCTGCCGCAGCGCTACGCCGAACTGCACGGCGTGAGCCGGGCGATGGCGGAAATGGAATTGCAGCCGCTGTTCGAGCGCCATGCCGGTCAGTTGCAGTGGTACTGCCTGGACTTCTGGAGCGCGGAGCTGAAGCTGTCGGTGCGTGAACTGAAACTGGAAACCGCCCACCTGATCGCCCTGCGTCCGGACGCCGACACCTTTCTGGAAGCGATCAAACGAGCCGGCAAACGCGTGGTGATGATCACCAACGCGCACCGCGATTCACTGTCGCTGAAACTGGAACGAATCGAACTGGCGCCGTACTTTGAAAGGCTGATCAGCTCTCACGATTACGGTTTTCCCAAGGAGAATCCGCAGTTCTGGGACGCGTTGCAGGCCGATATCGGTTTTGACCCGGCACGCAGCCTGTTCATCGACGACACCTTGCCGATCCTGCGCAGTGCGCGGAATTTCGGCGTGACGCATTTGTTGGCCGTGAAGGAGCCGGACAGCCGCAAAGGGCCGAAGGACACCGGGGAATTTGCGGCGGTCGAGGATTATCGGGATTTGATTGCGGGCCTGTAGACCGCATCGTCCCCATCGCGAGCAGGCTCGCTCCCACAATAGAAATGCATTCCAATGTGGGAGCGAGCCTGCTCGCGATTGCGATATCTGCGGTTATTCAGGAATACGCAGCGTCTGCCCCGGATAAATCTTGTCCGGATGTGACAGCAGCGGCTTGTTGGCCTCGAAGATTTTGTTGTACTGGTTGGCGTTGCCATACACCGCCAGGGAAATCGCGCTGAGGGTGTCGCCCTTCTTCACGACCACAAAACGCGCCGCCGCCACAACCGGCCCGGTCACGGTGATCTGGTCATCGACGCTGCCGACACCGGCAATGTTGCCCACTGCCAGAAGAATCTTCTCTTTCTCTTCCTGGCTCGCCACTTCACCGGTGACCGTCACCTTGTCACCGTCCACGGTCGCCTGAACATTCGGGTTACCCAACCCGACCTTGCTGATGTGCTCCTTCAATTGCTCGCTGGCATTGGCGTTGCCAGGGGTCAACAGGTCTAGCAACTTCTCACCGGCCTCTTTCACAAAGCTCAAAAGACTCATAGCGCACACTCCTTGATTTAAGTTCCAGACGCCCAAGCCTAGACCACCCCGGACAAACCCGGTTGCGGCCCGACCAATGACCCTGCCCCCGCGCAAGCGGTAGAATCGCCCACCCTTGCCAGCGCCCCGGAGCGAAGATGGACATCAAGCAGCTGAAATTCCTCATCGCCCTCGACGAAACCCGCCATTTCGGCCAGGCCGCCGCCCGCTGCCACATCACCCAGCCGACCCTGTCGATGCGCCTGCGCAGCCTTGAGGAAGAACTCGACCTGCCACTGGTCAACCGTGGCCAGCGCTTCGAAGGCTTTACCGCGCCGGGCGAACGGGTGCTGGCTTGGGCGCGCACAGTGCTGGCGGCCTACGACGGCTTGCAGGCGGAAGCGGCGGCGTGTCGCGGCAATCTGATCGGCACCCTTCGGCTGGGCGTGGTGCCGTTGTCGAGTTTCGACGCGCTGCCCCTGATGCAACGCCTGCACGCGCAACACCCGAACCTGCGCTTCGAACTGTCTTCGCTGAGCTCGGAACAGGTTCTGGAGCAACTGGCGAACAATCGGATCGACATTGGCGTGTCTTATCTGGACCGCCTCGACGGCGAGCGGTTTGAATCCCTGGCCTTCAGTGAAACGCAGATGGGCCTGCTCTACGACCAGCGGTTCTTCAGCTTTGGCGAAGCGCCGCTGAGTTGGGAATCACTGATCGAACTGCCCCTGGGCATGCTCACCAGCGGCATGCACTTTCGCCAGTCCATCGACCATAACTTCCACAGTCGTGGCCTGACGCCGCAACCGTTGCTGCAAACCGACGCCGTCCACCAATTGTTGCAAGCGGTGCACGGCGGGCTGTGCTGCGCGGTGATGCCACTCGATGGCGGCCTGGAAAACCTCACGGATAACCTGCGTCTGCAACCCATCGAAAACGCCCAGACCCTCGCCCGCCTGGGCCTGATCATGCGTCGCGGCGCCCCACGATCGGCGTTGGCCGAGGCCTGTTTCGCGCTTTATCAGAAATCACCAGCGGAGGCTTGATCGACGGCATCTATCGAAGGATCGACACTAGCGATTAGACGCGACAACTTGCCGCGCCTAGTCTTAACGTTGATCAATCCGTCGGTGATGCCATGAACGCCAAGCGCCCGGCCTGCGCGGCGCCTGCTCTCGAAACGCCCGCGCCTGCCGCCAGTCAGACCTACAGCTACAGCGATCTCCCCCTCGCGGAATCGGCCAGCACCGCGCTGGCCGAAGAAGTCGCGTTGGCGATTGCCTACAACGGCATCAGTCAGGCCGTGATGCTGGTGACGCCGACCGACCTTGAAGACTTCATCGTCGGCTTCAGCCTCGGCAGCGGCATCATCGAAGACGCCTCGGACATCTACGACCTGCAACTGACCGGCTCGGGCTCGGCGCAATACGCACAAGTAACCATCGCCAACCGCGCCTTCTGGAACCTTAAACAGCAGCGCCGGCAACTGGCCGGCACCAGCGGTTGCGGGTTGTGCGGCGTGGAAGCGGTAGAGCAGGCGCTGCCTGACCTCAAGGTTTTGCCCGGCGCCCCCTTGCCGCCCATCGAATGGCTCGACGGTCTGCGCCAGCGCATCGGCGCGTTTCAGCCGCTCGGCCAGCATTGCGGTGCGGTGCACGCGGCGGTGTTCATGAACGCCAGCGGTGAATTGCTGCTGGGCCGCGAAGACATCGGCCGGCACAACGCCCTCGACAAACTGATCGGCGGCCTGATCCGGCAAAAGATATCCACAGCCGGCGGCCTGGCGATTGTCACCAGCCGTTGCAGCCTCGAATTGATCCAGAAAGTTTTGCGGGCCGGGATTCAGACCCTGGTCAGCCTGTCCGCGCCCACCGGCCTCGCCGTGCAATGGGCCCGACGCCATAACCTCAATCTCATTCACCTGCCGCAGAAAAACGCGCCGCGGGTGTATAGCCCAGAAATGGAGAAACACCCGTGAGCCAACATCATCAAGCCGACCAGAAACCCGTTCCGCGCTACAAGCCTTACAAGGGCCCGGCCGGTGGCTGGGGCGCCCTGATCAGCGTGGCCCAGGCCTGGTTGACCAGCGACAACGCCCTGAAAAACCTGCGCATGATGCTCAAGACCAACCAGAACGGCGGCTTCGACTGCCCGGGCTGCGCCTGGGGCGACTCGCCGGAAAGCGGCATGGTCAAATTCTGCGAGAACGGCGCCAAGGCGGTGAACTGGGAAGCGACCAAGCGCCGGGTGGACGGCAAATTCTTCGCCAAGCACAGCGTCACCGCGTTGCTCGAACAGAGCGACTACTGGCTCGAATATCAGGGTCGCCTGACCGAGCCAGTGGTGTATGACGCCGAAACCGATCGCTACAAGCCGATCAGCTGGGACGATGCCTACGCGCTGATCGGCAAACACCTGCGAGCGCTGTCGAGTCCGGATCAGGCCGAGTTCTACACCTCCGGCCGCGCCAGCAATGAAGCGGCGTACCTGTATCAACTGTTCGTGCGCGCCTTCGGCACCAACAACTTCCCCGACTGCTCGAACATGTGCCACGAGGCCAGCGGCGTGGCGCTGGCGCAGAGTGTCGGCGTCGGCAAAGGCACCGTGACCTTCGACGATTTCGAACACGCCGACGCGATTTTCGTCTGGGGCCAGAACCCGGGCACCAACCACCCGCGCATGCTCGAACCCCTGCGTGAAGCGGTGAAACGCGGCGCTCAGGTGGTGTGCATCAACCCGCTGAAAGAGCGGGGTCTGGAACGCTTCCAGCATCCACAGCACCCGATCGAAATGCTCACCAACGGCGACAAGCCGACCAACACCGCGTATTTCCGCCCGGCGCTGGGCGGCGACATGGCGGTGCTGCGCGGCATGGCCAAGTTCCTGCTGCAATGGGAACGCGAGGCGCAGAAGGCCGGCGCACCGGCGGTGTTCGATCACGACTTCCTCAATGAACACAGCGTCAACGTGCTGGAATACCTCGGCGTCGTCGATGACACGCCGTGGGAGCAGATCGTCGCGCAGTCCGGCCTGACCCTGGTGGAAATCGAGCAAGCGGCGCGCATGTACGCCAAAGGCAAGAACGTGATCATGTGCTGGGCGATGGGCATCACCCAGCATCGTCACTCGGTGCCGACCATCCAGGAAATCGCCAACCTGATGCTGCTGCGCGGCAACATCGGCAAACCCGGCGCCGGACTGTGCCCGGTGCGTGGCCACAGTAACGTGCAGGGCGACCGCACCATGGGCATCAACGAGCGTCCGCCGGTGGCGTTCCTCGATTCCCTCGAGCGTCGCTTCCAGTTCAAGGTTCCACGTCACAACGGGCACAACGTGGTCGAAGCGATTCATGCGATGGCCGAAGGTCGCGCCAAGGTGTTCATCGGTCTGGGCGGCAACTTCGCCCGGGCCACGCCGGACAGCCCGCGCACCTTCCAGGCCCTGAGCACCTGCGACCTGACTGTGCAGATCAGCACCAAGCTCAACCGCAGCCACCTGGCTCACGGCAAGGACGCGTTGATCCTGCCGTGCCTGGGCCGTACCGACATCGATATCCAGACCGAAGGCCCGCAGGCCGTCACCGTGGAAGACTCGTTCAGCATGGTGCACGCCTCCAACGGTCAGTTGCAGCCGCTGTCGAACCAGATGCGCTCGGAGCCGTCGATCATCGCCGGCATCGCCGCCGCAACACTGGGCAGCAAACCGGTGGACTGGAACTGGCTGGTGGCCGACTACCGGCGTATCCGCGAACTGATCGCCGATACCATCCCGGGCTTCAAGGATTTCAACGAGAAGGTCAAGAACCCGGGCGGTTTCTACCTCGGCAACAGCGCCGGCGCGCGCAAGTGGAACACCACGTCAGGCCGGGCCAACTTCAAGCCGAACATGCTGCCCAAGGACCTGATCCACGAGCGCACTCGCGCTACCGGCAAACTGCCGGATCTGATCCTGCAATCGATGCGTTCCCACGATCAGTACAACACCACGATTTATGGTCTCGACGATCGTTATCGCGGGGTGAAGGGGCAACGTGATGTGCTGTTCGCCAACGAGGCGGACATCATTCGCCTGGGCTTCAAACCGGGGCAGAAGGCTGACATCGTGTCGCTGTGGGACGATGGTCGCGAGCGTCGGGTGAAGGGCTTCACGCTGCTGGCGTTCGATATCCCGGCGGGGCAGGCGGCGGCTTATTACCCTGAAGTGAACCCGTTGGTGCCGCTGGAGAGTACCGGCGATGGCAGCCATACGCCGACGTCGAAATTCATCGCTATCCGGTTGGAAGCGGCGAGTGAGACGGGGCTGATCATGGCCAAGTCGGCCTGATTCTGATCGCTCCCACGCTCTGCGTGGGAGCGAAGCCGTGGACGCTCCGCGTCCGAAAGTCAGACTCGATAGATCTCGCAGACACTTTTCAAACGCCCACAAAAAAGGCCGCTTTGTGATCAAAGCGGCCTGTCCGAAGTAGCTAAAGACCGGCGAAAATCGGTTAAGTTCCGCCCAAAAATCAGCAACTTGCAGAATTGTATACAGGTCGTGCTATTCGTCGGATTTTGATTGTCACGCCCATTCCAGAGCCTCAGGATCGCGCCGTCATCCCTTTGAGGCTCCTCTATGAAGTTCTCCTCGATTCTCTTGTTGTCCCTTGGCCTGGTCAGTGGCTTCGCTTCTGCCGGAGGCACCACCGAAGCAGGTGTGGGCGGCGCATTGGGCGGGGTTCTTGGCTCGGTCGTCGGTCAATCGCTAGGCGGCAGTACAGGTTCAACCATTGGCGCAGCCCTGGGCGGCGCGGGTGGTAGTGCGGTGGGCGCCGACAAGCGCAGCCGTGGCGAAGCAGCCATCGGCGGTGCGCTGGGCGCAGCCGGCGGCAACGTGGTCGGCCGCAGCATGGGCGGCACCACCGGCAGCCTGATCGGCGCAGCAGCCGGCGGCGGCGCGGGTGGCGCGCTGGGCAACTACATGGGCAACAAGAGCGATGACGACGATCGTCATTACGATCGTCGCCATGATGATCGTCGCTACTACCGTGACCGTCACCCAGGTCGTGGCCATGCCTATGGCCATCGCAAGCACCACCGCTACTATCGCGACTGAGGCCTGGCCTCGTTAGCTGATACCCCCAGATCGCAGCTCCCCCGGGCTGCGATTTTTTTTGTCCGTCACACCGTCAGGCGTTCCAGCGCTTCGCGCAATCGGGCCGGAATCGACACCGGCTGATTGGATGCCCGGTCGACGAATACATGCACGAAGCGCCCGGCGGCACAGGCTTCCTGTTCTCCTTCCTTGAACACCGCCAGTTCGTATTGCACCGAACTGTTGCCCAGCTTGCCGACCCGCAGGCCAATCTCGATTCGATCCGGAAAAGCGATCGACGCGAAGTAGTCGCAGGACGAACTCACCACAAATCCCACCACCTCGCCGTCATGGATATCCAGCCCTCCGACCTGGATCAGGTAGGTGTTCACCGCCGTGTCGAAGAAGCTGTAATAGGTAACGTTGTTGACGTGACCGTAGGCGTCGTTGTCATGCCAGCGCGTGGTGATCGGCTGGAAGTGTGGGTAATTGCTGCGTTGCGGCATCGGGTTGGACATCAGTGTCGATTCCTGAAGTGATCTGCTCAGTCTAAAGATAAAAACCCTTGCCGCGCGCCGCCAGCTCGCCGATCAATTGTGCCGGCCGCCAGTGATCACCCTGCCGGGTCTCCAGCGCCAGCAATCGCTTGTGAATATCGGCCAGCCCCTGATCGTCCGCCCAGGCCATCGGCCCGCCCCGCTCCGCCGGGAAGCCATAGCCATTCAGATAGACCTGATCGATGTCATGCGCCGACTCGGCAATCCCTTCCTGCAGGATCTTCGCGCCCTCGTTGACCAACGCCAGCAGGCATCGCTCAAGGATCTCCTCCGAGCCGATATCCCGCCGATGAAATCCCAACCCTTCGCTGACACTCAACACCAGCGCATCGACCTCGGGATCATGCTCGGCCTGACGACTGCCCGGCTCGTAGTGGTAATAACCGTTGCCGGACTTCTGACCGAAGCGACCCTGTTCGCACAAGCGGTTATCCACCTGAACCTCGGGCGCGTCCTGCCCCTTGCCGGCGAGCTCGCGGGCACGCCACTCGAGATCGATGCCGACCACGTCGTACATGCGAAACGGCCCCATGGCGAAACCGAAACTCTGCAACGCCGCATCGACCTGATGCGGATACGCCCCTTCGAGCAACATCTTGCGCGCTTCGAGCACATACGGATGCAGCATGCGGTTGCCGATAAAACCGTGGCAGTTACCCGACACCACACTGACCTTGCCCATGCGCTTGCCCAGCTCAAGCGCAGCCTCAAGCACAGCCGGTGATGTCTGCGCGCCACGGACTATTTCCAGCAACTTCATGATGTGCGCCGGGCTGAAGAAATGCAGGCCCAGCACTTGAGTCGGACGCCGTGTCGCGGCGGCAATGGCGTCGATGTCCAGCGCCGAGGTATTGCTCGCCAGCAGCGCTTCGGGCTTCAGCACGCCATCGAGCTCGCGGAAGATCTTCTGCTTGAGCTCAAGATTCTCGTACACCGCTTCGATCACCAGGTCGACATTGCGGATCGCCACATAGTCTGGCGCCGCACTGATACGGGCAATCCGCGCATCGGCCTCGGCCTGGTCGATCCGTCCCTGTCGCACGTTGTGCGCGTAGGTATCGGCCACGGTGGCCAGCGCCTGCTCGAGCATCTGTGGATTGTTATCGACCCACTGCACCGACACGCCGGCGTTGGCCAGGCACATGACGATGCCGCGGCCCATGGTGCCGGCGCCGATCACGGCGGCCTGCTGAATAGCGAAGGATGTCTGGCTCATGTTGTTCTCTTGTTGGCGATCCGAAGACAGCCATCACCATAGTCAGCCACCGGGCATTTTTGAAGTTCATTGCCGTGATGATCGACATTCACCAGATGGATTCGAGACCTCACAGATGCGCCTGAGCCCAGGCCCGAACCTCCGCGTAGGGATATTCTTCCAGCGCCGCAAACCCGGAAATGGCCCGGGCCTTTAGCTTGGTAAACAACGGTACGCTGATTCCGCACAGGAACCGGGTCAACCGCTCCGCCGACGGAGCGCTGCCAGCGTGCTGCTGGTGCCTGTGGATAAATTCTCCACACAACTCCGTAAAGTTTTTATCCACAAGCGCCGGCAATTCCGGCGGCGCCGGCAGCCGGGCGACTTGCCCGTGACACACCGAGCAATGTCCGCACTGCTGCGGTGCATTGTGATCGCCAAAATATTCGGCCAGCCGATATCCGAGGCATCGCTCGGTGGCGAACAGCTCGAGCATGGCGTGAATCCGCGCCACTTCGGTTTGCTCATGGCGGGTGAAATAGTCATGCAGTTCAGCGCTCAGGGCCTGGCTGTCGAAATCGCTGCGCTGGACGTTGTAGACCTCGGTCATTTGCTTGCTCTCAAGCTCGACCCAGCCCTTCTCCTGAAAGTAATCCAGCGCCTTCACCACCCGGTTGCGCTCGGCGGAATACTGCTCGTACATCGCCTCGAAATTCACCGTGGCCCAGGTGCGTGCGCGGCTTGAGGTCTGGATGATCGCGGCGACGAAATCCCTCCGTTCACCTTCGAAACGCTCAAGCAACGCCTCGGGTTCCAGCAGGTATTTGAAGCGATACTCGGCGTAGTACGCGTAGCGCGGGGCAATCAGTCCTCGCAGCTCCAGTTGCACCAGCAACGTCTTCAAAGGCAACGAACGAATGTTGCTCTGGTCCGCCAGCGGCCCGAGCAGAAATTCCCATTGGCCTTCGGGCGCGGCGGCCTGCAACTCGTCGAGCACATGACGAATGCCGTCCTGTTCCGGCGTGTCGCCATACACGAAGTTTTCCAGCACGTTGAGGCTGTCGCGGTTGGCCAGCACCAGGCAGTCGGAGGGCTGCCCGTCACGTCCGGCGCGGCCGATTTCCTGGCTGTAGTTTTCGATGGATTTGGGCAGGTCGAAATGCACCACGTTGCGGATGTCGCTCTTGTCGATGCCCATGCCGAAGGCAATGGTGGCGACGATGCAATTGGACTGCCCGCCCATGAAGCGCTTCTGGATCCCGTCCCGTTGCTCATGGGGCAAACCGGCGTGATAAGCCTCGGCCTGAATGCCATTGCGCTCAAGATGTTCGGCAATCTGCTCGGCGGTTTTCTGCAGCGTGACGTAGACGATGCTCGGCTGCCCCGCGCGCTCGCTCATCCACTCCACCAGCCGTCGGCGCTTGTCCTGCCCACGCACCGGCTCGACCAGCAGATTGAGGTTGGGTCGATAGAAACCGGTGGTCACCACATCTTCTGCCGCGATGGCGAATTTCGCCTGCATGTCGGCGATCACTTTCGGCGTTGCCGTGGCAGTCAGCAGCAGGGTTTGCGGGATGTTGAACTGGCGCTGGTAGTCCGGCAGTTTGAGGTAGTCGGGGCGGAAGTTGTGGCCCCATTCGGAAATGCAGTGCGCCTCATCCACCACCAGCAGCGAGATCGGCACCTGCTGCAAAAAATTGCGAAAGCGCTCGTTCTTCAAGCGCTCCACGGAAATCATCAGGATCTTCAGTTCGCCGGAACGGGCACGTGCCATCACATCATTGGCATCTTCGCGGCTCTGCGCCGAATCGATGCTGCCTGCCGAAATCCCGTGTCGTCGCAAAAACTCGAGCTGATCCTGCATCAGCGCCAGCAGCGGCGAGACCACCAGCGTCAGGTGTGGCAACAAGAGCGCCGGCACCTGGTAACAAAGGGACTTGCCGGAGCCGGTGGGAAATATCGCGGCGGCCGAACGCCCGGCGAGAACGGCGCTGATCGCAGTCTCCTGGCCGGGTCGAAACTGTGGATAACCGAAAACCTGTTCCAGGGTGTTGTGCATTCGCTGTCACTCCGTTGACCGCTGTGATGCCAACAGCCTAGCGGGCGATCGCAGCGCGTCGAGAAAAGGTCGGGGTCAAATCGATACGGGATGATACCCGACGACCTCCAGCCTTTGGCCAACGTCGTGACGGCGGGACTGTGACGGCGGGACTACGGCTGCAACACCGCCACTCGCAATTGCTCGTTCAATAGTTGCTCGTGCACGCCCTGGCTTTTGCTGGCCCACAGTGCATGGGCCGGGCTGATATCACCAGTGAATGCCGCCGCCAACTGACGCAGGTCGGCGACACTGCGCACCCGAGGACAGAACGCTTGCTCGTCGCAGTTCTGGCTGGCGTTGCGATAGGTGGTGAGCAAACGATCCCATAGGCCGTCACGCACCTGGCGGATCGACTTGAGCTGCACATGCGGCACGCCCAGACGTTGTTTCAGCCCGGACTCATCCAGGCCTTCGCTGGCCAGCAGTGCCTTGCCGAACATCAGCACTTCGGCGCGGGACGCCGTGTCGATGCTGGCCTGGGTCGTGAGTGCGTCCGGCCATTCGGTGCGCTCCACTTGCGTGAGCACCAGCCCATTGCCCGCCTCGGAGGCCAACGCCAAACGACAACCACTGGCCCATAGCAAAACGATCGAGGCCATTCGTAGCCACTGCATACCTAATTCCCTTTAAGTCTGTGTCGGACGTTTGGAAACACCCCACGGATTCTGGCGCGCACCATACAGATCTTTAACGGGAATCGCCCGACAAACACGTAGGAAATTTCGCCCATCAGGGTTTGGCTGTGAAAAAGCCGCAAAAACGCGTAGGGCAAATGCCCGAACCCCGGAAAAACCCCTACGAATTCTGTCCATTGTGGCTGTCTTGTCCCACTCGACGGCGCCCTTCTATAGTGGCCGGCGCGACTGAAAACACTGTGTCGGCCCGCCGAAGCGACTTCGTAAAGGACACACCTCAATCATGAACATGTTCACACCGCTGAATACTCGTTTTCGCCCTCTCAAGACCTGCGACGGCGACAACCCGGTCATGGTCATCGACACCGCAGCATCACCGGGTGATTTGCTCAATGCCGCCGATCAACGCCTGCGTGCCGCCAGTGATCTGCTGGAAACTCTTTACTGCCTGTGTTTCAAACAAGCCGACGTGAAAGATATCCCCAACATCGTCAATGCGCTTTATTTGTTGACGCAGGACGGCTGTGACTTGTTGGAAGTTGCCAGACAACGAATAAATAGTTAAAGCCAGCTGACCAACTTACAAAGCTCGCAACAACCCATCACTTCCATTACAACAAAGATCGGAACTAGCCTGTTTGCTCTTACATCAACCAAGAGCAACAACATGACTACGCTGACTATTTTCTTTTGCGGTACGGGTTCGACAAAGTTTGATGACACCCACGAAAACTATTGGGACGGTGAATTGGTTTCCACACTTGCCTCTCATCACGTTGGCCGCGAGTTCGCCGAATGGATCGTGGTCGATGGCCCCGGCACCAGCAACCTGCAAGCTGATGAACTGTTCACAAAATCCAAGGACTACGGCCTCAGCGGTACCTTGTTCGGCAAGGGTTGGGAGGAAAACGTCCTGCACGCGATGAACATCATCAAAGGCAAGTGCGACTGGCAGCGCGAAAAACTGACAGAGGCGGAATACAACCGCCTAAAAGCCGCCGGCATTCCGATTGAAGATGTAAAAGTCGAAGGTTCCTGGCTGTGGCGCAAATATAACTATGGCGATCGCAGCGTCACGCAACAGAAGTTACAGGAACAGATTATTAAAACCTTTCGCAAGGACGGTGTTATTCCAACAAAAGTCAATCTGGTGGGCTGGAGCCGCGGCGGTATCAGTTGCCATATGCTGGCCAATGCCATGTTCAACGACAGTGCACTGAAAAACATTCCAGTGAATATCTTTGCCATCGACCCGGTACCAGGTATTGGCAACTTTCAGGACCAACGGGTAAAGCTCAACAGCAACGTAAAAGAATATGTGGGTTTCTATGCGCGGGATGAGCGCTCCAAGGGCTTCAGTTGCGTCATCCCGCAAACCGCGACCGGCACCAAGACCAGCATCTTCCCCATGCCCGGCCGTCACGCCACCCTGGTCGGCAACGCCTCCGCCGACGGCAACAGTGGTCCAAAAGTGCCGGCCTCATCGTCCGCCACTTTGCCGAGGTCTGCCTGAAACGCTGGGGCACCGCCCTCGACAAAAACCTAAACCTCACCGACGCCGACCTGCGCAACCATGCCGCCACCATCGTCAACGCGGCAGCGAAATACAAGGCGATGGAGAAGTGCTCCTACACCTGGTTCACCGAGCTGGATCAGGGCGAACGGTACGTTTCGCTGGGGAGCAAAGGCGTTCCGTTTTCCACGGTGAAAGGCACGATCTACAGCCCGGCGACCGGGCTGACCACGAGTGTGCTGGATGTTGAGGGGTATCGGGCGATTCGTTGAAAACCGTGATTGAACTGTAGGAACGGCCTGCCGGAATCTGCATCCCGTTCCTACACGCAGCGGCGCCTTGTCTTCTATCGGCGCTTGTTAGCCCAAATCTATAGTTGTGAGTGTCGCTGCCCAATCAGCGATTCAGGTTTGGTCACCTGAAAAACAGAGATAACTGATACATGCCCTTGTATGCTGCTGAGCTCTTTCTGTCGGCACGTTTTATGGCGGGCTGTGTTTGGGACGCTTCGGCGTACCGGGTTATCTCTGCCGGTTTGACCAACTTGAACACAGTCCGCCTCCACCGCTTGGTCACGGTAGCAGCGGTTCATCGATGCCTGCAGAGATAGAAAAAATGAAATCATGGAACGAGCTCCACTCCGATCGCTACCGCCCACTCGACTCCAATCTAACCGACACCAGGCCCCTGGTCATCGACACCGAGGCCAACCCGCAAGACATCCTCGAATGCGCCGTCCAGCGCCTGCGCGCCTCAAGCGACCTGCTGCAAACCCTCTACTGCCTCTGCTTCAAACACGCCGACGTAGAAGACATCCCGCACATCACGCACGCGCTCTACCTTCTCACCAAAGACGGCTATGACCTGCTCCAGGTCGCCCAGCAACGAATGCTCAACTGGAAAGCGCCGGCCTGACGAATTCCTCGGCAGGCGTGTTCACAGCTAGAACTGTCTGCCCCTATCTCGAACACTGACGCTGACATCTCCGGCGCGAAACTTAAGGATCAGAATTTTGCAAACTATTATTGATTGCGTACGATGGGAGCCATTGTTCAACCAAGGGCTTGCCTTCATGACCACTGAAACCATTGATCACAGCACTCTCACGCGGCTGTTTGAGAACGGTTCGATCAGTAGCGCACATATCGTCGCCAAACCCGGTGGCTGGTCGATTCAGATTCAGCAAGGAAGCAAAGAATACTCATTGACCGCACAACGCAGTGGCCAGGTACGTCTGTTCAAGCGGCTTGAAACACTGGTGACCTACCTGCAAGGAGTGGGCATCAATCACTTCGATGTGGACGCCTCCAGTTACGACCCCCTACAGATAAAAACCTATGCTCGCCCTGATCGCGCCGAAGCGATGAAACAAGCTCATGAAGCAGCTGCGTATGAAGAATGGGTCAAGCAACAGGTACAAATCAGCATTGATGACCCAAGACCCAGCGTCAGCGATGAAGACGCTCGCAGGATATTTGCCGCCAAACGGGATGCCCTTCGTCAGCGAGCACGTTGATGAGGTTGGTCTGGCGCCAAGAAGCGCTGGATGACCGAGACAACATCATGGAGCGTATCAGCCAGGAAAATCCCGTTGCAGCGATTGAACTCGATGAGGCCTTCGAACTGAAAGGAGAAAGCGCTCGCCAGCACCCAGCCCTGTACCGAAAAGGTATCGCGGAAGGTACCCGCGAAATCGTCGTCACTCCAAACTACGTCATCATCTACGCAATCAAAGTTGATGTTGTGGAAGTACTACGAGTGCTGCATACCAGACGGCAATGGCCATGATGGCTGGAGAGAAAATGCTCAGGGGATTCGCGGCTCCTTAAGTAGCATTATTCTGGCTCTTTAACACGGATTGTGCGGGAATAATGGCAGTTGATCTGACAATGAGATCCAACCCGTCACCCACAAAAAAGCCGCCCTCAAGAGGCGGCTTTTTCATTCGCTACAAACCCAACCTTACAACTTAGGCCCGGCAGCCTTGATCGCGTCGCTCACTTCGAACTTTTTGAAGTTCTCGATGAACAGACCGGCCAGTGCTTTGGCAGCTTCGTCGTACGCAGCCTTGTCAGCCCAGGTGTTGCGTGGGTTGAGCAGGTTGGTTTCGACGCCCGGTACGGCCAGTGGCACGTCCAGGTTGATGGTGTCCAGGTGCTCGGTGGCTGCACCGATCAGCGCGCCGCTCTGGATCGCTGCGATCACCGCGCGGGTGGTCGGGATGTTGAAGCGTTTGCCGACGCCGTAGCCGCCACCGGTCCAGCCGGTGTTGACCAGGTAGACCTTGGAGCCGAAGCCGCGGATGCGTTTGATCAGCAGTTCAGCGTATTCGCCGGCCGGACGCGGGAAGAACGGTGCGCCGAAGCAGGTGGAGAAGGTCGACTTGATGCCGCTGCCCGAACCCATTTCAGTCGAGCCCACCAGAGCGGTGTAGCCGGACAGGAAGTGGTAGGCCGCTTGTTCTTCGTTGAGGATCGACACTGGCGGCAGGACGCCGGTCAGGTCGCAGGTCAGGAAGATCACAGCGTTTGGCTCGCCGCCCAGGTTCTTCTCGGAACGCTTGGCAACGTGCTCCAGCGGGTAGGCCGCGCGGCTGTTCTGGGTCAGGCTGACATCGGCGTAGTCGGCGTGCTTGGCGTCGTCGATCACGACGTTTTCCAGTACCGCGCCGTGCTTGATGGCTTTCCAGATGACCGGCTCGTTCTTCTCGGACAAGTCGATGCACTTGGCGTAGCAACCGCCTTCGATGTTGAAGACAACGCCTTCGCCCCAGCCGTGTTCGTCGTCACCGATCAGGTAACGGCTTTCGTCGGCGGACAGAGTGGTCTTGCCGGTGCCCGACAGACCGAAGAACAGGGTCACGTCGCCTTCTTCGCCGATGTTGGCAGCGCAGTGCATTGGCAGCACGTCAGCGGCCGGCAGCAGGAAGTTCTGCACGGAGAACATGGCTTTCTTCATTTCACCGGCGTAACGCATGCCGGCGATCAGCACTTTCTTCTGGGCGAAGTTGATGATCACGCAACCGTCGGAGTTGGTGCCGTCACGCTCTGGCACGCACTCGAAGTTGGCGACGTTCAGCACTTGCCACTCTTCGCGACCGGCCGGGTTGTACTGGGCCGGGTTGATGAACAGGCAACGACCGAACAGGTTCTGCCAGGCAGTCTGGGTGGTCATCTTCACGGCCAGGTAGTGATCTTCGGCCGCGCCTACATGCACGTGGGAAACGAAATGCTCTTGCGCGTTGTTGAATGCTTCAACACGAGCCCACAGCGCGTCGAACTTGTCGGCCGGGAACTTGCGGTTGATCGGGCCCCAGGCAATGGCAGCCTGGGTGGAAGGCTCTTCGACGATGAAACGGTCGACTGGCGAACGGCCGGTGCGGTGACCGGTGCGAACAACCAGAGCGCCGGTATCGGCAAGCTCGCCTTCACCGCGGTTCAGGGCTTCTTTTACCAGATCATCAACACTCAGATCGGTGTACACGGCGTTATTGGCTTGCGTCATGAGGTTCCCCGTCGGCCAGTGGCCGAGTGTGCTCCAAACGTTTTGTAGTAGAAAGTCGTGCACTACTACCGCGAAAAAAGTGGGCCGGATTATGCCAGAAAAGCCCAAAAAGAGTAGGGCCCTCCCGTCGTAACGGCGTAATTCCGTCGTTGAGCAGTGAATTTACCTGCGCTGAACCGTTTTAGTGCCGGGTATCTGACGGCGTCTCAACGCCCGCTCCAGCGAACAATTGAGCGATATCTGCCGCATCGAACAGGTAGCGCTGGTTGCAGAACTGGCAATCGATCTCGACTTTTCCACCTTGCTCGGCCACGAGCGCCTGCGCATCTTCCAGCCCCAGGCTGACCAGTGCATTGCCCGAACGCTCGCGGGAGCAGCTGCAGTGGAAGCGCAGTTTCTGCACATCGAACAGACGAACCTGCTCTTCATGGTAGAGGCGATGCAGAACCGTTTCGTTGTCCAGGCTCAACAGTTCATCAGCGGTCAGGGTGTTGCCCAGCGCGGTGATGTGCTGCCAGCTGGCTGCGCGTTCTTCTTCGTCTTTCAGGCGATCGGCCGGCAGTTGCTGCAGCAGCAGACCACGGGCACGACGGCCATCGGCGCACAGCTTGAAGCGAGTGCCAACCTGTTGGGACATGACGAAATAGTTGGTGAAACAGTCGGACAGGGTTTCGCCGTCGAGGTCGACGATGCCCTGGTAACGCTGGCCGGCGATCGGGTCGACGGTCAAGGCCAGGACACCGTTCGGCATTAGATCACCGAGGGTCGCGTCGGCAGGAATCTGCTCGGCGTGATAGCGCGCCAGGCCGCGGATTTCGCGCTCGCTGGAGCATTCGATCATCAGCAGCGGAATCGGGCCTTCGGAACGGGCCTGAAGAATCAGCAGGCCATCGAATTTCAGGGTGCCCACCAGCAACGAGGCGGCAGCCATCAGTTCGCCCAGCAATTGCGCAACCGGCTCCGGGTACGGGTGCTTGGCGAGCACTTCGGCATAGCTGCGCTCCAGCGACACCAGTTCGCCGCGCGTGTCGCTGTCATCGAAGATGAAGCGTTGGGTGTAATCGGTATCGAGGAAATCGGTCATAGGTCTGGGTATCTGAATGTGATGACAAAATGGTTACAAAGAATGAAAATCCCGCGCTTCTGGCATCCTTTTTGATGCCGATGTTCAGCCACGGGAGGCATTTTATGAACAATCCGGGTTTGTTCCAATCAAGGTGGAACCTCGGCCGGCTGGTTCTGTGCAACGTTGTGCCATTGGCACTACTGGCTTTCTGGTTATGGCCTACGGGTCAGATGCTGTGTGTGATTTTCGACGAGTGGCTGTTCCGCTCACTCAATGCACCGCTGGCCAGCAACCCCATATGGCTCCACATCTGGGCAATTGCAAGTCTGCGACCGTTCGACATCGTCGTCGGCCTGATTCTGCTGGCGCTGCTTATCAAGGGCGACTGGGTGTTCAGGGCGATTGACGTGCGTCGCGCCTTTTTCGGATTTTTTTCGATCCTGCTGCTGATGGTGGTGATCCGCGCGCTGTTTTCCAAGTTCGCCGATCACATGGGCTGGCAGCACAGCAGCCCGTCGATGGTGCTCGAAGGTGCCGTGCATATCAGCGATTACTTCCCGCATCTGGAGAAGACCTGGGAACTGAAGGACCGCTCGAGCCAGAGTTTCCCCGGTGACCACGCCTCGGTGCTGCTGATCTGGGCGCTATTCATGGGCGTGTTCAGCCGTACGGCTGGTCAGTTTCTGGTGATCTGGGGTCTGGCACTGCTGTTCATGTTGCCGCGTCTGGTCGCCGGTGCTCATTGGGGCCAGGACGATTATATCGGCGGCATGCTGCTGGCGGTGTGGGCACTGGGCTGGGGTTACTACACGCCGTTTGCTTATCACGCGGCGAACTTCTGGTTGAAGGTCACGGCGCCGGTTTTCCGGCTGCTGGGCAAACTGCCGATGGTTTCGCGGATGAGTGTGGTGTCCGCGCAGTAATCAACGGTTACTGAAAAAAACGCAGCCGCCGGCGCGTCTTGAACCCAGGCCGGCAGGCTGCGTTTTTTTATTCGCCGCTACTGTTCCCACGAAATTTAAACAGATCCCGGCGCTGCTTCTTGCTCGGTTTGCCGTCGGTGGTCACGCCCAAGGCGCCCGCCTTGCGCATCGCCGCAGCCGCTTCACGCTTGGCAATACTCGCCTCGGTCTCGGCATACAGCGTCTGCGCCTCAGGTGCACCGCGACGCACGATCGACAGGGCCTGAACCACAACGGTCTTCTCATCGAAGCCCGTGCGGATCTCGAACTCATCGCCAATGCGTGGCTCTTTGCCAGGCTTGCAGCGCTCTCCCCGACAATGCACCTTGCCGCTCTCGATGGCAGCCTTGGCCAAAGCGCGAGTCTTGAAAAAACGCGCGGCCCACAGCCACTTGTCGAGACGGACCTTGTCGTCCTCTTCCTGTTTTTGCGCCATATGAATTCCTCGTTCAGCCAGTAGTCGGAACTGTACTACCGATTCTGTCGGGCGCAAGAATCCGGCCCTCCAGATAAACTGTGATCTTCGCCGGTTCAACGGCATGGAGTGATCGAGTGACCAAATTTCCGTCTTCA
Organism: Pseudomonas sp. B707; assembly: GCF_022496685.1. Lineage (NCBI taxonomy): Bacteria > Pseudomonadati > Pseudomonadota > Gammaproteobacteria > Pseudomonadales > Pseudomonadaceae > Pseudomonas > Pseudomonas sp. B707. Next base: position 45,732 of record NZ_WTVE01000023.1, on the reverse strand, counting down.
TTGACCTCGCCCAAATCCGGGTGCCTGGGCTGCCAGCAAAGCGAGCCGCTGGGCTTCGATTTTTCGTTCGCTTATCAGCCCATCGTGGATCTGCGTGACGAGTCGGTGTACGCCTACGAGGCACTGGTTCGTGGTGCGGCTGGTGAAGGCGCTTTAACCGTGTTGGATCAGGTTACAGAAGATAACCGCTACCGTTTCGACCAGCTCTGCCGGACTCGCGCCATCGAAGGCGCAGCCGAGCTTAATATGCAGACACACTTGTCGATCAACTTCATGCCCAACGCCGTCTATCGTCCAGAGTTATGCATTCGCAGCACCCTGGAGGCTGCCAGAAAACACAATTTCCCGATCGACCGGCTGATTTTCGAAACACTGGAAAGCGAGCACGTAGATAACTATCGCCATTTGACCAATATTCTGCGTGAATACCGCGAATTCGGCTTCAAGACGGCCATCGACGATTTCGGCGCCGGCTATTCGGGGCTCAATCTGCTGGCCGATTTCCAACCGGACCTGATCAAGCTCGATATGGCGCTGATCCGCGATATCGACCGTGACCGTGTTCGTCAGGCTATCGTTCGGGGGATTGTCACAATCTGTGCGGAGTTGGACGTTACAGTCATCGCCGAAGGCATAGAGAGTGCGGGTGAACGGGATTTCCTGGCGGACTGCGGAATATTTCTGATGCAGGGTTACTGGTTCGCCAGACCCGCATTCAAAGCGTTAGCCCAGTTGTCCCCTGAAGCGTGGACGCGTTAATCGTTGGTTTTTCCATTGAAGACATTTGACCATTTGACCGTTATCGGTCTGCGCGAGTGGGTGGCGCTTCCGGATCTGGGAGTCGCCGGCCTTCGGGCAAAAATCGACACCGGCGCCAGCACCTCCAGCCTGCATGCCACCGACATCGAGCCGTTCGAACGTGACGGCGAGAAGTGGGTGCGCTTCACCGCGCACCTGGGCACCGTCGTGCAGTTACGCCATCGGCGATGCGAAGCGCCGCTGGTGGCACGCAAGACTATCAAGAGTTCGAACGGTCAGGCCCAGGTGCGCTACGTGATCAGCACCACCCTGGCCTTGGGTGACCGGGTCTGGCCAATCGAGTTCACCCTCGCCTGCCGCAAGTCCATGCGCTATCGCCTGTTGCTCGGTTCCAAAGCCCTGATCGACGGCCAGCTGGTGGTCAATCCGGGCATCAAATATGTACAAGACAAGCCGGTGTTCCCGGTATCTACCTCCTCCACAGGTGTTGCATGAAGATCGCTGTGCTGTCGCGGAACCCGCGTCTGTATTCCACCCGCCGTCTGGTCGAAGCCGGAACCGAACGCGGGCATGAAATGGTGGTGATCGACACCTTGCGCGCCTATATGAACATTGCCAGCCACAAACCGCAGATCCACTACCGTGGCAAACCGCTGGAGGGTTTCGACGCAGTGATCCCGCGGATCGGCGCGTCGGTGACGTTTTATGGCTGCGCCGTGTTGCGCCAGTTTGAAATGATGGGGGTGTTTCCGCTCAACGAATCGGTGGCCATCGCCCGCTCGCGGGACAAGCTGCGTTCGTTGCAGCTGCTGTCACGACGGGGCATCGGCCTGCCGGTGACCGGGTTCGCCCACTCGCCGGACGACATTCCCGACTTGATCGACATGGTCAACGGTGCGCCGCTGGTGATCAAGGTGCTGGAAGGCACCCAGGGGATCGGCGTGGTGCTGTGTGAAACCGCGACGGCGGCAGAGTCGGTGATCGAGGCGTTCATGGGCCTGAAGCAGAACATCATGGTGCAGGAATACATCAAGGAGGCCGGCGGCGCCGACATCCGCTGCTTCGTGGTCGGCGACAAGGTGATCGCGGCGATGAAGCGTCAGGCCAAGCCCGGCGAGTTCCGCTCCAACCTGCACCGGGGCGGCAGCGCCAGCCTGATCAAGATCACCCCGGAAGAACGCATGACCGCGTTGCGTGCAGCCAAGGTCATGGGCCTGGCGGTGGCGGGTGTGGATATCCTGCGCTCCAACCACGGGCCGCTGGTGATGGAAGTGAACTCGTCACCGGGTCTGGAAGGGATCGAAACCACCACGGGCAAGAACGTGGCGGGAATCATCATCGAGCATCTCGAGAAGAATGGCGGGCCGAACATGACCCGCACAAAAGGCAAGGGATAAAAAACAGCGGCGAGCTACAAGCTGCAAGTGGCGAGTAAAAGCCGCTGTAGCTTGTAGCTTGTAGCTTGTAGCTTGTAGCTTGAGACTGCCGTTAAACGGCATCTCTTGGCAGCATCAATCCCAGCGGCAACCGGACCCGTGCTTCCAGCCCGCCACCGGAGCGGTTGCGCAGTTCGACATTGCCGCCGTGCATCGACGCAATCCGCTTGACGATCGCCAAGCCCAGCCCGGTGCCCTTCCCGCCCCGGGCACGATCGCCACGGGTGAACGGGTTGAAGATCGCCTCAAGTTCGGAAGGATCGATCCCCGCCCCACGGTCCATCACGCTCAGCACCACATACGGCGCACTGGTGTCACCGGATACATACGCCGCGACGTCCACGCTGCCGCCAGCATGATTCAACGCGTTGCCAATCAGGTTGTTCAGCAAGCGCTTCATCGACACCCGACGCAACGGAAACGGCTGGATCGGCTCCAGGCGCAGGCGCACTTTCTCTTCGGTCTGGTTATAGGGCGCCGCCACTTCACGCACCAGATCGCTGAGATCCACCTCCTCCACCGACTCGTCCCGACCATCACGAATGAAGGCGAGGAACTGGTCGAGGATCGCGTCCATGTCTTCGATGTCACGCACCATGTCGTCGGTCAGGTCGGTGCGATCGCCCATCAACTCCAGTGACAGCCGCAGACGGGTCAGCGGCGTCCGCAGGTCATGGGATACCCCCGCCAGCATCAGCTCACGCTCGCGACCGGCCTGCTCGACGTCTTCGGCCATCTGGTTGAAGGCGCGATAAACCTCGGCCATTTCGCTGGGGGTGTCGCTGATAGGCAGGCGCACGCTGCGGCCCTGGCCGAGTTGCCGGGCAGCGTAGACCAGACGCTTCAGTGGCTGGTTGAGCTGGCTGACAAAAATCCACGCAGACGCCGTGGACAGCAGGCCGATCGCCAGGAACCAGCCGAGCACGTTCCAGATTTTCTGGCCACGCAACGGGTGTGGATACAGCGGGACTTTCAGCCAGCCATCCCCCAGGCTCGGCGCGCGAACCCACAAGGCCGGCGGCGAGTGCATGCGCAAGCGCACTTCGGTGTCGGCACCCAGTTCCGCCTGCATCTGCCGCTGGTAGATTTCGCTGTACGGCCAGTGCTGTTCGCCTTCCGGCACACCGGCACCGACCACGCGGATCAGGGTCGCGGCATCGGCGATTTTCGCGCGGTTCTCTTCGTCGGCGGCCCAGTAGGCACGCAACGTCAGGGCGACGCCGTGACTGTATTGGCGATCCACCAGCACGTCCTCGTTCATCAACAGATAAACCAGGGTCAATGCCTTGGAAAACAATACGACGATGAGCACCAGCCACAGGGTGCGGGAGAAAAAACTTTGGGGGAACCAGACGGGGGTTTTCATGGATAACCGCTACACACTTGCAGGAGCGAGCAATGCTCGCATATTGCGGATTGCGAGTCTGCGCTGACGGCGTTTCCGACCGTTTCCCGCAGACCCGCTCCTACAAATCACCCATCACTTGGTGGAGTTGCCATCCGGCACGAACACGTAGCCGACACCCCAGACGGTCTGGATGTAGCGCGGCTTGGACGGATCGGGTTCGATCATCCGGCGCAGACGGGAAATCTGCACGTCGATGGAACGCTCAAGGGCATCCCACTCACGGCCACGGGCCAGGTTCATCAGCTTGTCGCGGGTCAGCGGCTGACGAGCGTTCATCACCAGGGCCTTGAGTACCGCAAACTCACCGGTGGTGAGCATGTGCACTTCGTCGCCGCGCTTGAGTTCGCGGGTAGCCAGGGACAGCACGTAATCGCCGAACGTGACGTTTTCTTCTTCACTGCCCGGCGCGCCCGGCACCGGCGCGGCCTGACGGCGCAGCACGGCTTTGACGCGAGCCATCAGCTCGTCCGGGTTGAAGGGCTTGGCCAGGTAATCGTCGGCGCCCAGTTCCAGGCCCTTGATACGGCTCAGTTCGTCGCCCTTGGCGGTAAGCATGATGATCGGAATCTGATTGTTCGCGCCCCGCAGGCGGCGGCAAGCGGTCAGGCCGTCTTCGCCCGGCAGCATCAGGTCGAGGACGACCAGGTTGAACACTTCACGCGACAGCAGACGATCCATCTGCTCGGTATTCGGTACGGCGCGGGCACGGTAGCCCTTGCTGACGAAAAAGCGTTCCAGCAGGCTGCTCAGCCCCGGATCGTCGTCAACGATGAGAATTTTTTCGCCTTCAGCAGTTTGTGCAGTGCTGCTCATTGGATGCTCCTTTTAGCTCGGCGCGCATTATGGCGTAGCTGCCGTTATACGCACCGTGTGCATTGTTAGCAGATTTTTCCTTCACTGCCAGAAAACCGGGGCTTGTGCCTACAGACTGCGTCGCCCCCGAATGACAGAACGCTGGTTATAATGCGCGGCCTTTTGTGTCAGGCAACGTCTGAATCGTTACCGCAGGTGGCCGTCCCTTATTTTCATGGGCGCCGCAGTAATTGTTCGATTTCACGGGTCAATGGGATGCCTTTTGACCCAGGCAGCGGCCAGCATCAAGCCGCCCCACCAGACTCCGGGCCTTTATTTACGCGCCTGCGAGACTGCTTTCACAATTTGTCAGGTGGTTTTATGGACAGCATCAACAGCCGCATCGCCGAGGAACTCGGCGTACGCCCACAACAGGTCGAAGCGGCCGTCGCGCTACTCGATGAAGGCTCTACCGTTCCCTTCATCGCCCGTTACCGGAAAGAAGTGACCGGCAGCCTCGATGACACCCAACTGCGTCATCTGGAAGAGCGTCTGCGCTACCTGCGAGAACTCGACGAACGGCGCATCAGCATTCTTTCCAGCATTCAGGAGCAGGGCAAACTCACCCCTGAGCTGGAGCGCGAAATCAAACTCGCCGACACCAAGACCCGCCTCGAAGACTTGTACCTGCCGTACAAGCAGAAGCGCCGCACCAAGGGCCAGATCGCCCTGGAAGCCGGCCTCGGCGAACTGGCCGACGGCCTGTTCAACGACCCGTCGCTGACCCCGGAAACCGAAGCCGCGCGCTTCGTCGACGCCGAAAAAGGCGTGGCCGATGCCAAGGCTGCACTGGAAGGCGCCAAGTACATCCTCATGGAGCGCTTCGCCGAAGACGCCAACTTGCTGGAAAAACTGCGCACCTACCTGAAGCAGGAAGCCACCCTCAGTGCCCGCGTGATCGCCGGCAAGGAAGAGGAAGGCGCGAAATTCCGCGATTACTTCGAACACGACGAACCGCTGAAAAGCATGCCGTCGCACCGCGCGCTGGCGATTTTCCGTGGCCGCAACGAAGGCATTCTCAGCTCCGCGCTGAAAGTCGGCGAAGAACTGCTGGGCACCCTGCACCCGTGCGAAGGCATGATCGGCCAGCACGTCGGCATCCAGAACCAGAACCGTCCGGCCGACAAATGGCTGGGTGAAGTGGTGCGCTGGACCTGGAAGGTCAAGCTCTACACCCACCTGGAAACCGACCTGCTCGGTGAGCTGCGCGACGGTGCCGAAACCGAAGCGATCAATGTGTTCGCCCACAACCTGCACGACCTGCTGCTGGCCGCCCCGGCCGGCCCGCGCGCCACCTTGGGCCTCGACCCGGGTCTGCGTACCGGTTGCAAGGTTGCGGTGGTCGACTCCACCGGCAAGCTGCTGGATCACGCCACGGTTTACCCGCACGTGCCGCACAACAAATGGGATCAGACCATCGCCATCCTGGCCGCCCTGTGCGCCAAGCACTCGGTCGATCTGATCGCCATCGGCAACGGCACCGCCAGCCGTGAAACCGACAAACTGGCGATCGAACTGATCAAAAAATACCCAGCGATGAAAATGACCAAAGTCATGGTCTCCGAAGCCGGCGCATCGGTGTATTCGGCATCGGAACTGGCAGCCAAGGAATTCCCGGATCTGGACGTGTCGATCCGTGGCGCGGTATCGATCGCCCGTCGTCTGCAGGATCCGCTGGCCGAACTGGTGAAAATCGATCCGAAATCCATCGGTGTCGGCCAGTACCAGCACGACGTGTCGCAGCTGAAACTGGCACGCGGTCTGGACGCCGTGGTCGAGGACTGCGTGAACGCCGTGGGCGTGGACGTGAACACTGCCTCCGTGGCGCTGCTGGCGCGGATCTCCGGCCTCAACGCGACCCTGGCGCAGAACATCGTGGCCCACCGTGACGAGCACGGCGCGTTCAAGACCCGCGCGGCCTTGAAGAAAGTCGCGCGTCTGGGCGAGAAAACCTTCGAACAGGCCGCCGGCTTCCTGCGTGTGATGAACGGCGACAACCCGCTGGATTCCTCGGCCGTTCACCCGGAAGCCTATCCGCTGGTACAACGCATCGCCGCTGAAACCGACCGCGACATTCGCTCGCTGATCGGTGACGCCTCGTTCCTCAAGCGTCTGGATCCGAAGAAATTCACCGACGAGACTTTCGGTCTGCCCACCGTCACCGACATTCTGCAAGAGTTGGAAAAACCGGGCCGCGACCCGCGTCCGGAGTTCAAGACTGCCGAGTTCCAGGAAGGCGTCGAGGACCTGAAGGACCTGCAACTGGGGATGATCCTCGAAGGCGTGGTGACCAACGTGACCGCGTTCGGTGCGTTCGTCGACATCGGCGTGCATCAGGACGGTCTGGTGCACATTTCGGCGCTGTCGGAGAAATTCATCAAGGATCCGCGCGAAGCGGTGAAGGCCGGTGACGTGGTGAAAGTGAAGGTCATGGAAGTCGACATCCCGCGCAAACGCGTCGGCCTGTCGATGCGCATGAGCGACACCCCGGGCGAGAAGATCGACGGTGCCCGTGGCTCGCGTCCGGGCTCGGCGCCACGCCAGTCGCAGGGTTCGGCGCCACGCAAGGAAAGCACCCCGGCGGCTCCAGCCAATAACGCGATGGCGTCGTTGTTTGCCAACGCCAAGCAGTTGAAGAAACGCTGATGGATATGCCAGCCGGGCTCGTCGAGAGCGCGTTTTTCAAGCTGTTGGGCTGCCGCCTGCACAGCCTGGAAACCGGGGTGGCGCAAGTCGCCCTGGCGCTGGAACCCGAACTGCGCAATCGCGGCGGCAAGCTGCACGGCGGCGCGCTGTTCAGTCTGGTCGATATCGCCATGGGGCTGGCCTGCTCCAGCACCCACGGCTTTGACCAGCAGAGCGCGACCATCGAGTGCAAGATCAACTACATCCGCGCCGTCTCCGAAGGCGAGGTGATGTGCACGGCGCGGGTGATCCACCCGGGCCGGCGCACGCTGGTGGTCGAAGCCGACGTGATGCAGGGCGACAAACTGGTCGCAAAAGCGCAAGGCACGTTCGCTGTCCTGTAGATGTTGTTCATCATTTTGAGTTAATTTCGGCGCTGTGATCGCAGCGTCGGAGTTTTCCTCGCCCGCGTCTGCCAGATTCAGGGACTGAAGTTGGCGTTTCCAATGGGGCTTTCATGGCCCGAAAACCAGGCGAAAACGCCAGTTTCAACTTCACCCTTGTAGACCGTCCTGCCCACCCCCATATTGGGGCGACTGACGCGTGAAGGAATCCAAATTGAGCGAACTTCTCAACCGCCGCCTGGCTCTGCTCGGCGAGCGCGCTAACCTCTCTCTGCTTGAGCAGTGCCTTCACGGTATCGAACGTGAATGCCTGCGCGTGAACGGCGAAGGCCGCCTGGCCCAAACGCCGCACCCTGAAGCCCTGGGTTCCGCGCTGACCAACGAACAGATCACGACCGACTATTCCGAGTCGCTGCTGGAGTTCATCACGCCTGCCCTGCCAGACCCGGCCGATACCCTGGCGAGCCTGGACAAGATTCATCGCTTCGCCTACAGCAAGCTCGGCAACGAGTACCTGTGGAGTCCATCGATGCCGTGCCCGTTGCCGGCCGAGGAAGATATCCCGATCGCCTATTACGGCACCTCCAACATCGGTCAGCTCAAGTACGTCTACCGCAAGGGCCTGGCCCTGCGTTACGGCAAGACCATGCAGTGCATCGCCGGGATTCACTACAACTTCTCCCTGCCGGAAAAACTCTGGCCGTTGCTCAAGGAAGCCGAAGGCTTCATCGGCACCGACCGGGATTTCCAGTCGTCGTCCTATATCGCGCTGATCCGTAACTTCCGCCGCTACAGCTGGCTGCTGATGTACCTGTTCGGTGCCTCGCCGGCGCTGGACGCGGGTTTCCTGCGCGGTCGTGCGCACCAGTTGGAACAGCTGGATCCCGACACCCTGTACCTGCCCTACGCCACCAGCCTGCGCATGAGCGACCTCGGTTACCAGAGCAACGCCCAGGCCGGTCTGACCCCTTGCTACAACGACCTGGCGAGCTACACCGACAGCCTGCGCAAAGCGGTGGCCACGCCGTACGCGCCGTACGTCGAAGTCGGCACGCACCAGGATGGCGAGTGGGTGCAACTGAACACCAACATCCTGCAGATCGAAAACGAGTACTACTCGAACATCCGCCCGAAACGCGTGACCTACACCGGCGAGCGGCCGATCCAGGCCTTGATGGCCCGTGGCATTCAGTACGTCGAAGTACGCTGCCTGGACATCAACCCGTTCCTGCCGATGGGCATCGACCTCACCGAGTCGCGCTTCCTCGACGCGTTCCTGCTGTACTGCGCGCTGAACGAAAGCCCGCTGCTGACCAACAACTCCTGCGGCAACGCCACCTCCAACTTCCTCAGCGTGGTCAAGGAAGGTCGCCGTCCGGGCCTGCAATTGCAGCGCGACGGCCAACCGGTGGAGCTGAAGGAATGGGCCGCCGAACTGCTGGAAAAAATCGCTCCGCTGGCGGCGCTGCTGGATCAAAGCCACGGCGGCGATGCCCACAGCAAGGCGCTCGATGCGCAACTGGCCAAGGTCAAGGATTCGTCCCTGACGCCTTCGGCTCAGGTGCTGGCGGCGATGGCCACGCACAAGGAAAGCTTCGCGCAATTCTCCCTGCGCCAGAGCCAGGCCCACGCCGAGTTCTTCCGCAGCGAACCGTTGGCGGCTGAGGAACAGGCGAAGTTTGAAGAACTGGCGCGTTCGTCGCTGGCGCAACAGGCTGACCTTGAGCAGAACGAGGTGGGCGATTTCGACGTGTTTGTCGGGTCGTATCAGGCGAGTATTTTGGCGATCAGCAACTGATTGATCGGCGTTGGATCGCAGCCCCCTCACCCTAGCCCTCTCCCGGTGGGAGAGGGGACTGACCGCAGTGTTTATCAGAGCTACGCCGACTTGAAATACCGAGCCGAACTCCGATTGTGAAAAGCCCTCGATCGGCTCCCTTTCCCCCTCGCCCCCTTGGGGGAGAGGGCTGGGGTGAGGGGGTAAGGATTTCAAGTCCGAACCGATAATCCGAAAAGCCCCCACTCTCCCACGCTTAGATTTTTCCGCTCATAAGCTCATTCTAAAAAGTTATTTATTTTTAGATTCTTAGATCATTTAGTCTCCTTTCACGCCGACGCTCGGTCGCCTGATATGGAGCTCTTCAATGAAACTGAATTTCCCGCTTCGCCTGCTGGCCGTGGCCTCTCTGGCTGCTGCGAGTTTCCTGGCTCAGGCCGCCGACCTCACCGTCGCCTACCAGACCACCGTTGACCCGGCGAAAGTCGCCCAGGCCGACGGCGCCTATGAGAAAGCCACCAAGGCCGACATCAACTGGCGCAAATTCGATAACGGTGCCGACATCATCGCCGCCATCGCCTCCGGCGACGTGCAGATCGGCTACCTCGGTTCCAGCCCGCTGACCGCTGCAATCACCCGCAAAGTCCCGGTGGAAACCTTCCTCATCGCCACCCAGATCGGCGCCGCCGAAGCACTGGTCGCCCGCGACGGCTCCGGCATCAAGACCCCGCAGGATCTGGTCGGCAAGAAAATCGCCGTGCCGTTTGTGTCCACCGGTCACTACAGCCTGCTCGCCGCGCTGAAGCACTGGAACATCGACCCATCAAAAGTCACCGTCCTCAACCTCGCCCCGCCAGCGATCATTGCTGCGTGGAAACGCGGTGACATCGACGCCACCTACGTTTGGGATCCGGCGCTGGGTGTGGCCAAGGAAAACGGCAAAGTGCTGATCACTTCCGGTGAACTGGCCAAGTTCGGCGCACCGACCTTCGACGCCTGGATCGTGCGCAAGGACTTCGCCGAGAAGCACCCGGAAATCGTCACCGCCTTCGCCAAGGTCACCCTCGACGCCTACGCCGACTACCGCAAGGATCCGAAAGCCTGGCTGGCCAATCAGAGCAACGTCGACAAGCTGGTGAAACTCTCCGGCGCCAAAGCCAGCGACATCCCATTGCTGCTGCAAGGCAACGTCTACCCGCTGGCAGCGGATCAAGTCAGCGACCTCGGCGCTCCGACCACCAAAGCCATCACTGACACCGCTGCGTTCCTCAAGGAGCAAGGCAAGGTCGAAGCGGTACTGCCGGACTACGCGCCGTACGTCAGCGCCAAGTACATCACCAATTGATCGGGAGTTAACTGCGATGGCCTTGCTACAGCTGGAGCGCATCAGCGCACAGTATCCCGGCAGCCCGGAACCGGTACTGTCCGACATTTCCCTGACCCTCGGCCCTCAGCAATTGCTGGTGGCCCTCGGCCCGTCCGGCAGTGGCAAGACTTCGCTGTTGAACCTGATTGCCGGTTTCGTCGAACCGAGCGCCGGCCGCATCACCCTCGACAACGTGCCGGTCAAAGGTCCGAGCGCCGAACGCGGCGTGGTGTTCCAGGACGACGCCCTGTTGCCCTGGCAGGACGTGCTGGCCAACGTCGCTTTCGGTCTGGAACTGGCCGGTGTGGCCAAGGACAAACGCGAACAGCGCGCTCGGGAAATGCTCGCACTGGTCGACCTTTCCGGTTTTGAACACCGTCGCATCTGGCAGCTTTCCGGCGGCCAGAAGCAACGCGTTGGCCTGGCCCGCGCCCTCGCCGCCGATCCGCGTGTGTTGCTGATGGACGAACCCTTCGGCGCCCTCGACGCCTTCACCCGCGAACAGATGCAGGAGCTGTTGCTGCAAGTCTGGCAACGCACCGCCAAACCGGTGTTCCTGATTACCCACGACATTGAAGAAGCGGTGTTCCTCGCCACTGACCTGATTCTGCTCGCGCCGAATCCGGGGCAGATCGTCGAGCGCCTGCACCTCGACTTCGGCCAGCGCTACGCCGCCGGCGAATCGGCGCGGGCGATCAAGTCCGATCCGCGCTTCATCGAAACCCGCGAACACGTGCTGGCCAAAGTGTTCTCGCAACGCAGCGCCGTTCAGCGGCAGGAGCGCGCATGAGCAGTTACGACGTTTCCGCCACCGCCGTGAAACCCGCCGCCACATCGGTGGTGATTCCCGTGCGTCGCAGCCTCAGCACCCGCTGGATCAGCCTGCTGACCCTGTTCGCGTTGCTGGTGATCTGGTGGGCCGTCACGGCCACCGGTCTGATCGAACCGCTGTTCCTGCCGCCACCGTCCGCCGTGCTGCAAAAAGGCTGGTTGCTGGCGACCACGGGCTACATGGATTCGACGCTGTGGCAGCACCTGGGCGCCAGTCTGAGCCGCATCGGCCTGGGCCTCGGTTTTGCGATTCTGACCGCGGTGCCGGTGGGCATTGCCATCGGTGCCAACCGCATCGCCCGTGGCGTGCTCGATCCGCTGATCGAGTTCTACCGGCCGATTCCGCCACTCGCCTATCTGCCGCTGATCGTGATCTGGTGCGGTATCGGCGAGTTGTCGAAAGTGCTGCTGATCTACCTGGCGATTTTTGCCCCGATCGCGATTGCCACCGCCACCGGCGTGCGCACCGTCGACCCGGCCAAATTGCGCGCCGCGCAGTCACTGGGCGCCACTCGCGCACAACTGATCCGCCATGTGATTTTGCCAAGCGCCCTGCCAGACATTCTGACCGGTGTGCGCATTGGTCTGGGTGTCGGCTGGTCGACTCTGGTCGCTGCCGAACTGATCGCGGCCACCAGCGGCCTGGGCTTCATGGTGCAGTCGGCGGCGCAGTTCCTGGTCACCGATGTGGTGGTGCTGGGGATTCTGGTCATCGCCCTGATCGCCTTCGCGATGGAGATGGGCCTGCGCGCCCTGCAACGCAAACTGGTGCCGTGGCACGGCCAGGCCCACTGATTTTTCAGCACTGACTACCCCGACAGTTTCGGGGCCCCGGAATTGAAGAGAACCACCATGAGCAGCCTGAACATCACCCCTTTAAGCTCGGCCCTCGGCGCACAGATCAGCGGCGTCGACATCAGCCAGCCGCTGAACCTGGAACAGCGCGACACCATCGAGCAGGCACTGCTCAAATACCAGGTGCTGTTCTTCCGTAATCAACCGATCGAGCCGTCGCAGCAGGCGCGTTTCGCCGCTTACTTCGGCGATCTGCACATTCACCCGATCTACCCGAACGTGCCGGAACAGCCGGAAGTGCTGATCCTCGACACCGCCGTCACCGACGTGCGCGACAACGCGATCTGGCACACCGACGTGACCTTCCTGCCGACCCCGGCCATGGGCGCGGTGCTCAGCGCCAAGCTGCTGCCGGAATTCGGTGGCGACACATTGTGGGCCAGCGGGATTGCCGCGTATGAGGCGCTGTCGGCGCCAATGAAAGCGCTGCTTGAAGGGCTGACTGCGACTCACGATTTCACCCGATCCTTCCCGCTGGAGCGCTACGGCACCACGCCGGAAGCACTGGCGCAGTGGGAAGCCGCGAGGCGCAAAAATCCACCGCTGTCGCACCCGGTGATTCGCACGCATCCGGTGAGCGGACGGCGTTCGCTGTTCGTCAACGAAGGGTTCACGTCGAAGATCAATGAGCTGTCGGAGACCGAGAGCGAAGCGGTGTTGAAGTTCTTGTTCGCGCATGCGACGCGGCCGGAGTTCACCATTCGCTGGCGCTGGCAGAAGGATGACATTGCATTCTGGGATAACCGCGTGACCCAGCATTACGCGGTGGATGACTACCGGCCGGCGCGGCGAGTGATGCAGCGGGCTACGGTGTTGGGGGATGTGCCGTTTTTTCGCTGAGCCTTTAACGCCAGAGCAAAATCAAGAGCCCCCTCACCCTAACCCTCTCCCGGAGGGAGAGGGGACTGACCGAGGTGTTTTGTCGCTATACACCGACCTGAAATATCGAATCGAACTCAGGTTTGAAAAGCACGGAGATTTGCTCCCTTTCCCCCTCGCCCCCCTGGGGGCGGTCCGACGTTTCGGGAGGGCTGGGGTGAGGGGGTGGATCTATCTGACCCACCCCAGTTTCGATCACTCCGCCGTCGAAGGCTTCTCCCAAAGATTGATCCCGCCCTCCTGGGCAAACCGGTCAATCTCCGCCAGTTCCTCCGCACTGAAGCTCAGGTTCTTCAACGCCCCGACGTTCTCGACAATCTGCTCTGGTCGGCTCGCACCGATCAGCGCCGAAGTCACCCGCGGATCCCGCAGCGTCCACGCCAATGCCAGTTGCGCCAGGCTCTGGCCACGACGTTTGGCGATTTCATTCAACGCCCGCACATGAGCAATGTTGGCCTCGGACAAGTGCGAAGACAGCAACGAGCCACCGCCCGGACGATTGACCCGCGCATCCGCCGGCACGCCGTTGAGGTATTTGTCGGTCAGCAAACCTTGCGCCAGCGGAGTGAATGCAATCACGCCGGTGCCGAGTTCGTCGGTGGTGTCGAGCAGGTCCTTTTCCACCCAGCGGTTGAGCAGGTTGTACGCCGGTTGGTGAATCAACAGCGGCACTTTCCACTCTTTGAGCAACGCGGCGATTTCGCGGGTTTTCACCCCGGAGTACGACGAGATACCGATGTACAACGCCTTGCCCTGCTGCACCGCAGTGGCGAGGGCGCTGGCGGTTTCTTCCAGCGGGGTGTCCGGATCGAAGCGGTGCGAATAGAAGATATCCACATAGTCCAGGCCCAGGCGTTGCAGGCTCTGGTCGAGGCTCGCCAGCACGTATTTGCGCGAACCACCACCCTGGCCGTAAGGACCGGGCCACATGTCCCAGCCGGCCTTGCTGGAGATGATCAGTTCATCGCGGTACTGCTTGAAGTCTTCGCGTAGCAGACGGCCGAAGTTGATCTCGGCGCTGCCGTAGGGCGGGCCATAGTTGTTGGCCAGGTCGAAGTGGTTGATGCCCAGGTCGAACGCCGTGCGCAGCAACGAGCGCTGGGTGTCGATCGGCGTGCTGTCGCCGAAGTTGTGCCACAGGCCCAGGGACAGCGCCGGCAGCACCAGACCGCTGCGTCCGACGCGGCGGTAAGGGATGGAGTTGTAGCGATTCTCGGCAGCGGTGTAAGTCATCGAATCCTCTCTTGTCGGTCTTGAATCGGGTGTCGATTGCTACGCAAATCTATTGCCGGGCCGGGCGAGGCCAAGGTTCTGGCGCAAGGTCCGGCCCTCGTATTCGGTTCTGAACAGCCCACGCCGTTGCAGTTCCGGGACCACGCCATTGGCGAAGTCTTCGAGCCCGCCGGGCAGGTGCGGCACCAGCACATTGAAGCCGTCCGCCGCGCCCTGCTCGAACCACTCCTGCAAGCGGTCGGCAATCTGCGCCGGAGTGCCGACGACGCTGTAATGCCCGCGACCGCCAGCGATTCTGCGACCCAGTTCGGCCAGGGTCAGATGCTCCCGGCCGGCCAGTTCGGTCAGCAGTTTCTGTCGGCTTTGCTGGCCGCTGTCAGTCAGCGGCAATTCCGGCAGCGGCCCGTCCAGCGGGTACTTCGACAGATCGAAGTTGCCCAGCATACGCCCAAGCAGGGCGACGCCAACCTCGGGTTCGACCAATTGCTGAAACGTTTCACATTTTTCCTGCGCTTCAGCTTCCGTCTGCCCGACCACGACGAACACGCCGGGCATGATTTTCAGCGAATCGGCGCTGCGTCCGTACTTCGGCAAGCGTCCCTTGAGGTCGGCGTAAAACGCCTGGGCGCTGGCCAGTGAGGTCTGCGCGGTGAACACCACTTCGGCCGTCTGCGCCGCCAGTTCACGCCCGGTTTCCGACGAGCCGGCCTGCACGATCACTGGCTGCCCCTGTGGCGAACGCGCGACATTCAGCGGGCCTTTGACCTTGAAGTGCTCGCCGACGTGATTCAGCACGTGCAGTTTTTCCGGGTCGTAATACGCGCCGCTGGCTTTGTCGCGAATGAAGGCATCGTCCTGCCAACTGTCCCAGAGACCCGTGACCACCTGATGAAATTCCCGGGCGCGGCTGTAGCGTTCGGCATGGCCGATGTGTTCGTCGCGGCCAAAATTCTGCGCTTCGGCGGCGTTGTCCGAGGTCACCAGATTCCACCCCGCTCGCCCGCCCGACAGGTGATCGAGCGAAGCGAACTTGCGCGCCACGTGGTACGGCTCGTTGTAGCTGGTGGTGGCGGTGGCGATCAGGCCGATGTGCTCGGTCACTGCGCTCAACGCCGAGAGCAACGTCAGCGGTTCGAAGTGATCCGAACGGGCCATGCGGCTGGCGATGTCCTGGGTCGGGGCGGCGACGCTGTCGGCGACGAACAGAGTGTCGAACTTCGCCGCCTCGGCAATCTGCGCCAGGCGTTTGTAATGGGCGAAATCCAGCCCGGCGTTGGCCGGCACTTCCGGGTGACGCCACGCGGCAACGTGGTGCCCGGTGGCCATGAGGAACGCGCCGAGTTTCAGCTGTCTGCTCATCTCAGAAGTCCTTGCGCAGTTGCACGCCGAAGTAGCGCTCGTCGTCGCGGGGCACGGCGCGGTAGATGTAGTTGCCACCGCTGGCGAGCAATGGCGAATACGACTCGTCGGTGAGGTTCTTGCCGAGTAATGCCACGCGCCAGCCATTGGTGTAATCGGCCAGGGCCACACTGGCATTCCAGAGGCCGTAGGCGCCCTGTTTGGTGTCGGCGTTCTGGCTGATGTCGTACTGCACTTCGCTCTGCCAGCTGTAATCGGTGCCGAGTTCGATATCCAGGCCGTTATCCAGCGGGATCGTGTAGTCGGCCCGCACGTAGCTTTTCCAGTCCGGGCTGAACGGCAGCGGCTTGCCGTTGACGTTGCACGACGCCGCCGCGCCCGCCGGGCAGGCGAACTCGTCGATACGAGCGCGGGTGTAGGCCAGCGCGCCGGAGAACTTCAGTTGCTGGGTCGCCTGCAGGGCGAAATCAAGTTCCACGCCCTCGGTGCTGACGCTGCCGGCGTTGATCAGGCGCGTTACGACTTGCCCGGCGACAGTGTCGAAAAAGTTCGCCTGGTAGTTGTCGTAGTCGCTGTGGAAAACCGCGAGGTTGGTGGTCAGGCGATTGTTCCAGCTCGAGGCTTTGATCCCCGCCTCCCAGGTATTGGAAGTCTCCGGTTTCAGCGCTTCGGTATCGCGCGGCTGCATGTTGAAGAACACGTTGTAGGCCGGGCCTTTGTAGCCGCGCGAGTAGGTCAGATAAGTAGTGACGGTATCGCTCAGGTCGTACTGCAAACCGAGCCGACCGGACCAGCCATCCTCGTCCACCGAACCGGAGCTGCGGGTGGCCGGTTGAATGCCGCTGACGGTGGTGGCGGAAGTGGAAACGCGACGGTGATCGTATTCAAGATCGTCGTGGGTGTAGCGCAGGCCGGCGATGCCACGGAAGTCCGAGGTAAAGTTCAGCGTGCTCTCGCCGAACACTGCGTAGCTGTCGCTGGTGGTGCTGTAATCGGCGACGCCGCGATCAGTGCGCGTGGTGGTGGTCAGCGTGCGCTGATAGGTTTCCTCGTCCTTGCCGTGCATGTAGAACAGGCCGCCGACGTATTCGAGGAACTCGCCTTTCGGCGACGCCAGACGCAGCTCCTGCGAGTACTGGTCGAAGGCCAGATCGCCCTTGTCCGCCGTGCCGGGGAACGCGGCCGTCACCGTGCCGAGGCGGTCGCCGTCCTGATACTGGGTGTTGTCCCAGCCGCGCCACGCGGTGATCGAGGTCAGGGTGTAATCGCCCAGTTGCCAGTCGAGCTGGC
Organism: Pseudomonas sp. B707; assembly: GCF_022496685.1. NCBI lineage: Bacteria > Pseudomonadati > Pseudomonadota > Gammaproteobacteria > Pseudomonadales > Pseudomonadaceae > Pseudomonas > Pseudomonas sp. B707. Next base: position 28,658 of record NZ_WTVE01000023.1, on the reverse strand, counting down.
CGGACAGGCCCTTGTTGGTGTCCTCGACGTGGGAACGGGTGTCGGTGTTGATGTCGCGATTGTGGCTGGTGGCGCCGACCGGGCTCAACGCATTCGCGAAGGCCGGGGTCAGAGCCTTGGTCACGACGCCGTTGGGGCCGTCATCGTGGGACTGCATGTAGTCGGCGATCAGGGTGAAGGTGACGTCGTCGTTCGGGGTGAATTCCAGTTTGCCGCGCACGCCGCGATGGTTGTAGCCGTTGACCTCCTGACCGTTGTGCTGGTTGTCGACGTTGCCGTCGTAAGTGCCGAACAAGGTGCTGATCGAGCCCTTGAGCGTGTCCGGAATCAGGCTGCCGCCGATGCCGAACCGGGTGCGGCTTTCGTTGCCGCTGTAATACGACTGATCGATGTAGCCGTGGGTCTGGGCTGTTGGCGCCTTGCTGGTGATGTTCAGCACGCCGGCCGAGGCGTTCTTGCCGAACAGCGTGCCTTGCGGGCCGCGCAAGACTTCGACGCGTTCCAGATCCAGCAAATCCAGAGTCGACTGACCAGGACGCGCATAAACCACACCATCAATCACCGTGGCCACCGTCGGCTCGACGCCCGGCGAGGTGGAAATCGTCCCCACGCCACGCACGAACAACGAGGTGTCCTTGTTCGATGCACCGGTGCGGAAATTCAGCGACGGCACTTGCTGGACGATGCTCGCCACGCTGTTGCGGTTATCGCGTTCCAGCTGCTCGCCGTCGATCACCGACACCGCCACCGGTACCTTTTGCAGCGACTCTTCGCGGCGGGTGGCGGTGACCGTGACGGACTTGAGTGTCGGCTCTTGATCGGTGCTTTCAGCGGCGAACGCGGCGGGCAGCGGCAGCGCAGCCAGCCCGGTGAGTAGCCAGCCCGCAGCGCGGATCGATTGCGTCAGTTTGTGTGTCGCCCCAGGAATGTTGTGCATGTTTGCCCGCTCGAAAAGTTGCCCTGAACCGCTGCCGTTCTGCGACGACAGCGCCTGTCTCGGTGTCTTGGGCATTCGCTCGAGCGAGTAGCAGACAACGCGCCTTGTTAGCGCTAACATCGCCAGTATTGGCAAGCCGGACATAGACCGTCCAATACTGAAAAATTACTTTTATATGCGTTTTGGTTTTTAAGAAGGATCGAGCCTTGAGCGAAGAAAAGCCCCGCAAACGCCGTGGCGCCGGTCGCGTGACCCTCAACGCGGTGGCGCGCCAGGCCGGTGTTTCGGCGATCACCGTGTCGCGCTACTTCAACCAGCCGGAACAGGTCTCGCCGGAACGCCGCGAACGGATCGCTGCGGTGGTCGCCGAACTGGGTTATGTGCCGAATCTGGTGGCCGGCGGGCTCGCCTCGGCGCGGGGGAAAATCGTCGGCATGGTGATCCCGAACATCTCCGGGCCGATCTTCGCCAACACCATTCAGGGCTTCAGCGACACCCTCAGCCGTCACGGCTATCAGCTACTTCTGGCCTCGAGTTACTTCAGCACTGAACAGGAAGAAAACGCCGTGCGGGCGTTCCTCGGCTGGTCGCCGGCGGCGCTGGTGGTGACCAGCCACTTCCACAGCGCGGGCACGGAAAAGATGCTCGCCGAGGCGGATATTCCGGTGGTCGAAACCTGGGATTACCAGCCGGAGCGCGAGCCGATGCAGATCGGCTTTTCGCACTTCGAAGTGGGTGTCAGCACCGCTCGTTATCTGCACGGCAAAGGCTATCGGCGAATCGCGTTCGTGCAGAACAGCGCACCCGGCGACTTCAGCGCACTGGAGCGCCGCGACGGTTATGCGGCGACCGTGCGTGAGCTCGATTTGGAGCCTTGGGTGTTCGCACCGGACGCCGATCGCGCCCCGTTCGAGGCCGGCAAGCAAGCGATGGAAGCGCTGATGAATGCCTCACCGCGCCCCGACGCGATCATCTTCGCCAACGACAACCTCGCCGCCGGCGGCCTGCTGGCCGGACAACGCGCCGGCCTCAACATCCCCGAAGACTGCGCCGTCCTCGGCTTTGGCGACTACCCGTTCGCCGAGATGCTGCTGCCGAGCCTGAGCACGATCAAACCGCCGGCGCTGGAGATCGGCGTACTGGCAGCGACGCGGGTGCTGGAAAGCCTTGGCGTGTTGCCGAGCGATGAGGTGCAGCGGCTGAACCTGCTGCAGTGCACGGTCATTGAGCGGGAAAGTACCTGACGAATATGGCGTGGGCGGGTTTGGCTATGCTCTAAATGAAACCGAGGTGGCGCCTTCGCGGGCTTGCCCGCGAAATCGTCCGATCAAACACCGCACATCCCGCAGGCACATCCATGCACACCGCAATCATCATCTTCTTCGGCCTGATCCTGCTGGCGCTGATGTTTTACATCGGCGAGCGCATCGGCTTCAGTCGGCAGACGCTGGCCTATGGTTTCGCGGCGTTGTGGCTGGCGTTGACGGTGATCAATGGTGCGGTCGGTGTGGTCCACGCCGGGCAGCCGTTGGGTTCGGAGATTGCGATCGGCAGCGCCGTTTATGGCGTGCCGCTGGCGGCGATGGTGTTGTTCATGGTGCTGAGCGCCGAGACCTGAATCGTCCCGGCGCCCTGCCCCGATCAACGCACCAGATGCAGGAACTGCATGTGCCGTTCGTACTGGTCGAGGATGTCGTTGATGATCTGCTCTTTCGTGTAACCGACCAGATCGTAGTCCTGACTGCCCTCGCTCAAGTGCACTTCAGCGCGGTAGTAGCGGCGATTGTTGAGCTGCTTGGAGCCCATGCCGCCACGGGCGAACGACGGCGTGAAGTAGCCGCGCATCTGCACCTGGTAGATGAACGGGTGCTGTTCACCGTGACCGATTTCCAGGCTGACGCTGTCGTGCGCCGGATCCGGTTGGGTGACCACGTTCAGGCCTTTCTCGGCGAACACGGCCGTCACTTCTTCGATGGCCGGTTTCACCGTGGTGTCCATGAAGCGGTACACCTCGTCGCGCGATGGGAAGTGCACGGCCTGGCTCAGACGCTGACGCCAGCCGCCCTTGCCCCGCCGTGAACCGGACACCGGCGCCAGCGAATGCAGTTGCGCGATCTGCTTCTGCGACTCCAGGTAGAACGCCTTGTGCAGGCCCCACATCATCAGCAGCAGAATCAGCGAGAACGGCAAGGAGGTGAGCACTACCGCCGACTTCAGCGCATCGATGCTGCCGGAGAACAGCAGCGCACTGGTCACCAGCGCGGTCATCGCACCCCAGAACACCCGCAGCCATTTCGGCCCGTCTTCATCCGGGTTGCCGCCCTTGGCCGACAGGGTCGAGAGCACCACGGTGCCGGAGTCGGCGGAGGTGACGAAGAACACGAAGCTGATGAACACCGTTACCGCGATGACAGTCTTGCTCCACGGATAGGTTTCCAGCAGCAGGTAAAGGGTCATCGACGGGTTGTCGAGGGCCGACATGCCAAGTGCCGACATACCGTGATTGAGCACCTGGTCGATGGCGCTGTTGCCGAAGATCGACATCCACGCCAGGGTGAAACCGAGCGGAATCAGCAACACGCCGAAGACGAATTCGCGGATGGTCCGACCACGGGAAATCCGTGCGATGAACAGGCCCACGAACGGCGACCACGCGATCCACCAGGCCCAGTAGAACACCGTCCAGCCGCCGAGCCAGTCGCTCGGTTTGTCGTAGGCGTAGAGGTCGAAACTCTTCATCGGCAACGCGCCGAGGTAGTCGCCCAGATTCTGGATCAGGGTGTTGAGCAAATGCTGGGTAGGGCCGGCGAACAACACGAACAGCAGCAGCGCACAGGCCAGCAGCATGTTGATGTCGGACATGACCCGCACGCCTTTATCCACACCCGAGACGGCGACGATGATCGCCGCGCCCATCATCAGCGTGATCAGGCCGACCTGAATCCACTGGGTGTGGGCGATGCCGAACAGATAGTCCAGACCGGAGTTGAGATGGAGCACGCCGAAGCCCATGTCCGCACCGAGGCCGAACACCGTGGCGATGATGCCGAAGCCGTCCACGGCGTAGCCGATGGGGCCGTTGATGCGCTTGCCGATCAGCGGGTACAGCGCCGAGCGCAGCGCCAGCGGCAGGTTATGCCGGTAGGCGAAATACGCCAGCGCCATGCCGACAAAGGCGAACACGCCCCAGCCGTGCAGGCCCCAGTGCAGAAAGAGAATCTGCATCGCCTGACGCGCCGCCTCCGGGGGGCCAGCCTCGCCTTGGGGCGGCTGAAGCATGTGGGTCAGCGGTTCGGACACGCAGAAGAAAAACAGCGTGATGCTGATCCCGGCGGCGAACAGCATGCCGGCCCAGGACAGGTAACTGAATTCGGGTTCGTCGTGGTCGGCACCGAGCTTGATCTTGCCGTAGCCCGATAACGCGGTGACCACCACGAAGACCAGATACAGGGTCATCGCGAGCATGTAGTACCAGCCGACCGTATTGGCCGCCCAGTTTTGCGCTTCGAGAAGCCAGGCGCCGGCCTGTTCCGGCATGGCGATGACCGTCAGCCCAAACAGCAGGATCACCGTCGCGGCGAACCAGAACACCGGCGGATTCATGCGCACCAGACCGCTGGCGGGGGTGGACGATGCACTCATGAACGGTGCACCTCAAGGGGTTGGAAAATGGCTGAAATGATCGGACTCAGCAAAGGCAAGCCTCCTGTTGTGAGCGGGCAGCGAACCGCCGGTTTAACTTGAATGAACGTTCAAGTTAAACATGGATAGTACGCTCAGGACTAATCGCAGGGCTCAGCGGTACCTTTCGTACGCTAGCTCAAGGTTGGGTATGACGGGGGTTTGGGCGGATTCGTTCAGTGGAAAAATCAAAGTCAAAAGCGCCCTCACCCTAACCCTCTCCCGGGGGGAGAGGGGACTGATTGGGGGATGCTTGAGAGTTTCGCCGACCTGATCTTGCTGTACCGAATCCATAATCGACTGGTTTTTTCAGATCGATGTATAGGCCCCCTCACCTCAGGGAGAGGGACTGATTAGGGGATATTCAAGAAATACGCCGACGTGAAAGTGCTTCGCTGAATCCATAATCGACTCGGTGTTTCAGGTCGATGTACAGCGCCAGACACCTCGGTCGGCTCCCTCTCCCTCCGGGAGAGGGCTGGGGTGAGGGTGGCTTTTGATGTTTTACTTCTGCGTCCCGTCATCATGCTGCAGGTTGGCCTGAGTCAGGTTGCACCCGGCCGGCACGCTGCGGGTCAGCCACACATTGCCGCCGATGGTCGAGCCTTTGCCAATGGTGATCCGTCCGAGGATCGTCGCCCCGGCGTAAATCACCACGTCGTCCTCGACGATCGGATGGCGTGGATGGCCTTTCTGCAACTGGCCGTCCTCGTCCGCCGGGAAGCGTTTGGCGCCGAGGGTTACCGCCTGATAAATCCTGACGCGCTCGCCGATGATCGCGGTCTCGCCGATCACCACACCCGTCCCGTGGTCGATGAAGAAACTGCGGCCGATCTGCGCGCCCGGGTGAATATCGATGCCGGTCGCCGAGTGGGCGATTTCCGAACTGATCCGCGCCAGCAACGGCAGGCCCGCGCGATACAAATGGTGAGCCAGACGATGGTGAATCACCGCCAGAATCCCCGGATAGCACAGCAGCACTTCATCGACGCTGCGCGCCGCCGGATCGCCGTGGTAGGCCGCCAGCACATCGGTGTCGAGCAGGCTGCGCAGGCCCGGCAGCGCGAGGGCGAAATCCTGGATGATCCTGATCGCCTGCGCCTCGACTTCAGTGTCGGCCTGAGCACTGTGACGGGCGACGTAACGCAGTTCGAGTCGTGCCTGGGCCAACAACGCATTCAGCGCGACATCGAGGGTATGACCGACGTAAAAATCCTCGCTCTCTTCACGCAGATCCACCGGCCCCAGCCGCATCGGAAACAGTGCGCCGCACAGGGCTTCAAGGATCTGCGCCATCGCATCGCGGGACGGCAATTCGCGTCCGCCCTGCTCTCCGGAAGCACGGCCATTTTGTGCCCGCCACTGATCCCGCGCAGTACGCAGCTGGCTGACGATGGTCTGCAATTGCCAATGGCTGGAACGCTCGCTCACGGTAAAGACTCCTCACGGGCGGCCGGACTGTCTGGCCGCGTCAACGGCGACTACTTTACGGCAAGCCCACCGGGGCGAATTAAGAACCGATAGTGCTGGCTTAAGCACATTTGGCTATAAGCGATTGGCGGTTGCCCCGGTAAATCGGCGTGCCTATAGTCCTGACATCTCCTTGCATCAGTACGGAACCATGTCCACACAACCGATCAAACAACAGCTGGACCGCTTTAACCGCCTCGACCTGCTCGGCCAACCGACCCCACTGGAAAAACTCGAGCGCCTGTCCACCTGGCTCGGCCGCGATGTCTACATCAAGCGTGATGACCTGACGCCGCTGGCCATGGGCGGCAACAAGCTGCGCAAGCTCGAATACCTCGCCGCCGATGCCCTCGCCCAAGGCGCGGACACCTTGATCACCGCCGGCGCACTGCAATCGAACCACGTTCGCCAGACCGCAGCGCTGGCCGCGAAACTGGGTCTGGGCTGCGTGGCCCTGCTGGAAAACCCGCTGGGCACCGATGACAGCAACTACACCGGCAACGGCAATCGCCTGCTGCTGGACCTGTTCGACACCAAGGTCGAGCTGGTCGACAACCTCGACAACGCCGACGAACAACTGGCCGCCCTCGCCGTGCGCCTGCGCAGCAACGGCAAGAAGCCGTATCTGGTGCCGATCGGCGGCTCAAACGCCCTCGGCGCGCTGGGTTATGTGCGTGCCGGCCTGGAACTGGCGGAACAGATCAAGGACACCGGCCTGCAATTTTCCGCCGTGGTCCTGGCCTCGGGCAGTGCCGGCACTCACAGCGGTCTGGCGCTGGCGTTGAGTGAAGCCCTGCCACAACTGCCGGTGATCGGCGTGACGGTGTCGCGCAGCGAAGAAGATCAGCGCCCGAAAGTCCAGGGCCTTGCCGAACGCACTGCCGACCTGCTGGGCGTGGCGCTGCCGGACAGCTTCAAGGTCGAGTTGTGGGACGAATACTTCGGCCCGCGCTACGGCGAGCCGAATGCCGGAACCCTGGCGGCGGTGAAACTGCTGGCGAGTCAGGACGCCGTGCTGCTCGATCCGGTCTACACCGGCAAGGCCATGGCCGGGTTGCTCGACGGCATCGGTCGCGGGCGTTTCGACGACGGTCCGATCATCTTCCTGCACACCGGCGGCGCCCCGGCGCTGTTTGCGTACAAGGATTTTCTCTGACGCGCTCGTTCCCACGCTCTGCGTGGGAATGCATCCCGGAATACGAAAAACACATATTCCACACATGAATAACAAACGGAAAATTCATTATTTTCCATTCTAAAAGAACCGTCATATAGTCTCGCCGCAGGCGAATTTCGCGAGAGACGCATAAGCTGCTTTAAGGCAGGATAGCGCTGTCGTCCAATTCCCGGATTCGCCAACTTTCTTTAAGCGTCTTCCATAAGAAAACACAGGGGCTTGTCATGATTCTTTCCGCACTACGTCGAAATCTGCTGGTAGGTTCGCTGGGCCTGGCACTGAGCGCCGGTCTGATCAGCAACGCCGTTGCCGGTGAGCAACTGCAACAGATCAAGGACAAAGGCGTTATCAACGTCGGCCTGGAAGGCACTTACCCACCGTTCAGCTTCGTCGATGCCGACGGCAAGCTGTCGGGTTTCGAAGTCGAGCTGTCCGAAGCCCTGGCCAAGAAGCTGGGCGTGAAGGCCAAGATTCAGCCGACCAAATGGGACGGCATCCTCGCGGCCCTGGAATCCAAGCGTCTGGACGTTGTGGTCAACCAAGTGACCATCTCCGACGAGCGCAAGAAGAAGTATGACTTCTCCGAGCCCTACACCATCTCCGGGATTCAGGCGCTGGTGCTGAAGGACAAGGAAGCTGCGCTGAACATCAAGTCCGCCGCTGACCTGTCCGGCAAGAAAGTCGGCGTAGGCCTGGGCACCAACTACGAACAATGGGTCCGCGCCAACGTGCCGGGGGCCGACGTGCGCACCTACGACGATGATCCGACCAAGTTCGCCGACCTGAACAACGGCCGTACCGACGCGATCCTGATCGACCGTCTGGCTGCACTGGAATACGCCAAGAAAGCGCCGAAAACCGTCGCCGCCGGTGAAGCCTTCTCGCGTCAGGAAGCCGGTATCGCCCTGCGCAAAGGCGAGCCTGAACTGCTGGCCGCCGTGAACAAGGCCCTCGACGAACTGCGTGCCGACGGCACCCTTGAGAAGCTGTCCAAGAAATACTTCAACGCTGACGTCACCCAATAATGGAAGAAGCTTTCCAACTCGCTCTGGACTCCGCGCCCTTCCTGTTGAAGGGCGCGTACTACACGGTAATCCTCAGCCTGGGCGGCATGTTCTTCGGCCTGCTGCTGGGCTTTGGCCTGGCGTTGATGCGCCTGTCGCGCTTCAAGTCGGTCAGCTGGCTGGCCCGCATCTACGTGTCGTTCTTTCGCGGCACGCCGTTGCTGGTCCAGCTGTTCGTGATCTATTACGGCTTGCCGCAAATGGGTCTGGAACTCGACCCGCTGCCGGCGGCGCTGATCGGCTTCTCGCTGAACATGGCCGCCTACGCCTGTGAAATCCTGCGGTCCGCGATCGGTTCGATCGAACGCGGCCAGTGGGAAGCCGCTGCGAGCATCGGCATGACCCGCGCGCAGACCCTGCGCCGGGCCATCCTGCCGCAGGCCATGCGCACGGCCTTGCCGCCGCTGGGCAACAGCTTCATTTCGCTGGTCAAGGACACCGCACTGGCCGCCACCATTCAGGTGCCGGAGCTGTTCCGTCAGGCACAGCTGATTACCGCCCGGACTTTCGAAGTCTTCACCATGTATCTTGCCGCCGCGCTGATCTACTGGATTCTGGCCACGGTGCTGTCGCACTTCCAGAACAAGTTGGAAGAGCGGGTCAATCGGCACGACCAGGAGTCCTGACCCCATGATTGTCGTGGAAAAACTGACAAAGCAGTTCAAGGGTCAAGTCGTGCTCAACGGCATTGATCTGGAGGTGAAGGAAGGCGAGGTCGTGGCAATCATCGGCCCCAGCGGCTCGGGCAAGACCACGTTCCTGCGTTGCCTGAACTTCCTCGAGCAACCCACCAGCGGCCGGATCAAGGTCGGCGAGATCGAGATCGATACCAGTCGCCCGCTGAACCAGCAGCAGAGCCTGGTGCGCAACCTGCGCCAGCACGTGGGCTTCGTGTTCCAGAACTTCAACCTGTTCCCCCACCGCACCGCGCTGGAAAACGTCATCGAAGGCCCGATCGTGGTCAAGAAGACGCCTCGCGATGCAGCCATTGCCCTGGGCAAGAAGCTGCTGGCCAAGGTCGGCCTGGCGGGCAAGGAAGACGCCTACCCACGGCGCCTGTCCGGTGGCCAGCAACAGCGCGTGGCGATCGCCCGGGCGCTGGCGATGGAGCCGGAAGTGATCCTGTTCGACGAGCCAACCTCGGCCCTCGATCCGGAGCTGGTAGGTGAAGTGCTGGCGACCATCCGCGGCCTCGCCGAGGAGAAACGCACCATGGTGATCGTCACCCACGAAATGGCGTTCGCCCGTGACGTGGCCAACCGCGTGGTGTTTTTCGATAAAGGCGTGATCGTCGAACAAGGTGAAGCGAAAGCGTTGTTTGCCAATCCGCAAGAAGAACGCACTCGACAGTTCCTCAGCAAGTTCAGAAACAACGGCTGACCTGCAAACTTCCCCGAATACAAACTTCCATGGACGGAAGTTTCGCTTACACCCTCCCCAAATAAAAACTTAATCAAGTGACTGCATTACATATATATGTCCTGCAACAGTCTCCCCCGCGATTAAAGTTCGTCCCCTCCAAATTTCCAGCTGTACAAACCGACCGACGGCAGAGCAATAAAATCCGGCAAAAGCTGTGGCCCGATTCGCTATGGAGAATAGGTAGAGTGCCTTATCCGCGTAGGAAGCTTCTGATAAATCCGTAATTCTTCAATTAAATAATCCTGTCCGTTGACATGCCATTCGGCGAACTTTTATCTAGTCACTCATCGCAACCCGCTACATCAACAAGACCCAATAACGACTGGCCGAAAGATCCTGTTCTTATTACCAGGCAATTCTGGCCTTTTGAACTTTCAGAAACGGATTTCGCTGCAAGGCTTCAAGGAGAGGATTTCATGACCCGCACTTCGCACATCCCCGAACTGGCCGCGCCGAGCCTGGCGCCATCCCAAAACCACGGCATCAACCTCGCAGCAGCGGCTCATCTGCTGGTCGATGTGCCGCCCTACCCGGACATGGACATCGGCGATCTGATCGAACTGTTCTGGAACAACTGCTATGTCGCCTCTCACGTGCTGACAGCGCAGGACGTCGCCACCCCCGTCAATCTGCGTGTGCCGGAGAGCTTTATCGCCAGCGGTCCGTCTCGCATCCACTACCGGGTCATGCGGGTGGGTCACGGGCCATCGCTGTCGGCGGCGGCGCGCGTCACGGTGAAACTCGACTGCCCCGGCGGGCAGCCCCCCGCGGTGTGTGGTGACGAAAACCAGCAACTGGCCCCTGTGACCCTGCCCGAGACCATTCGCCGTCAGGGGGTCAACGCGAACCAGATCAAGCGTGGCGTACCACTGACCATCGAGCCGTACCTGAACATGGCTGAAGGCGATGCCATCACCCTGCGCTGGGGCGATGTACGGATGGATCTGGCGCGCATCACCACGGCCGATATCGACAAGCCGATTCAGGTCTGGGTGCCGCCGGCGATCATCACCGAGGCCGGCGAGGACCTGCGGCTGGATGTGACCTACTGCATCCTCGACCGGGTCGGCAACAACTCGCGCTGGGCGCCGCCGCGAACACTGAAGATCGGTTGTGTGAATCCCTACCTCAAGGTGCCGCTCAAGGAAACGCTGAAGGCCGCAGAGCACCGAAAAAAAATGACACACCTCGCTCGGCGAGAGGCGTCCTCCCTCGCCGCCGCGAACTTAACCAGACGGACCACGCCCCCTTCTATACATATTCCTAAAAGTTAGTTTATTTAAATTTTATACGCGCTTAGGGTATATGAACCGGACCACCGGACATTCTTTCGTTCGCCGCACTTTTGCGGCGTTTTTCATGAGATGTGAGGTAGGTAACATGGTCCGGAACACAATCACCCCAGTGCGGATCGCCAGGGCATTGCGTGTAGCCAAGGAGCGGCACTGATGTCCAGTCTGGCAGACGCAAACGTCCAGAGTGACCTGGATATCGCCCCGTTGTTGTTGCCCGCACAAGTGCTGCGCAACGACGCTCAAGCCATCAAGGCCGCCCATGAGCTGGCGCAGGTCGCCCGCGTGCAGGCCGCCAAACGTGACCGTCAGCGCAAGCTGCCGTGGTCGGAAATCGAACAGTTCACCCGCAGCGGCCTCGGCAGCATCGCGATTCCGCGCGAGTACGGCGGCCCGCAGGTTTCCTTCGTGACCCTGGCCGAAGTGTTCGCGATCATTTCCGCGGCCGACCCGGCACTGGGACAGATCCCGCAAAACCAGTTCGGCATCATCAACCTGATCCTCGGCAGCGCCACCGAACAGCAGAAAAAACAACTGTTGCAGAGCGTGCTCGAAGGCTGGCGCATCGGTAATGCCGGGCCTGAACGCGGCACCAAGGACACCCTGGAACTGAAAGCGCGCATCACCGCTGACGGCGATGACTACGTGATCAACGGCCAGAAGTTCTATTCCACCGGCGCCCTGTTCGCCCACTGGGTGGCGGTCAAGGCGCTCAACGATGACGGCAAGCAAGTCCTGGCCTTCGTCCGTCGCGGCACGCCGGGATTGCGCATCGTCGATGACTGGTCCGGTTTCGGCCAGCGCACCACCGCCAGCGGCACGATCCTGTTGAACAACGTGCGGGTCGATGCCGGCCTCGTGGTGGACAACTGGAAGATCAACGAAAAGCCCAACACCCAAGGCGCGGTGTCGCAGCTGATTCAGGCCGCGATCGACGCCGGCATCGCCCGTGGCGCGATCGATGACGCCATCGAATTCGTCAAGACTCGCGCCCGGCCGTGGATCGACGCCAACGTCGAACGCGCCAGCGACGATCTCTACGTGATCGCCGATATCGGCAAACTGAAAATCGAACTGCACGCCGCTGAAGCGCTGCTGCGCAAGGCCGGGCAGGTGCTGGATCAGGTGCACGCCGCGCCACTGACCGCCGAATCCGCCGCCCGCGCCTCGATTGCCGTGGCCGAAGCCAAGGTGCTGACCACCGAGATCTCGCTGCTGGCCAGCGAAAAACTCTTCGAACTGGCCGGCAGCCGCGCGACCCTCGCCGAATTCAACCTCGACCGTCACTGGCGCAACGCCCGGGTGCACACCTTGCACGACCCGGTGCGCTGGAAGTACCACGCGGTCGGCGCCTATCGCCTCAACGGCAAGTTGCCGGCTCGCCATTCCTGGATCTGACGACCCGAACACTTTTGACCAGATCTCTGGAGAAACACATGACTCTTTCCCATCCCGTCGCGCTCATCACCAGCGACGAGCAAGCCCTGATCGTCGCCAGCGACCTGGCCGAAGATTTCCAGCGTGACAGCAACCTGCGCGACCGCGAACGCCGCCTGCCGCTGCCGGAGCTCGACGTGTTTTCCCGCTCCGGCCTGTGGGGCATCAGCGTGCCCAAGGAGTACGGCGGCGCCGGCGTATCCAACGTGACCCTGGCCAAAGTCATCGCCCTGATTGCCCGGGCCGACGGCTCGCTGGGGCAGATTCCACAGAACCATTTCTATGCCCTGGAAGTGCTTCGGGTGAACGGCAGCCACGAGCAGAAACAACGGCTGTACGCCGAAGTCCTCGCCGGTCAGCGCTTCGGCAACGCCTTGGCAGAGCTGGGCACCAAGACCGCCCACGACCGTGTCACCAGCCTGAAACGCGACGGCAGCGGTTATCGCATCAACGGTCGCAAGTTCTATGCGACCGGTGCGATCTACGCCCAACGGATTCCAACGTCCGTAGTCGATGAAAACGGCGTGCAGCAGTTGGCCTTCGTCCCGCGCGATAGCAAAGGCCTGACCGTGATCGACGACTGGAGCGGCTTCGGCCAGCGCACCACCGGCAGCGGTTCGGTGGTGTTCGAAGACGTGTATGTCGCTGCCGAAGATGTCATCCCGTTCCAGAGTGCTTTCGAGCGCCCGACCCCGGTCGGCCCGCTGGCGCAGATCCTTCACGCCGCCATCGACACCGGCATCGCCCGCGCCGCTTACGAAGATGCACTGCACTTCGTGCGCAGCAAGACCCGGCCATGGATCGATTCGGGTAACGACAAAGCCACCGAAGACCCGCTGACCCTCAAGAGCTTCGGCCACCTGAGCATTCGCCTGCACGCCACCGAAGCCCTGCTCGAACGCGCCGGCGAATTCCTCGATGCGGCCCAGGTCGAGACCAATGCCGAGACGGTTGCAGCGGCCTCGATTGCCGTCGCCGAAGCACGGGCGATCAGCACCGAAATCTCCCTGGCCGCCGGCAGCACCCTGTTCGAACTGGCCGGCAGCCAGGCCACCCTGATCGAGCACGGCCTCGACCGCCACTGGCGCAACGCCCGGGTGCACACCCTGCACGACCCGGTACGCTGGAAGTATCACGCGGTGGGCAATTACTACCTCAACGATGAAAACCCTCCGCTGCGAGGGACCATCTGATGAGCAAGAAAAAGATCCTGCTCAATGCGTTCAACATGAACTGCATCGGCCACATCAACCATGGGCTGTGGACCCATCCCCGCGACACCTCGACCCGATACAAGACCATCGAATACTGGACCGAACTGGCGCAACTGCTGGAGCGCGGGCTGTTCGACGGGCTTTTCATCGCCGACATCGTCGGCGTGTACGACGTCTATCAGAACTCGGTGGACGTCACCCTGAAAGAGTCGATCCAGCTGCCGGTCAACGATCCGTTGCTGCTGGTATCGGCGATGTCCGCGGTAACCAAAAACCTCGGTTTCGGCCTGACCGCCAACCTCACCTACGAGCCCCCATATTTGTTCGCCCGACGCATGTCGACCCTCGATCACCTGAGCCGTGGACGGGTGGGCTGGAACATCGTCACCGGCTATCTGGACAGCGCCGCCAAGGCCATGGGCCTCAGTGAACAGGTCGAGCACGACCGGCGTTACGACCAGGCCGACGAGTACCTCGAAGTGCTCTACAAACTCTGGGAAGGCAGCTGGGAAAACGGCGCGGTGCTCAACGATCCGCAGCAGCGGATCTACGCGCAGCCGGACAAGGTGCACAAGGTCGAACACAAGGGCGAGTTCTATCAGGTCGAGGGTTATCACCTGTGCGAGCCGTCGCCGCAGCGCACGCCGGTGCTGTTCCAGGCCGGCAGTTCGGATCGCGGTCTGCTGTTCGCCGGGCGGCATGCCGAGTGCGTGTTCATCAGCGGTCAGAACAAGCCGTCGACCAAGGTGCAGGTGGACAAGGTCCGCGCCAGCGCCGTCGAGGCGGGGCGCAATCCCGAGGACATCAAGGTGTTCATGGGCCTGAACGTGATCGTCGGCGAGACCGAAGAAGCGGCCTGGGCCAAGCACGCCGAATACCTGAGCTACGCCAGCGCCGAAGCGGGCGTGGCGCACTTTTCGGCGTCCACTGGCATCGACTTTTCCCAATACGAAATCGACGAGCCGATCCAATACGTCAAAAGCAACGCGATCCAGTCCGCCACCAAGAACCTGCAGAACAACGACTGGACCCGGCGCAAGTTGCTCGACCAGCACGCACTCGGCGGGCGCTACATCACGGTGGTCGGCTCGCCGCAACAAGTGGCGGATGAACTGGAATCGTGGATCGCCGAAACCGGCCTCGACGGTTTCAACCTGACCCGCATCGTCACCCCGGAAAGCTATGTGGATTTCATCGATCTGGTGATTCCGGAGCTGCAACGACGCGGTTCGTACAAGACCGCATACGACAGCGGCAGCCTGCGGGAAAAACTGTTTCACGGCGAAGCGCATTTGCCGCAGCAACACACCGGCGCCCACTACCGACACTCCTCCTCGCACTGACTGGAAAACCACCATGACCAAGAAGCTCCTGTCCCACCCAGTCAAAGCACTGGCCCTGGCCTTCGGCCTGTTCAGCTCGGCGGTGTTCGCCGCCGATGCTCCGTTGAAAATCGGCACCACCGCCGCCTTCGCGATTCCGCTGGAAGCGGCCGTCGAAGAGGCCTCCAAACAAGGCCTGAAAGTCGAGCTGGTGGAATTCACCGACTGGATCGCGCCGAACGTCAGCCTCGCCGCCGGTGACATCGACGTGAACTACTTCCAGCACATCCCGTTCCTGGAAAATGCCAAGGCCGCCTCCGGTTTCGACCTGGTGCCATTCGCCCCGGGGATCATCAACAACGTCGGCCTGTACTCGAAGAAATACAAAAGCTTCGACGAGCTGCCGGAAGGCGCCAGCGTCGCCATTGCCAACGACCCGATCAACAGCGGACGCGGTCTGCAACTGCTGGCCAAGGCCGGTCTGATCACCCTCAAACCGGGCGTCGGCTACAAGGCCACCGAAGACGATATCGTCGCCAACCCGAAGAAGATCAAGATCCTGCAAGTCGAAGCCGTGCAACTGGTGCGCGCCTACGATGACGCCGATCTGGTCCAGGGCTACCCGGCCTACATCCGTCTGGCGAAGACCTTCGATGCGGGCTCCGCGTTGCTGTTCGACGGCCTCGACCACAAGGAATACGTGATTCAGTTCGTGATCCAGCCGAAGAGCAAAACCGACCCGCGCCTGATCAAGTTCGTCGACATCTACCAGCATTCGCCGGCCGTTCGCGCCGCACTGGATAAGGCCCACGGCAAGCTGTACCAGGCCGGCTGGGAAAGCTGAGGATGACCGCGGCCATTCAACGGCGACTGGATCTTCCAGAGCCACCCGCGCTGGCACAGCGCACCGAACTGCATCCCGAACTGAACCGCGCTCATGTGCGTTTCGTCGGGCTCGGCAAAACCTACGACGGCAAACAAGGCCCGGTCGCTGCCCTGCAAGGCATCGACCTGGCGATCCAGCGCGGTGAAGTGTTCGGCATCATCGGCCGCAGCGGCGCCGGCAAGTCGTCGCTGATCCGCACCATCAACCGCCTCGAACAACCGACCTCGGGCCGGGTGCTGATCGACCAGGTGGACATCGGCGAATACGACGAGGATCGCCTCGTCGCCCTGCGGCGGCGGATCGGCATGATCTTCCAGCACTTCAACCTGATGTCGGCGAAAACGGTGTGGCAAAACGTCGAACTGCCGCTGAAAGTCGCCGGCGTTCCGAAGGAACAGCGGGAGAAAAAGGTTCGTGAACTGCTGGAACTGGTGGGCCTGCAAGCCAAGCACACGGCGTATCCGGCGCAGCTGTCCGGCGGGCAGAAACAGCGTGTCGGCATCGCCCGCGCGCTGGTGCATGACCCGGACATTCTGCTCTGCGACGAAGCCACTTCGGCACTGGATCCGGAAACCACCCAGTCGATCCTCGGCCTGCTGCGCGAGATCAACAAACGCCTGGGCCTGACCATCGTGCTGATCACCCACGAGATGGCGGTGATCCGGGAAATCTGCGACCGCGTCGTCGTGCTCGAACATGGCCGCATCGTCGAGCAAGGCCCGGTGTGGGAAGTGTTCGGCAATCCACAGCACGAGGTCAGCCAGACCCTGCTCGCACCGTTGCAACACGCTTTGCCCGAGGAGCTGCAAAGCCGTTTGCAGGCGCAACCGTCGTCGTCCGATGCGTCAGTTGTGCTGCGTTTGCAGTTCACCGGCAGCCAGCAGGATGAGCCGGATCTGGCCGCGCTGTTCGCCGCGCTCGGTGGGCGGGTGAAATTGCTCCAGGGTGGCGTGGAACGGATTCAGGGCCACGCGCTCGGGCAACTGCTGCTGGCGGTAGCGGGCTCAAAGCTGAACGCCGAGGAATTGCGCCAGCGTGCCAGCCAGTGGGCACAACGCACGGAGGTGCTGGGTTATGTGGTTTGATCGCTTGCTGCAGGGTTTTATCGACACGTTTCTGATGGTCGGCGTGTCGTCGCTGATCGCGTTGCTCGCCGGGATTCCGATGGCGGTGATTCTGGTCACCAGCGACAAGGGCGGGATCTACGAAGCACCGGTGCTCAATCGCGCGTTGGGTGCATTCGTGAACCTGTTTCGTTCGATCCCGTTCCTGATTCTGATGGTCGCCCTGATTCCGTTCACCCGTTTGATCGTCGGCACCACCTACGGCGTGTGGGCGGCGGTCGTGCCGTTGACCATCGCGGCCACGCCGTTCTTTGCGCGGATCGCCGAAGTGAGCCTGCGTGAAGTCGACTACGGCCTGATCGAAGCCGCGCAGGCCATGGGCTGCCGGCGCTGGCACATCGTCTGGCATGTGCTGTTGCCCGAGGCGCTGCCGGGGATCGTCGGCGGTTTCACCATCACCCTGGTGACGATGATCAACTCCTCGGCCATGGCCGGAGCGATTGGCGCCGGCGGTCTGGGCGACATCGCCTATCGCTATGGCTATCAGCGCTTCGACAGCCAGATCATGCTGACGGTGATCGTGCTGCTGGTGGCGCTGGTAGCGCTGATTCAGCTGGGTGGCGATCGTCTGGCTCGAGGGTTGAACAAGCGCTGAATGGCATGGCGTATAGTCGGCAAAATCCTTTGCCGGCGCAGTTCGACCATGAAGCAGACCCCCACCGATCTGGAACAGATCACCTCTACCACCCTCGGCCACTACAACTCGGTGGCCGAGGACTTTCGTGAAGGCACCCGCGATCACGATGTCAGCCAGAACATCGACGCCCTGTTGCGGCACATCCAGGCTGAGGCGCCGTTTTCCATCCTCGATTTCGGCTGCGGGCCGGGGCGCGATTTGCAGACATTCACCCGGATGGGACACGTCGCCGTCGGCCTCGACGGCGCGGAGAAATTCGCGCAGATGGCGCGAGAAGACAGTGGCTGTGAAGTGTGGTGCCAGGACTTTCTGAAGCTGGATCTGCCGGCAGAACGCTTCGACGGGATCTTCGCCAACGCGGTGCTGTTTCATGTGCCGTTGCAGGAATTGCCTCGGGTCTTGAAGCAGTTGCACGGGACATTGAAACCGGGCGGCGTGCTGTTCAGCTCCAATCCGCGTGGGGATAACCGTGAAGGCTGGAACGGGCCGCGTTATGGCTCGTATCACGATCTTGAAGCCTGGCGCGGGTTGTTGACCGCTGCCGGGTTCGTCGAGCTGGAACATTACTACCGACCGGCGGGGCTACCGCGTGAGCAGCAGCCCTGGCTGGCGAGTGTCTGGCGCAAGACCTGAGACTCAGGGCCCCGTCTCAACCTGAAAGTAAGCTGGCGCTTGCTCGGGCGAGCGCACAGTGATGCTCCGTGCGGGCAATGTCAGCCCCTGCACCTCACGCGCCTGCACATCAAAATTGGCCAGCAATCGCGTGCCGTCTTCAAAGGATGTCTGCTGAACCAGCCGGTCCGCACTCAACCATTCGAAACCGGTGAGCGCCTGAGTTGCCAGACGTTCATGCAAAGGCCGGAAGAACGCATCCTGACGGGCAATCTGCGGCAATCGCTGCGCAAGCGTATCGACACTGAGGTGATACAGCGGCGCAACGTTGTAGAGAAGCTGAGCGAGCTCGTTGTCCGCCCGAACGTTGGTCAATTTCAGGCTATCGAACAGCCAATGGTGGGACGTGATCACCGAGCCATGAAAAACCGCTTGGTACAGCGGTAAACGGCTGGCCGGATCAAAGTGAATACGCCGCAACGACTCTTTGATCGGCACAGGTTTGAAGAAAACCTCTGGCTGCTCCGGCGGATACCACTTGCCTGCGAAGTATCTGGATTTGGGGCTCTTGCTCATCTCGACATCACCCCAACCGATCACCGGTGTCTGCATGCCATGGGCGAACAACACGCCTTGCGCGGTCGTTGCGTTGCCATCTTCTGAACCGGTGGGCAGTTTCAATACTTCATTGATCCAGCGTGATGCGCCGATGTTGCCTTCAGCATTTTGTGCCTGGGTCATCGTTGCTCCGGGACGGTAGCTGTCGAACAGCATGCCGGTGGCATAGGCATCGAGAAACCAGCTGTTGAAACCGGCGGCGTCGCGAATCGCTTCGACGCGCTGCTCAAGCAGCGGTCGCACGCAACGGGGGTCGGTGTAATGCCCAGATTGCTGGAAACCGCTTTTCAACGTTCCGTCGCCCTTCACGATTGCGCACTCAAGATTCGCCTTGTCCCCCAGATGTGCCGTGGTCCAGTCAGGGTTCTCGCTGCGGCTCAGCGCCGTCTCATAGGAATCGTACGGCGCGATCAGATAACCCGCCGCCACGCCGGCCTTGATCGTCTCGGGGTGCCAGAGGCCACCCTCCCAGCCTTCACCCAGTCCCAACCACAAACGGGACAGCCCGGCGTTCTGTAATTGCTTGATCGTATCCAGTGACAAGGTGCTGCCCCAGCGTTCGGGTTCGGGCATCAGCGCCTCACCGAGGTCGGCTGCCACTTGTGCGCGTACATCAGCGTAACCTCTGACCAGAGCCTGCATGTCCGGCACGGCCCGGGCCTGCCAGGTCTTGCGCGCCAGGGTATTCAGGGCGTGGTTGAGACCGCGCAACAGCACTTTTTTCTGATAACCGTTCAACTCCCCGCCAATGGCAAGGATCTGCAACGCCTCACGATCCATTCCCGCTTTCAGCCCACTGGCCAGCGAGCCACCACCGCGCAAGGTGTCAAGCAGCACGGGCCAACTGCGCACATCTTTGGCCCCCAGCAGATCGTTGCCCCAAAGGTACAGATGATTGGCACCCAGCAGCCGCTTCGCCTGAGGCGTTTTCTCGAATTTGCTGCTCAGAGTTTCATAGCGACCGTTATCGATCAGCCATTGCCGGTAGCGTTTGGCACCAGCCAACGGGTCGTCCGCCCCGAGGAACAGCGTGAACGTCAATGGTGCGGACGGATCGAGTGAGGTGAAGCGATGCCGGGCGGAAAGTGCCAAAGCCTCGCTTTGGGCACTGAACAACAGCCGATTGTTGAAGGGATTGGTCATCAGCCAATGCAGGCTGAATCCGTCATGCTCAACACCCCAGAGCGGCAGGCTCAGATCCTGAGTGGTATTGAATTCGCCCTGACTCAAAAGGAATTCCTGCCACACCGGATCGCCACGCGGCACATAGTGCCCCTCGGCCAGGGGCCAGATCAGTCCCTTGCCCATCACGCTGGCGGGCTGACGAAGAAATTCCAGTTCCGCGGGTTCACGCGCGGTGATCGAGAAGGACAGATCATGTTGATCCAGGCTCGCGCTTAGGATCCAGGCCCCGTCATCCCATTGCCAATCGATGCGATCACCACGCCTGATCAAGTGGCTGACCTTATGTGCGGCAACGCCCGCCGAGACCTGCACCGTCGCATCGTTTGCAGGCGTGACACGGACAGCCAGCGTTGCCGGATCGAGTTGCACGTGCCACAACGAGTTTTCCAATAATGTGTCGGCCCAGGACAGGGACGACAGGCATAAACCGGCAATCAGCAATAGCGCGCGCAGCCAGCAGGTAACGGTAAGCATCAGACGTCCCTTCTCCTAAAGGAGGAGGGACGTTAACCGAATACGCCGACGCTGTAAGTCAGGCCCTTCGCAAATATGTAACAAGCGCAATCACTTTGCCGATGGCGAAGCGTCCTTCTTCGGCTCGCGAATCTTGTACCAGGCCACGTACAGCGCTGGCAGAAACAGCAGCGTCAGCAGGGTCGCAATCACGATCCCGCCGATCATCGCGTAGGCCATCGGCCCCCAGAACACTTCCCGGGCGATCGGGATCATGCCCATGCTCGCCGCGGCGGCGGTCAGCAGGATCGGGCGACGGCGGTGTTCGGTGGCTTCCACCACCGCATCCCACGGCGCGTAGCCTTTGCGCTCGAACTCGTCGATCTGGGTCACGAGGATCACCGAGTTGCGGATGATGATGCCGATCAACGCCAGGATCCCGAGGATTGCCACGAAGCCCATCGGCGTACCGGTCGGCACCAGCGCCAGCACCACGCCGATCAGCCCCAGCGGCGCGACACTGGCCACCAGGAACAGCTTCTGCACGCTGTGCAGCTGGATCATCAGGAAAGTCGCCATCAAAAACAGCATCAACGGCAGCACTTTCGCAATCGGCCCTTGGGCCTTGCCACTCTCCTCGACCGTACCGCCGGTGGCGACCTTGTAGCCAACGGGCAGTTTTTCGGCGAACGCGTCGATGGACGGCTTCAACAGTTTCACCAGATCGGTCGGCTGAATCACGTCACGCACCGACGCCTTGATGGTGATGGTCGGAAGGCGATCACGACGCCACACCAGCGGCTGTTCCAGCTCATAACGAACCGTGGCGAAGGCCAGCAGCGGAATCGACGTGCCGTTGGGCGTGACGATCTGCAGGTTCTGCAGGGTTTCCGGCGTACCGCGTTCCGAACTCACTGCGCGACCGACCACATTGATCAGGTAGATGTCGTCGTTGACCTGGGTCAGCGGCGCGCCACTGACGATGCTGTTCATCAGGTTCGCCACGTCTTCGGACGACAGCCCGAGCTGGCGCGCCTTGTCCTGGGCGATGTCGATTCGCAGGACCTTGCCCGGCTCGTTCCAGTCGTAAATGATCTCGCCGATGTGCTCGTTCCTGTCCAGTTCAGTCGCCAGGTCGATGGCGTGCTTGCGCACCTGGTCGATGTCCTTGCCGCTGATCCGGTACTGGATCGGACGCCCCACCGGCGGACCCATTTCCAGCGCCTGCACGTAACTGCCGATGCCGACGAAGTCCTTGTGCAGCCGTTCGCGCAGGCGCTGGCTCAGGGCCTCGCGGGCTTCGAAGTCTTTGCTGACGATCACCAGTTGCGCGTAGTACGGGTTCTGCAATTGTTGGTCGAGTGGCAGGTAGAAACGGATCGCACCCTGACCGATGTAGGTGCTCCAGCGCACGATGTCCGCGTCGCCCTTGAGCGTGGCCTCGAGCTTGTCGACGGCCTTGCGGGTCTCGTCGATTGACGCGTTTTGCGGCAGGTTGAGGTCGACCAGGATTTCCGGTCGATCCGAGGACGGGAAGAACTGATTCTGCACAAACCGCATGCAGAACACTGCCAGTACAAACAACAGCACGGTGATGCCGATGGCCCACCAGCGATTGCGCATGCACCACAGCAAACCGCCATTGAACGCCCGGCCAACGCGCCCCGGTTCGGCCTCATGGGCTTTCACGTTGGTACTGAGAATGTGCACGCCGATCACCGGGGCGAAGAACACCGCCACAATCCAGGACACGATCATCGCCACGGCAATCACCGCGAACAGCGTGTAGGTGTACTCGCCGGCAGAACTGGCGTTGAGCCCGATGGGGACGAAACCGGCGACCGTCACCAGCGTACCGGTGAGCATCGGGAACGCGGTCGAGGTGTAGGCGAACGTCGCGGCCTCCTCCTTGCTCTCGCCCATTTCCAGGCGCGTGACCATCATTTCCACGGTGATCATCGCATCGTCCACCAACAGGCCCAGGGCGATGATCAGAGCACCGAGGGAAATCCGCTGCATGGTGATGCCGCTGTACTCCATGAACACAAACACCATCGCCAGCACCAGCGGGATCGAGCACGCCACCACCAGCCCGGCGCGCACGCCGAGGCTGATGAAGCTGACCACCAGCACGATCACCACTGCTTCGAACAACGCGCTGGTGAAGCCGCCAACGGCTTCCTCCACCACCACGGCCTGATCGGACACTGTGTGCACACCCACGCCAACCGGCAGATCCGCCGTCAGTTCATCGATGCGCTTGTGCAGGGCCTTGCCAAACTCCTGGACGTTGCCGCCCTTCTGCATGGCAATCGCCAGCCCGATCGCCGGTTTGCCGTCGAAACGGAATTCCGGCGTGGCCGGATCGGTGTAACCGCGAGTGATGTCGGCGACGTCTGCCAGGCGATAGAAGCGGTCGTTGAGCTTGAGATTGACCTCGGCCAGGTCTTTCTCCGAAGCGAACTGCCCCGAAGTCCGCACGGAAATCCGCTCCGGGCCCGCCTCAATGACACCGGCCGGAGTCACGGCGTTCTGCGATTGCAGGCTCTGCACCACCTGGCGCTGATCAATGCCCAGCGCCGCGAGTTTGCGGGTGGAGAAGTTCAGGTAAATCACTTCGTCCTGCTGGCCGATCATTTCGATCTTGCCCAACCCCGGCACATTGCGGATCTCGGCCCGCGCCTGTTCCACGTAATCGCGCAACTGGCGCATGGTCAGGCCGTCGGCGGTGAAGGCGTACACCGAGCCGAACACGTCACCGAATTCGTCGTTGAATCCCGGCCCCTGAATCCCTTGAGGAAACTGCCCGCGAATGTCGTCGATCTTCTTGCGCACCTGGTACCAGATTTCCGGAATATCCTTGGCGCTGGTGGTGTCGCGCAGGTACACGTACACCGTCGATTCGCCGGGGCGCGTGTAGCTTTTCACGTAGTCGAGGGAATCGAGTTCTTCGAGTTTTTTCTCGATGCGGTCGGTGACCTGCTTGAGGGTTTCTTCCTGGGTCGCGCCCGGCCATTTGGTCTGGATCACCATGGTCTTGATGGTGAACGACGGGTCTTCCTCGCGCCCCAGATTGAAGTAGGAGAACACCCCCATGAGCAATGCGACGAACATCAGATACCAGACGAAAGACTGATGCTTGAGGGCCCATTCGGAGAGATTGAAAGAGCCTTTCATTGACTGTCCTCGTCAAGTTTCACGGATTGTCCGGGTTTGAGACTGTTGACGCCGGCGCTGACCACACGCTCGCCGTTCTTCACGCCCCCCGCAAGTACAACGCTGCTATCGGTGCGGCTGATCACGCTGACGTCGCGCGGGTTGACGGTTTTGCTCTGGGTGTCGATGACCCAGATCCGCGCTTTTCCGTCGACCTCCTGCAACGCGGTGACGGGCAATTCGATACGCGGCTTGATCGCCGAGCTGAGGGTGACGCTGATCGCGGTGCCGAGGCGAAAGCCGTCGGGCGTATTGGCCAGGGTCAACCGTGCGCGGCGGGTGCGCGTCGCACTTTGTGCCTGGGGTTCGATCTCGCGCAGGGTGGCCGTGGTGTTGATGCTCGGGTCGAGCTGCCCGGCCACCAGAAACACCACGTCAGGAGGTATCTCATCGACCAGGGTGTCCGGCAGATCGATCACGGCTTCCTTGATATCCGGTTGCGCCAGGGTCACCACCTGCTGGCCCGCCGTCACCACTTGTCCGGCCTCGGCGTTCCACGCGGTGACCACCGCCTTGTGGTCGGAGCGTAGCTGGGTGTAATCGAGTTGATCCTTGCTCTGGTTGACCGCCGCCCGCGCCTGATCCAGCGAAGCCTGGGTGGTTTTCAGGTCCGTCATGGCAATGTCCAGTTGCGCCTGCGCGCCGACACCACGGTCGAACAGCGCTTGCTGACGGCGGGCATTGGCCTGGGCGTTGATCAGCTGTGCCTGAACCCTGGCCAGGTCGCCCTGGGCCGAACGCAACTGGTTCTGCTGGTCGGTCGGATCGAGGGTAGCGAGCAGCGTGCCCTTCTGCACCTCGGTACCGACATCGACGTTACGACTGGCAATGCGCCCGCCGACACGAAAACCGGTGTTGCTTTCATAGCGTGCCTGAATGCTGCCGGCGAAACGCCCGAGGTTTTCCTCGCTCATCGCTTCGACCTTGACCGACAACACCGGCCGTACCGGCTCCGGCGGTGGCTCGCTTTTCGAGCAGGCGGCGAGCAACACGCCAATGGATAACAGCCCCAGACGCTTCATGGCTGTGCTCCCGGTTGCAGATCCTTGTAGGTGTTTTCGGCAATTTCGACCTTCATGCCCGGATGCAGCAACTGCCCACCCGCGACAATGACTTTTTCCCCGCCCTTGAGGCCCTCGCTGATGATGACCTTGCCGATCAGATAGCGGCTGACGGTGACGTTGTGCAACTGCGCTTCGCCTTTATCGTCGACCATCCACACGGCTGGATCGCTGACGTTCTTGGTCAGCGCCGACCAAGGCAATTCAACCGCCGACTTGCCGGTGCCCTTGGCCGTGGCGCTCACCACCGAGCCCAGTTGCATCCCTTGCGGCAGGCTGTCGAGGCTGACTTTGACCTGCACCGTGCCGGATTGCGCGGACACCGCCGGGGTGATTTCGCGCACGGTGCCGGTGGTCTTGATGGCGGGGTTGTCGAGCAGGCTGACGACGATCGAACGCTCCGCCGGACGTTCGGCCAGCAGGGATTCATAAACGTTGAACACGGCGTCGCGGTCGCCGTCACGGGCCAGGCTGAATATCGGCGCCGTAGCCTGAACCACCTGGCCGACTTCGGCCTGACGCTCGGTGATGACGCCGGGTGCATCGGCGATCAGCGAGGTGTAGCTCAATTGATCCTTGGCATTGGCCAACTGCGCCTGGGCTGCACTCAAGGCACTCTGGCTGCTGCGCAAGGCGGCCTGCGCGGAATCGTATTCGCTCTGGCTGGTGTAGCCCTTGGGCAACAGTTTCTGCTGGCGAACGAACGCGGCGGCGCTCTGTTTGACCCGCGCCTGCTCGGCCACTACCTGAGCCTGGGCGGAATCGACGTTGGTCTGCAAATCCTTCGGATCGAGCTTGGCCAGCACTTGTTTGGCCGAGACACGATCACCGACATCGACCATGCGCTGGATGATCTTGCCGCCGACCCGGAACGACAGTTCGGTCTGCACCCGTGCCTGAACATCGCCGGTGAGGGTCACGGCGGCGGCGTAATTGGCGGGGTTGACCTCCTGCACGAAGACCCGGGGCAGGTATTCCGCAGGGGCCTTTTTCTCGCCGCAGGCGCTCAATAAAGCGAACAGACTCAGCATGACCGCTGTTTTCAATCCGGGACTCGCCATGCAGACTCCTTCCTGTGTACGAACGTGCAAGTGACGATACGACTGTGAGCTTAGAACAGGGTTCAACCTTCGTCCGGGCGATATATGCATTTCTGTGCAGCGAGTATCCTGATCCGGATTTCGGGGCACCCAAGAAGGATTTTCATGCTCAAGACCCTCGCGGTGGCCAATTACCGCTCGATCAATAAATTGGTGATTCCGCTGGGCCGTCTGAACCTGATCACCGGCCCCAACGGCAGCGGCAAGTCCAACCTTTATCGGGCGCTGCGGCTGCTGGCGGAAACCGCTCAGGGCGGCGTGGTCAATGCGCTGGCCCGTGAGGGTGGTCTCGACTCGACCTTCTGGGCCGGACCGGAAACCATCAGCCGGCGCATGCGCAACGGCGAGGTGCCGATCCAGTCCACCGTGCGCCAAGGTGTGAAACGCCTGCGCCTGGGCTTTGCCGGGGAGGACTTCAGCTATTCGATCGCCCTGGGATTACCGGAGCCAAGCCTCTCGTACTTTTCCCTCGACCCGGAAATCAAAAAAGAATGCATCTGGGCCGGACCGCTCTATCGTCCGGCCAGTCTGCTGGTGGATCGCGACGGGCCGATGATCCGTACCCGTGAAGGTCGTGGCTGGGATGTTCTGGCGCAATACACGCCGAACTTCGACAGCCTGTTCGATCAGGTCGGCAGCCTGCGTACCTCGCCGGAAGTTTTCCAGATGCGTGAGTTCATCCGCCGCTGGCGCTTCTACGACCACTTTCGCAGCGACGCCGACGCCCCGGTGCGCCAGCCGCAACTGGGCACGCGCACGCCGGTGCTACATCACGACGGGCGCGATCTGGCGGCGGCGTTGCAGACCATCCGCGAGATCGGCGATCCCGAGGCGCTGCAGGCGGCGATCAGCGATGCGTTTCCCGGTGCACGGCTGAACATTGCGCCGCTGGCAGGCGGACGCTTCGCTATCGAGTTCTTTCAGGAAGGATTGCTGCGGCCGTTGTCGGCGGCGGAACTGTCGGATGGCACGTTGCGCTATCTGCTGCTGGTCGCCGCGCTCCTGACGCCACGCCCGCCGTCGCTGATGGTGCTGAACGAACCGGAAACCAGCCTGCATCCGGATCTGCTGCCGGCGCTGGCGCGCTTGATTATCCGGGTGTCGGAGCAGTGTCAGGTGTGGGTGGTGTCCCATGCCCGGCGATTGATTTCGGCGTTGCAGGAAGACCCGGAATGCAATTGCATCGTGCTGGAAAAAACCCTCGGCCAGACGGGGATCGTCGGGCAGAGGGTTCTGGATGAGCCGGCGTGGAATTGGCCTGATTAGGTGTGTCAGTTGGAGAGCCCCTCACCCTAACCCTCTCCCGGAGGGAGAGGGAACCGATTGGGGAAAGCTCAAGAGTTACGCCGACCTGAAAGTGCTTCTGTGAATCCATAATCGACTCGGTGTCTCAGGTCGATGTAACTCTCAAAACACCTCGGTCGGCTCCCTCTCCCTCCGGGAGAGGGCTGGGGTGGGTAAAGACCGGGTACATCCTTTACGTTTGAGACCGGGGACATGGTTTACAGGTATCAATCATGGTCAGGAGGTGCTGACCATGCCCTGGAATCAAGAGTCCCCGATGGATCAACGAGTGAAATTAGTCAGTGACTGGCTCAGTGGCAGCTACACCAAGAGCCAATTGAGCCGGCGTTATGGGGTCAGCCGGCCAACCGTCGATAAGTGGCTGGATCGGTATGCAGCGCTCGGTGTGGATGGCTTGAAAGAGCAATCCCGCAAGCCTTTGAACTGCCCTCATCAAACCCCGGATGAAATCATCGCCACATTGCTGGCCAAGAAAAACGAGCATCCGGATCGAGGTCCCAAACAGATCATTGATCGCCTGCGAAAGTCCGATCCACAGATCCCATGGCCGGCCGCGAGCACTGCTGGTGAGTGGTTGAAGAAGGCTGGCTTGGTCATTGCGCGGCGCCCTTATCCTTTGCGCCCGCGTGCTCCGACGCATTTACGCCCGGCCGATGAACCCAACCAGACCTGGTGTGCCGACTTCAAAGGGCAGTTCAGGATGCAGGACGGCA
Source organism: Pseudomonas sp. B707 (assembly GCF_022496685.1). Taxonomy (NCBI): domain Bacteria; kingdom Pseudomonadati; phylum Pseudomonadota; class Gammaproteobacteria; order Pseudomonadales; family Pseudomonadaceae; genus Pseudomonas; species Pseudomonas sp. B707. Next base: position 732 of record NZ_WTVE01000023.1, on the reverse strand, counting down.
ATTGGTGCTATCCGCTGACCATTACCGATCAGATGAGCCGCTATCTGCTGCTCTGCCGGGCGCTGCCCGGCACGCACAGCGAGCCGACGCGACAGGGATTCGAATGGGCTTTCCGGGAGTTTGGATTGCCGGACGTAATCCGCACAGATAACGGGGCGCCTTTCGCATCGACCGGTTTGGCGCGGCTGTCGAAGCTGTCCGTCTGGTTCATCAGGCATGGCATCCATATCGAGACAATCACACCAGGGCGTCCTGACCAGAACGGTCGACACGAACGGATGCACCGCACCCTCAAAGCAGCGGTACTGCGAACACCTGCGGAAAATCTCGTACGCCAGCAGCTGGCCTTTGAAGAGTTCGTTCAGGACTTCAACCATGATCGACCACACACCGCACTGGGCATGAAACCGCCGGCTTCCGTATACAGACCTTCGTTGCGCCCGTATCCGGGCTACTTGCCCGCGGTCGAATATGGCCCTGAGGTTGAGGTACGCAAGGTTCGTTCGAACGGCGAGTTCAAGTGGAAGGGGCAACGAATGTTTTTGGGCGAGGCGCTGATCGGCGAGGACATCGCGCTGAAGGAAGTGGCTGATGACGTGTGGGAGCTGTACCTTTGCAACTTCTGTTTAGGCAGGCTTGAGCGCGGTGCCAACCGCGTATCAAGCCTGTAAAAGGTGTAAACGATGTCCCCGGTCTAATGTGTAAAGGATGTACCGGTCTCTACAGTGAGGG